>JAMDBT010000027.1 GCA_023487205.1 Thermoplasmatota archaeon
CATCCGCAACATCGGATTGATAAAGGTAGGGAGGGGCACTCCCGAATTCACGCCTGTGGAAAGTGCTACGGCGGCGGAACTCTCAAAAGGAGGTCTACGAGTTGTCACTCTATGAATCAGGAACCCCACACCCTTCAGGGGTGGGAGGATGTCAGAATCGAGAACTGATAGCGCTCTCTGGAGGCACGCCACTTCTGGCAGTTTTCAACGAACTCATTCGCTTTCAGTTCGGTTGATAGATCTGTAGAAAGCCAATGGGCGTCGGAGTCCGGATAAGATCGAAAGAGTCCCCGCAAATGGTCGTTGGAAACAGGGACAAGGCGCAGTTTTGCTCCATCAAAGAGATCCATTTTCAGGTGCATAATTTCCAAAGTTTCCCATCATAAAGGACGTTCTTTGTCCTCAGGTAAGGAGGCAATACTGCCACAATCACCAGTATTGGATATAACCGCTCCAAAACGCTTGTAGCCCGGCAGGACAAAAGAATGCGCTTATTCTGAGTAAGAAACCATATATACATTCTTTATCATATTCACGAATGTCCAAGTTTCCCAGTGATCAGTGGGTTTCGGAGTATGCAGAGAAACTGAACGAGAGTAAGGAGTATGAGGAAGCAGGAAAAACGTGGGAAGGGGATCTTCTCTTCGTTATAAAGCCCGAAGAAGCAGGGAAAGGAGAGGAATGTATCTATCTTGACCTTTTCCACGGAAAGTGCCGGGGTGCAAGATTCATACCTGCTGGCAAGGACCCTCCAAAGACTGCATTCCGGTACATAGGAAAGATGTCCAACTGGCGAAAGTTGATGAATAATGAGATAGATCCTATCAAGGGTATTCTTACTGGGAAATTCAAGCTCGAAGGGTCAATGATGAAGATTATGCGATATTCAAAGGCTGCAAAGGTAATGGTCGACACGGTGTCCAAGGTCCCTACCGAGTATTAGGTGATACCATGTGGTTCTTCAGGTCCCCTGACATTGTTTTTGGCGAGGATTCCCTCTCCCACCTTTCATCGTTCGGCCCTGTCAAATTCCTCATAGTAACTGACAAGTTTATAGCCAGTACAAAAATTCTTGAACTTGTCAAGCAAAACCTCGATCCCGGCGCAAAGACGATGGTATTCTCGGAGTTCGGGGAGGAGCCGACGGACAAGGAAATACTATCGAGAATAGGAGAAATAAGATCCTTCTCTCCCGATGTCATTATCGGTCTGGGCGGAGGTTCTTCCATGGATACCGCAAAGATAATTTACGCCTTGAACGGCCGCAGGGATATCACGCCCTACGACATTACCCCCCTCGTCAGCCTCGGAATCAACAACGGTAGCAGGCTCATTGCTATTCCCACGACCAGCGGTACCGGGTCGGAATGCTCCTGGGCAGCTATATTTTCGGATTCCTCTGAGAAAAGAAAGAACGAGATAGCTTCACCAGAAATACTCCCCGGAATGTCCATTCTGGATCCTGCACTGGTCCTCTCTCTCCCTCCAGAATTGAGCCGGAATACTGGCACAGACGCCATAACGCATGCAATAGAAGCATACGGAAGCCAATGGCGAAATCCCTATTCTGATGCCATGGCCGAAAAGGCGCTGGAGCTCATAGTTGGATCTCTTCCGGTTGTGATGAAAGACCCGACCGATGCGTACAACAGGGGGAACGTGCACATCGGCGCCTCCATGGCGGGGATGGCTTTCTCAAACTCGCAGATCGGACTCGTTCACGCGATGGGGCATGCCCTTGGAGGGACGTTCAGAATTGCGCATGGAAAGGCGGTTGGACTGTACCTTTCTCCGGTGATCAGATTCAACCTGTCCGCCGTCAGGAAAAGATATTCACGATTGAACAGGATCTTCCCTGAGGAATTCAGGGGGAAGACCCTGGACATAACTGTTGAGAACTTTCTCAGGTCAATTGGACAGGCTGTGTCAGTATCAGACACAGGCATAAAGGAAAGTGAATACCGGTCTCATCTTGAACGGATGGTCGAACTCGCAATGGAGTCCACAGGAATCATTACGAATCCGGCCGACTCTGATTCTTCCCAGGTTAGGGAGCTGTTTCTGGAGGTGCTGTGAATGGCGAATTCGAAAAAGTGGGGAAACATAATAGGGGGAAAGGAGGATCTTGAGGGGGATAACCACATCCTGACAAGTCCTGCGGACGGATCAGAAATAGGAGAGGTTGTTTATGCTTCGAAGGCAAAGGTGGAAACTGCCATTGATTCTTCTGCGGCTGCGTTTGAGAACAAATGGCTCCACACTTCACTTCGCGACAGGAAGAGCCTTCTGCAGAAACTCGCGCACAGGGTCATGGAGAGATCGGACGAATACGCGAATCTGGAGTCACTGAACACGGGGAAGACAATAAGGCAGAGCATGCTGATGGACATTCCACTGGGAATAGAACACATCAGGTACTTTGCGGAAGAGAATGAGTTCAGGGAATCAAGGAAGATCAGTCATCCCGAGTATCCTGACACCACGGGGGAGATCCAGTTTGCTCCAATGGGAGTCGTGGGGGCAATCGCGCCATGGAATGTCCCTTTCCTTATGGCAGTGTGGAAGACTGCCCCGGCTTTGCTGGCCGGTAATACGGTGGTGCTCAAGCCTTCTCATTTCACTCCTCTTACTGCCCTGGAACTCGGAAAGGATGCTCTTTACGCGGGATTCCCGCCCGGGGCTCTGAACGTTGTAACCGGCTCCGGGGACGTCGTGGGCGATACGATCGCCAAGAGCCGTAAAATCTCGATGGTCAGCTTTACCGGATCAACAACCACTGGAAAGAGGGTCATGTCTGCTGCCTCTGCCAGTGTCAAGAAAGTCACGCTCGAGCTGGGTGGGAAGTCCCCCAACATAGTGTTTGCCGACTGTGACATCGATCATGCGTTGAAGGGGGTCCTGTTCGGATTATACCTGAATTCTGGGCAACTATGTGAATCCGGCAGCAGGCTTCTGGTTCAGTCATCCATCAAGGAAGAATTCGTATCGCGTCTTTCAAAACTGCTTGAAGCCATGAAGGCAGGGAATCCCATGGACATGACGACGGACGTTAGCGCTATTTCCAACAGGAAGCAGCTTGACAAGATAACCACAATGGTAAACGAAGGAATCGCTGGCGGAGCAACTCTCCTCTACAGGAAGGAAATCCAGGCAATAGTTCCCAGCGGAGGACTTTACTACCCTCCGACCATAATTTCCTCGCCAAATCTGGGTCTCGAGATTTTGCAGGAGGAGATATTCGGGCCGGTCCTGTCAGTGGTGGAATTCAGGGATGAGAAAGAAGCGATCGAGATCGCCAACAAGTCGGATTACGGCCTCGCGGCAGGTGTGTGGTCAAAGGATATCGAGAAAGCAAAACGAGTGGCATCCACCCTGATGGCAGGAACCATCTGGATCAACGAGTACCATCTCCTGTCTGCAGCGGCTCCAAGAGGAGGATTCAAGCAGAGCGGGGTCGGCAGGGAGCTTGGTCTTGAGGGGATATTGGAGTACACCCAGACCAGACACATCTTCGTGAACAAAGGTTTCAATGACCAGGATACCGTGGCCTACGGTCTTGTGATCGCTGAAGGGGAATAGGCAGTATCGGACTCATTGGAAGCCAAACACGGGATCTGATACCAGCCTGTTCAGGGACAACTTTCCTTCCGGCAACAGTGAAGTGAAATCCGTTCCAATGCCATGATGATGTGAAAGTGACCCGCCATGTTCAACGAACCCCCCGGCAAGTGATTTTCGGAGTTCCAGCAAATCGCCGGATCGGATCGACTTAGCAGGCCCCAGAACAAAGGTGAAATAAATAGCCGCTCCAGTTCTGTACAGATGAGAGAGATGTGCCATTATGATCCCCCTGATTCCCAGGCTATGGCATTTCCTGTAAAATTCCTTAACGGTGCTTTCATAAAGGCCATGAAGGTTTCCCCACTCTGCTGAAGTTTCAATGGTATCGGGAACCAAGCCCATTCGCCAAAGGCTGTTTCCTATCTCCGGCCGTCCGAACCTTTCCTTCTCCCACTGCCTTGCAATTCGTGGCCCGGTGCGTATCCCGGAAGGAATTCTTTTCCACGATTTGTGATCGTTGGATATCACGATCATCAGGGACCCTGAATCTCTCCCGATTCCACGGAAGTTCAGCCATGACCTGAGAATCTTCTTGCCCGTGCTCTCGGGTGCCAGCCCGAACATGAATCTGGTTTCTGTCTCGTCCGAGAGGCGGACAACCGCAGGATGTGTCCCTGTGGAAGAAAGGAATTCAATGCCGTCACGGAAGTGCCTGAAGAAATAGCTGGAATAATAACGCTTCCCGGGAAGAGGGCTTGCCTTGAGCGTTACCTCACCAATAATCCCGGTCCGTCCCTCCCCGCCGAGCGCCAGGGACTTTCCTGAAATGCCCGTAGACTCCCTCGGAAGGCCGGAATCCTTCAAATGGAAATCTGACCTGTAAAGATCCACCCCAAGGACTATGCTTTCTATGTCTCCATAGAAATTGGACTCCTGCCCGGATGCCATGGTCGAGACCCATCCGCCCACTGTGGAATCTGGCATAGACTCGGGAAAGTGCCCACATGTCAATTGTTTCAGATTCAGGAAGTTCTCAAGATCAAGACCTTTTACCCCTGGACCGCACCTGACGGTATAGCCATCGATGCTGATGCTGTCAAGATTTGACATGTCAAGAGCTACGGTCAGGCGTCCGCTGTCTCTCTTGAAGCCTCCGACGACACCGGTCCCTCCTCCCCTGATAATTGCCCGGATATCGTTATCCCTCAACTTTCTTGGCAAGTCACCGAGATCTGCAGCAGAAGGTTTTGCAACGGCTTTCACGAAGAATTTCCCCTCACTCTCCCGTGCTTCAAGCACCTCCACTGATGACCTGCCAATTGACGCCATGAAAGTGTCTTTTGCGTCATAGGAAGTAACAATTCCCCTGAGCACCGTTTCCAGCTTGAGTCTCTCATCCTCTGAAATATCTACAATAGGAACGCCTACCGTCCCGTCCCAGTTCTCGTACGAATTCAGGTCTCCGAAGTTGACTGACAGAATTGATTTCAGCCGTGACTCCGTTTCAGCACTCGCCTGCTTTCCGATCAGGTTTACCCGCTCGTTCTTCTCCCTCCGTCCCTGAAACTTGTTCGCAGCAATCACCCTTAAGCCAAAGGAGGATCAATAGGTCCTGCTGAATGTAGCGAGTCTCCCTTCCTTGCCGCACACAACACAATTTCCCGCCGATTCCACGTCTATCCTGTAGCCCAGGCAAACCTTTTCTGATTTTTCCTCGATGTGATCAGAACATTCCCTCAACCCGCACCAGTAGGAAAGGCTTGGCCCTTTCCAGGCAATGAGGTCGTTCAGCCCTGCGGCTTCCTTTATGATTTTCTTCATCTGCTTGACGGCCTTGTCAGTAATGATTTCCTTGACACGCCTCAGGGAATCACGCACTGAATCCTCCAGATCCTTCAATCCGACGGTCTTCTTCCCCTTCTCAACCCTCATTGCAATTGTCGCGGTATTTGCTGCAACCTCTCTTTCACCCACTTCAATCCTTACCGGGACTCCCCTCATCTCCCAATCGTTGTACTTGTAACCCGGGGTGTAGGAGTCCCTGCTATCCACCCTTGCCCTGATCCCCTTGGATGACAGGATCTTTTCCAGGTTCATCGAGTATTTCAGCGTATCACTTTTCTCGGATGGAATTGGTATGATGATGACCTGAGTGGGTGCAAGGTCAGGAGGCAATATCAGGCCCTTGTCGTCGCCGTGAATTCCCACCAGTGCTCCAATTAAGCGCGAACTCATTCCGTACGTCGTCTGGTGTACGTATTCTTTTTCACCGGCTTCGTTTACGTAAGTTATGTCATAAGGTTTAGAGAAATTGGTCCCATACTGGTGAAATGTTGCGACCTGAAGTGATCTGTTAGACGGGAGGAATGTGTCTGCTGCATTGCTGTATTCGGCACCTGCAAACTTATCCCATTCCGGTCTACGATGCAGCACGTATGGAACGCACAGTATATCGGACAGCGATTTCCAGATGTCAAGATACTCTACAATTTCTGCTTCTGCTTCCTGATAATTTCTATGTGCGGTATGGGCTTCGAAAAATCGAAATTCCCGGTCCCTGAGAAACGGCCTGGTATGCTTGGTTTCGTACCTGTAAACGCTCACAAGTTGGTATAATTTCAGTGGAAGATCCCCGTGGGTCCGGATCCACATGGCAAACATCGGATACATTGCGGATTCACTGGTTGGCCTCAACGACATTTCCTCGTCCAGCTTGTCTGTTCCTCCTTTGGTGATCCAAAATACCTGTTTTTCAAATCCCTTAAGGTGTTCGAATTCAACGTTGAGCTGCTTCCTGGTTATCAAGAGCGGAAAGGAAACCTCGTTCAAACCCTTTGCGTCGCAGAGGCGCCTCACGTTCTCATCGAAATTCAGTGCAACCTTGAGACCGTAGGGCATCCAGATGTTCATGCCCTTGATTGGGTACCTCTTATCGATAAGACCCGCAGACTCGACGATCTCGTTGTACCATTCGCTGAAATTTTCCTTCTTGTTTTCCATTATTATAGGGGGATAAAATATGCCAGATTATAAAAATTCGGAGCCCGCTGTCCCAGAGCAATGTCTTTTCACCAACAAAATACCGTTAAGGTACCCTGCCAGACTGTCCCCCTGCAGGGGGGATTGGGTAAAAAGGTGGAATTATCGGTGCGCTTTAATTGACCTCAGCCAGTTTGCACAGACTTCCCCACCTTTCGAATCCATGGCTGGTTTCCCAGAATCAGGTACACCACGTCCCCTAATTTCGGGGCAATGATGCAATTCTTCCATAGACTTCCAGGTACTCTAACCCCTTGGCAACACCCGAGGAAATGTCTCCTCCGTTTACCTTCTCCAGAAGAGACCTCATTCCCGACGGATTCTTAAGGCCTAGGAAAGGAACTGTTACTTCGACAAATTCTGCCACATATACGGTGTTTGCCCACACCTTTCGGAATGCTTCCAGTTCTTCCTCGTACTTGTCAAGGAAGTGATCCCTGAGCTTTGGGTTCATTGCCAGGGCGTAAAACAAGTAAACAGTATCCTGCTTCCTGACCCTTCCATCTTTGGTCATTTCCAGTGCCTTTTCCATACTCTCCTTAGACTGGACCCATCCAAGTGCGCTCACTGATTTGACCCTGTCCTCCTCTATGGCTAATGAAGCCATCTTGTTCCCAATGGTAACCGGATCGTCTTTCATTCTTGCATAGGAAAGTAGAATCGCACGCCTTACGTTTGGATCTTGATTTTCCAGTTCGTCCAATTTAAGGGACATCTGACGTGCATAATCGTCATCCAGCCTGGCAAGTGCAGTGGTGGCGTCTTCCCTCACCATTCCAAGCGTAGGCTCTTCACCCACTTTCCGGTCCCCTATTCTTGCCAATTTCTCTTTTAGATATGATATTGCAAACTGTTTGAGACCCGCGTCTGACACCCGTATAAGTGAAAGGGAGCCAAGCTGCTGTACAAAAGCCCTGATTACAAGCGACTCGTCAGAAACTGCAAAAAGTTTGATCCTATCAAAATATTGGCCGTAACTGATGACTCCAGACTGGAGGAACGCGTAAGTGTCATTAGCTACCCCCCATGAGTCCATTCTGCTGAGCATGGACAGGTTATTGGCAATGTTCCTGTACATCTTCTCTTCGTACAGAACTCTATAGAATCCACTCTGCTGCCAGTTCAACTTCACGAAGTCTTTACTGTTGATGCGCATTTCATTGCCTTCGAAGAGAAAAGATTCTACCCCACTTTTTCTTACAACAGTGACGGGTATGGGCCAGGTCTGCTGGTAGTCTATCCCTTCGTAAGTGTACCTTCCTTGTTTCAGCACAAGTTGATCTCCCTCAGCGGTGACTTCGATTATAGGATACCCGGGAGTATTCACCCAGTAGTCTATCATCCTGTCTAAGTCCTTCCCGCAAGCCTTGGTTATACTCTTCCAAAGGTCAGATCCACTGGCGTTGGAGTAGGAGAATCGCTTAAGATAGTCCGATACACCCCTGCGGAAATTGTCCGTTCCAACATATCCCTCTATCATTCTCAGAATCGCTCCACCTTTACCATAGCTTATTTCATCGAAAACCTGCATTATTTCTTCCGGAGTCTTCAGGTTTGTATGGACAGGATGAGTATTCTTCAGCGAATCACCTCTAAGTCCTCGGCTATACATATCCAGTAAGAAATCATCCCATTCGTGAAAGTCCGGATAAACGAAGTCTGCCACTTTATAACCCATCAGTTCAGCAAAGCTTTCGTTCAGCCAGATGTCGTCCCACCATTTCATCGTTACAAGATCGCCGAACCACTGGTGTGCTATTTCATGGCCTATGGTCATGGTCACCCTGCCTTTCAGGTAACTCGAAGTGGAATCATCGAGAAACAGGACAACGTTCCTGAATGTAATCGCACCCCAATTTTCCATCGCGCCAAATGCAAACTCGGGCACTCCAACGAGGTGCATTTTAGGCAACGGATATTTGACGCCGAAATAGTCCTCAAAAAATTCCGTTGTCTTAGCAGCAACTTCCAGCGCCATGTCCGAGGACGATATCGTGCCCCTCGGTCCTGCCAGAACAAAATCTCTTCCCTTGCTGACAATCTTCCTGCTTTCAAAGTCTGCCACCCCGATATACAGGAGGTAGGTGGACATAACCGGAGTATCGAGAAATTCGTAAGTCTTTAACGTACCTTCTTCCCGTATGTTCTTAGGCGAAGAATTGGAAATCACTTGGTTAGGATCGGCGACTTTCACGGACAATCCAAAAACAGCCTTGTAAGCTGGTTCATCTTTGCAGGGAAATACCATCCTGGCTCCAGTTGATTCGAACTGGGTAGTGATCATCCTGCCGCCCTTTGAGTCAGCGTAATACATTCCGGTGAGCGTCTTTCCGACGTTACCAGAAAATGTGATTTCGATATTCTTGGACATTGATTTGTTTTCTATTTTCAATTTGTTGTTTTCTACCTTGAACTGGAGTCTAACACCGGATGCTGTGACAGACTTATAGTCCAGCCCTACTGAATCCAGGACAATTTCATTTTCGGTTTCAGAAAAAGTGATTCTCTCCTTGCCGGTATAGCTGAGATTACTGTTCGTCAAATCAAGAAAAATGTCGTATCTCTCAATTTTCATGGACAGTGAAAGGGTAGAAATTATTTAACTTAACTCCACAACGGCTTGCTCTAGGCACAATAGACCGCAGGTACTAAGAAGCATCTCAGAATGAAAAATGCATTACCATGTCACAGTTGCGAATTTGGAATACATACCTAAAAACCGAAAAAAAATGATTTGCCTGACACACCTGTGAATGCTTCATATTGTCACCTATTTGGTGGACCGGATAGAACTCAGCCTGTAAACGCCGCAGGATGAATGCGAACATTCATGCGTAATATTGTTATTGTTTAAGCAATGACGGAGGCCCTCCAAGTGCGATTATATCCTAAAGAGGATCAGGAGGTTCTTCTTGAAAAGCAATTTGGTTCATGTAGATGGGTAAGGAATCATTTTCTTGAAATCAGAACGAAATACTAATCCGAGCACAAGAATGACAAGAGAAAAGGCCTCACCGCATTCGATACCATGAAGATGCTCACCAGCATTAAGAAGGAGGTAACAGTCGGTACAGATGAGACGACTGCAGAACCGTACCGGTCACGGTATTATATTCGGTATACGTCTCACGGTAATGATGAGCAAGGCCATCACTATTCCGAAGATCAGAGGACCATATTATAACCCGCGGCTGACTAAAGATAAGACAATCAGATTTGGAACTCAATATCCGCTTGAGATGGAGATTAATGACTCCAGGAACGGAGAAATCTGGAAAATTCTTGGATTGATCGATGGAAAGCGGACCACTCTCGAAATCATTGGAGAGCTGGAAGGGGAAATTAAGGACGCCAATGAATTGACACTAAACCTTATCGAAAATCTCTCGCGTCAGGGGATCGTGTATGATGCCAACTCAAAAGAAACTACTGAGGGACTTACTCCAGCAGAAATACAAAGGTATGCCAGGAACACACGTTATTTCTCCTGGATAATGCCCAATGATCGAGAGTTCAACTATTCCCCTCAAGTCAAGTTGAAGCATGCGAAGGTGACGGTACTCGGGGTTGGAGGATTGGGTTCATCTGTTGCCGCAAGTCTTGTTGCAACGGGTGTTGGCAACATTCACCTGCTTGATTACGATAAAGTTGAAAGCTCAAATTTGAACCGGCAGGTATTGTACTCAGAGGAAGACGTTGGAAAATCGAAAGTCGTTGTGGCATATGAAAAACTGAGCAAATTGAACTCTTCAGTCCATATTACCTATGAAGAGCGAAAGATTAGTGGGGTTGGTGACTTCGTTGAGCTTCTTGGCAGTACTGATATCCTAGTCCTGGGCGCGGACAAGCCAGAAGCGATTGGAATTTGGTGCAGCGATGCTGCACTTCAGGTAGGCACCCCCTGGATCTCTGGAGGATATTTTGGCCCTAAGTTCATCTGTGAAGGCTTTATCCCGCACGAGACGGGCTGCTTGGAGTGTTACACTATCGGTCTTATGAATAATCAGTCCGAGGTAGTAATAGACCTTCGTGACGAAAACTACAACGCGTCCATTGCACCCACTTCTACGATTTCAGCTCAGCTCGTGGCGTTGGATGTGATTCATTACTTGATTGGCTTCAGGACACAATTCTTTGGAAGGAGATACATTGCCAACGCGCTATCGGTAGACCTGTCTCTATTTCAGGATATAAAGAAAGTCCCTTCCTGTCCCAAATGTGGAGAGTCTGGATTGTTCAGTAAACGGAGAGGTCGGGTATAGCTTAATGGACCAGATACAGCCAGGCAGCAGACTAAAATTCCGTAAACTTGAGATGAGGAAGGAGAAACTGGGTTTAGTGGTAGGCGTAAAGGAGACCGGCGAATTCATCTCTCTCGACAGTCTGGGAGAGTATACTCTCAGGTTGTTGATGGATGGGCTAAGCGTGGGCGAAACAGAAACTGCACTAAGTGCCCAGGGTCACGAAGCTAACGTCAGGAGCTTTGTGAGCAGCATCAAGGATCTTGGGTTTGCTGAGATTTCGGATTCCACAAACGGGGGAAATGCAGACTGGGACGTCAGGTCAGAGAACGAACTCGGCGCTCATAGGCTTCCCTTTCTAGTAATACTGATCGCATGGATTATTTTCATTTCGTATGCCGTTTCAAGAATAGTCTATAATCCGACTATAATGTACTCTGCCATTGGTTCACTGTGGAAACTGAATTTTGTGGTATTTTACCTCCTAATTTACGCTATCTTCTTCCTTGACGGCATGATTCACGAGAGTTTTCACTATCTGACCGCAAAGCTCTTTGGGGTTCCAGCAAAGATCGGCTTGAGTGTCAGGTTATTTGAACCAGTGCTTCAGACCGATTTGCATTCTCTCTGGGGAGTCAACAAGAAGAAGAGATACATAGTTCTACTATCTGGACTAATGTGGGATTCCTTTGCCCTCTCCCTATTCATACTTGCAAGGAGTTATTTTCAATTGAGCCCAATAATAAACACAATTCTCAGCGGTTTCATTTTTCTGAACATTATGGTGATCATATCTGAATTCTTTTTTTTCACGAGAACAGACGTCTATTTTGTTGTGGAGACGGCCCTGGACTGTAGCAATCTTAGGGGGGATTCGATGAATTATCAGAAATTCGTATGGAGGAATATTTTCAGAAAGTTCCAAGGAAGCAACCAGAAACCCCCGTTATCAAACCCCCTGAAGGACCTGTCGTCCAGAGAAGAATCGATTGTAAGGACATACAGCTGGTTTATGATCTTGTCTTCGGTGATTGTCATCGTATTCGGATATCTCATTTCTTTCTGGGGGGTAGTGGGCATTTTAATTGGCACCTTCCAGCAACTAATCATTGGAATATTGATTCGGAATAGTTTTGACCTCATAATTGGAGCTGCCGGATCTGGAATTTTTCTATTTAACATCGCTTTTCCAATCTACTTCTATCTCAAACAGTGGAAAAGAACCAAGTCCCTGGTGAATTGACATCCTCCCACGACTAATGTCATGGGCTTCCTGCTTTTCCGGCCGGAGTTGCCCCTGCGGGTAGCGCTCCAATCTCCACTGGCGTATATTTGGGGGTACCCATCCCCTGCACATTCATACATTCAAAGACAAGGAAAGTGCAGTTCCTGGCCGGATCGGTGGAACGTTTGTGGGCAAGAACTTTTCTCTGCCTTTGCGAGGAGATGCGTTATGCCGGGATCCGGTACTCTCCACGCGCCCTTCAGCAATACTCTCCTGAACCGTGAATGATGCAGACCAAACACCTACCCGATCCCCTGACAATGGTGAGTGCTTTGATCGTGCAGTCCATCCTGCGGTGCATGAACATTCTTGCGGCTCCGATCTTGGAAAGTTCCAGATGACCGTTCTCCAGAACCTCAAAACCGACCGCAGATAAGCAATCGATGTGAAAAAAAGAAGAAAAAATTACTACTCTACCCTAAAAACAGACATTGCTTATCTAGGAACGCCAGATCCGCTGTAACCCGTTATCATCGTTGCCTCAATCTTTTCCAATTTCCTGATCTTTATTTCATCCAAGCATTTCACCTCCCGCTGAAGAGATGAGGGGTCACGTACTTAAATATGCCGCACGACTTTAAGGTACATATATAAGGCTTTCCTGAGGAATTATGACTAACCACCGTACTCTCTATTCCTATTATACACGTTCGGGAGAAACTACTTGAACTGTACCGTTGTGTAAAGGTTGAACGCATACACCTCCATTAAAAAATGCCAGCAGGTGCATTTCAGAACCCGCTACTGCTCAGGAAACAACCTTCTTTGAGACCTACTACCAAAGGTATTCAAAGGATTGTCGCGCAGGGTGTAATTTGGAAGAAACCAATAATAGAAACGCCACACTTAAGGCACTATGCCACAACTGTCTGTGGATCAGAAACTGGAGCTGATTAGGGAACTGTATACATGGATGATTCCAATAAAGGCTATCGCGCCCTCTTCCGGTGGCGATGGGGAGAAAGCGAGAGCGGATTTCATTTGTGATACGCTAGAATCAATGGGATACAATGATTTCCAGAGAGTCGATATTATTGATGGTGACGGCAAGACAAGATCTAATGTGATACTGAAGGTGGGAAATTTCCAGAAAACCGTTTGGTTTGTTTCTCACATCGACACTGTCCCTGAGGGGAGTGCTGAATTGTGGAAGTACCCTCCTTTCCAGGCAGTTGTTGAGGGAAACAGAATTTATGGGCGTGGAACGGGAGATGACGGGCATGCTGTAGTCTTGTCTCTGTTGCTCCTCAAGGATCTGGACAGGCAGCGACTGAAGTACAATGTGGGCCTTGCATTCTGCGCAGACGAGGAACTGGGAAGCAAGTATGGAATACAGGCGCTTCTGGAAAAGCCTATATTTGGGAAGGACGATATCATAATTGTGCCTGATTATGGCACGGAGTCTGGGCTAATCATGGAAGTGGCAGAAAAGAGCATTCTCTGGTTCAAGGTCACAATTCATGGAAAACAGTTTCACGCAAGCAGGCCCGAGGAGGCGGTAAATTCCTCGCGGGAAGGGATGAAGTTCATTCTGGAACTGGATGAACTACTCCACCAGAAGTATAATGCAAGAAACAGCGTGTTCGAACCGGACGTTTCGACATTCGAGCCCACCAAGCACGAGGCAAACGTAGCCAACATCAATACCATTCCGGGACTGGATGTCTATTACGTGGACTGCAGGGTTCTCCCTCAGTATGATCTGGATGAGGTTCTCTCAACGGTTAACCGCCTGGCAAGGCAATTTGAGGCTAGGAGTAGAGCTACTATTGAGATCGGCATAGTCCAGAAGGAACAGTCCGTACCAGGCACCGATCCATCGACTGAGGTTGTTACAAAGCTCTCGAGATCCATTGAAAAGGTGAAGATGAAGAAACCAACTCCGGTGGGGATAGGCGGCGGAACTTGTGCCCAGTACTTCAGAATGAAGGGAATTCCTGCCGTGGCGTGGATGACTGCAGTGGATGAAGTATTTCACCAACCCAACGAGTACGTAGTCGTGGATTACATACTCTCAGACCTTGAAATACTGGAGGACTTAATCTACAATCAGTGATCTAACCGACGTCTTCCCTGGCTAGATCCCTTAACCTCTGCACGCCGTCAATCTCTTCCACTATTCTGGAAACCTGCTGCGGAACGTCTTCTTGCCATTTCCCGCCTTTCAACATTTTCTCCCTGATTCTAGTACCGGACCACCTGTCCCGGTTCAGAAGGTTCACAGAGTCAACGCGGTATCTTTTCTCGATAAACAGCCTTCTGACCAGAGGATTATTGGAATAAAGGCGGTCGAATTTCGGAGTCAGAGATTCAACATGCGCAACCCACAGGGGGTTTGAGTTAACATCCTCGATTGGCACGAGATAGAAATCATAGATCTTGTTTTCCTCAAGAGTCGTGGAAATCATAAGATGTCTCTCTCCGGCCGTGAATGGATCTTTCAGGGTGTGAGAATACTGTGCACTGCCAATACCGATGATGATTGATTTAGCCTCTTTCAGGATCTCCCTGACCATTTCCAAGTGTCCAAGATGAAACGGCTGAAACCTTCCGACTACCAGGGCACGCATTGGAAACAGCATGTGCTGTTTATATAAATCAGGTACCTTCTATCGGATGCGAGAATGCCTCAACAAACTCCTTTTCCTGATCAGAAAGCTTTGACGGGATTATAAGAGAGCATGGGCTTACGTTTCCCAGTTTGGATACCTGTTTCAGGTTTCCCCTGTATATTCTTTCCTCAGCACTTCCTGCCGCAGAAATAACCAGCACCTCCATCCTGCCCAGAAGTTTTCCCCCCTCGCGTTTTTCCATTTCCCGCAGCGTGAAGGAAACCTCATCCAGCGGCATGGTCCTTCCTTCCCTAAGATCCAGCAGCAGGAGCGTATGAAGGTCCATTTCCAGGTTCTTCCGGATCTTCCTGTAGGCGCTTGTTGGAAAGAACTTCTCGCTTGTAAACGGGATCGACACTGGGGGCCCCATCCTATATGGGTATAGTCCTGCGATCGCCGGGGCGTATGTGATGATTGAACTCGCCGGAATTATTTCCACCGGAATTCCGCGCCTTAAAGCGTCGTACCTGATCTGATTATGGGTTGTAGCGGAAAGGGGGTCACCGACCACCACAATTGCGACGTCTTCCCGTGATGCCTGATCAAGGATCGCTGTGTCATCTTCCAGCGAGTTTCTATCCGCAATCTTGATCGAAGAGAATTTCCTGTTAAGGCCAATGACAAATGTTTCATCCATCACAGAAGTATAGGAATCCAGGTAAACGTGGTCGCTGTTCTGTATTGCTGAAATCGCATCAAGAGGGATTCCCTGGAAACCGCGAATGCCAAGGCCAACGATTCGAAGCATTAACTGGTCAGGTCTTCCTGGATCCTGACGAGTTCGTTGAGTTTTGCCAGTCTCTCTCCGCCTATGGTTCCGGACTTGATCAGGCTCGACCTGAACGCGACAGACAGATGAGCAAGAAAGTCGTCAGTGGTTTCCCCGCTGCGGTGGGAAATAACGTTCTTCCATCCCGCCGCTCTCGCGACTTCAACAGCCTCAAGAGTCGAAGTCAATGTGCCAACCTGATTCACCTTTATCAGGACAGCGTTGGAAGATTTCTTTTCGATTCCCTTTCTTATCAGGGATGCCTTTGTGGTGTAAATATCGTCTCCGACGATAATACCGCGTTTTCCTGTCGATTCCGTTATGGAGGCAAAACCATCAAAATCACCTTCTTCCATCGGGTCTTCCAGAAGGAAGAACCCGCGATCCTTGATGAGTGAGACGGCAAAGTCTATCTGGTCATCCTTCGAAAGTGTGTGATTTCTGTACACGTACTTTCCGTTGTTGTAGAATGAGGTGGCAGCAAAATCACTACCCACGCGCACATTCACCTTGGATTCAGAAGTTACCTCCTTGGCTGCCTCAGTTACAATGTCGATTGCAAGGTCGTCGCTGATAGGTGCGGTCCATGCCCGCTCGTCTCCAACGCCGATACTCTGGTCTTTCAGTTTCTCCTGCAGCTTCTCTCCAATTCGCTTATGCACCAGCGAATTCACAGTGATCGATTCCAGGAACGTCTTTCCTTGCGCGGAAACCATGAATTCCTGTATTGTTGTTCCGTTTCTTGAGTGCTTTCCTCCGCCGATGACATTGCCCAGCGGGTCCGGGACACTGACTCCCATCCCGCCAACGTACCTGTAAAGCGGGATGCCCATGCCGTTTGCGACCGCCTTTGCACACGCAATCGAGAGGACTGTGGAAAGGTTCCCCCCCATAGCCGAGAAGTTCTCGGTGCCATCAATTTCACCGAGCAGAGCGTCAAAGCCCTTCTGGTCAAGTGCATTGAAACCGTTTATTGATCTCCTGACCTTTGAATTGAAGAACTCCAAAGAAGCCGCAGCTCCTCCTTTGGGAAATGCGGCGACCTCTGTCTTTCCAGTGCTTGCGCCGGAAGGAGCAGACGATCTGCCCATGGAGTAGGGAGTGAATATGTCGCACTCTACGGTCTGATTCCCGCGAGAGTCGAGGACAATCCTTGCATTCGAAGCCACTATTTCAAAATCGTCTGCCATGGCAGTAAATCGTCCATAGGAATTTAAAACTCGGCTCAGAGTTCCTTAAGCAACCTGTATCTCGTACAGAATGAGTTGTAGTTGGCCTTATACTTGATCCACACCTGTTTGTATTCGTCACTTACCTTACCGATGACCTTGGCTGGAACTCCGACTGCAACAGACTCGGCGGGAATCTCAGTCTTGCTCTTGACAACAGCTCCTTCGCCAATCGCTGCCCATTCTCCTACGTGCGCAAAATCCGATACTACGGAAGCCATTCCAACAACTGCCCAGTCGTCCACTATTCCGGTGTGAATCACTGACCCATGTCCTATTGTTGTGTGCTCCCCAATTGCAGTATGTTCCCCGGGTCTGGCGTGTACAACGCAGTTATCCTCTATCGCTGAGTATGAACCTACAGAAATTTCTCCGTAGTCCCCACGCAGTACTGCTCCCGGGCCTATCCAAACTTCTTTCCCTATGGTGACAGCTCCGATCACGGTGGCGTTTGCGTGAATATAACTCGAATCGTCTATTTTGGGGGTCCTCCCTTCAAATTCAAATACCGTCATTGGGGGAGCATAATTTCCGGGATAATATCAATTACAGTCCGATGTGACTCAAGTGCAATTCACTGAGTGGCGCGTTTTTTTACAATTCCAAGGTCCAGGTCTGGGTCCGTGTTGTGCTTGAATTTGTCATCCTGCACTGAAAGTGTTACTGCCTCAATTTGTTCTCCACCAGAGCAAAGACCAACAATCCTAAACACGAACGTTAACAAGCGGGCAAGTAGAACCCTCCTGCATCCTATTATTCCACAAGCGTAGGTACACGTAAGATAACTGCCTTATATTCGCTTGAATGATTATCCATGACATGCCTTATTTTCTTGAAGATGAGGAAAGCGTTAATAGAGAATTCAGGAAGATTCCGGATGGAAGCACCATAGTGATCTCCGGATTCAACATTTCCACTGCGCCGGAATACCTGATGGTTGAACTTTACAGGTCATTCAGGGATCACGGCCACCCAAAAGGATTGTTTCTTGAATCGGACTCTCTTCCCGGATCTCCCGGGAGAGGGATAGATCTCATTTCTGAACAAATAGCGAAAAATTCTGATGACGGATTCATCGAAGGAGTGTTAGTACCCTTTCTCGGCTGGTCTAAGAATCTGCAGAAACTTGTGGCTACCAATGCCATTTCCGCGTATACATGCAGCATTGGATCTGTTTCGCACCTCTTGCGAGAGATGTCTGCCGGAAGGCCCGGCCTGTTGACAACCGTCGGGCTGAATACGTTCATGGACCCCAGGAATGACGGTCCGGCTCTGAACGACAGGGCTAGGGAAGAACAGAAGATTACTTCCGAGATTGTCAGGATAAGGGGCAGGGACTTCATTTTCCTCACAGCTCCTAAACCCACGGTTGGATTCATCAGGGGAACCACCGCAGACGAAATGGGGAACATCAGCATGGAGAAGGAGGGGATTTATGGATCAGTATTCACGATGGCTCAAGCAACTAAGGCTGCGCCCGAAAGAGGCAAAGTATTCTGCCAAGTCGAAAGAGTTGCGCGCTTCGGGTCCATCAATCCCAAGGCGGTACACGTGCCGGGCCCGCTGATTGATTACGTAACGGTCGCTCCTGAAAAGTACACATGGCAAACCGGTTCCATAGAGTTTGATCCCAGGATATCTGGGGGAATCATTCCACCCAGGGCAAGAAATAGAACCTCCAAGATTACGCTTGACGCCAGGTCCGTAGTGCAGAGAAGGGCAGCTATAGAAATCGCGTCAAGGATCAGGAAACTGAAGAGGCCCATTATAGCTAACTTCGGAGTCGGGATTCCTGCGGAAGTCCCCGCAGTCCTGGACATGGAAGGAGTTTCCGATCTGGTATACTCGACCGTCGAGGCTGGTCCCTGGGGAGGTATCCCCCTTTCAGGCGAAGATTTCGGCGTGTCAGTTGGCCCCTTCGCCATAATTCCTCTTCCCGATCAATTCAACCTGTACGAGGGGGGAATGTTTGACCTTGCAGTGCTTGGATTCATGCAGGTGGGAAAGAATGGCGATGTCAACCCCTCCATGCTCCCTGGAAAAATTACAGGCCCTGGAGGTTTTCCCTCCATCTCCACCGGATCTCCATTCCTCATTTTTGCGGGGATGTTTACCGCTGGACACGCGGATATATCCGTGAAGAATGGACTGCTTACGATAGCAAAGGATGGCACTGAAAGCAAATTTGTGAATAATGTATACAAAGTCCTGTTTCGTGGAGATTCAGCCATGACTCACGGGAAAGAAGTCATCTTCATCACCGAAAGGGCCGTTTTCAGACTGGAGAACGGGGGGTTGGTTCTTACCGAGATAGCCCCGGGCGTTGACCTTCAGAAAGACGTGCTGGAAAAAATGGAATTTGATCCCGGGATATCGGATCCCATCGGGAGGATGAGCCCTGAAATATTCCAGCCAAGGCGGATGCGGCTGAGTTCAACCGTTTCCAGGGTCCACAATGGTCTATTCTCCTGAAATCCATTATATTGATTCGCGTGTGAGATGCAGTGCTATTATTCTGGGGTGCGTCCACTCGTCCGATCAGAAATCTATGCTCCGCCGATTGACACAATCAGGTCGGTCAGGAATCCCAAAGTGATTCCAGTGAAAATTCCGCCCATTAGTCTCCCTCCGGGCAAGGAACCCTCGATAGACCTGTACATCACCAGTGTCACATAAATGAGAGCTCCCGCTGCAAAGGAGAGGAACAGTATCTTTGCAATATCCGATGCCCAGAAAGACCCAATAACGGTGCCCAGGAATGTTGGCCCCCCTCCGACGAGACCGGCATAAAGCAGGAACCTATTGCTAGGGGTCTCTGACTGCTTAACCAACGGACCCATAATCCCGAAACCCTCCGTTGAATTGTGTAAACCGAACCCTATCACCAGAACAAGAGCCAGGGAGATCGCGCCTGATGCAAAGGAATTCCCGATTGCCAACCCTTCTCCAAAATTATGGGCGCCTATCCCGACTGCAATCATCATGGAGAATCTGTACGGATCAGTAGAGACACGGCTGCCCGGAACACCGTTTCCGTTCCTCGATGGCATGGAAACGTAATGTCTCTCGTATGCAGACAGGCCGAGGACTCCGAACCCCAATCCGGCAAAGAATACCAGAAGATACTCAATAGCGGTGCCTGGCGACCCCCCCGACGCAGCATATGCCAGTACAGAATTCTCCACAAGACTCCAGGAATTGCTTAACACATCATAGATCAGGAAAATGAGGATTCCGGTCGCGATCGCGCTCAGGACGTATCTTGTCTGGCTCTTCATAATTCTGATCTTGGACGCAGCAAGCCCGAAATATATGGTAAATCCGGCTATCGCACCAAGTCCCACGATGGTGGCGAAACTGACCAATAAGATCACCTAAAACATGCTAGAATTACGCGTTGTATTGGCATCTAATTTAGGTCAGCCTAATGATATACTTGAATGTTATCAACATGATCCCGCGACAATAGCCGATTGCACGCGATTTGATCCTAATCCTAGATGAAGCATTTTCATCTTGTAACCAAGGATGGTAATTGATTATTACCGATTAAGCAATACTCCAAAGCATGAGCGTATCCCCCCTCGAATACAGGTACGGAAGGGAGAAGATCAAGAACATCTTTTCAGAGAAAAGCCGGCTCGAATACATGCTCAGGGTTGAAGGAGTCATCGCGCGTTTCCAGGGGGAACTCGGGATAATTCCTGTTGAAGCTGCACAGTTGATATCAAAATCGGTCACAGGAGGAAGAGTTTCGCTTGCCCGGGTAAAGGAGATCGAGAAGAGCACGAAGCACGACGTTATGGCCATAGTAAACGCTCTCACAGAAGTCTCCGGCGATGGGGGTTCATTTGTCCACTACGGGATCACCTCCCAGGATGTGAATGACACCGCAACCGCTTTGCAGCTGCGTGATTTTAATCGCTATTTTCGTGAAGACATCATCGATATGGTCATCACTCTTTCCTCGCTCGTGGCCAGGTACAAGGATACGCCCATGGTTGGAAGGACACATGGCCAGCATGCAAGTCCTATCACCTTCGGTCTGAAGCTCGCGGTATTCCTTGCGGAAATGATCAGACATCTTGAAAGACTGGATGAGTCCTCAAGACGGGTGCTTGTTGCCAAAGTAATGGGACCGGTTGGAACCGGCGCATCCCTGGGAACAAAGGCCCTGCAGCTTCAGAAGAAAGTCGCTGACAACCTTTCCCTGGGAATTGAAGAAGCAGCTACTCAAGTGGTTCTGCGTGACAGATATGTTGAATTCTTGCAGGTGCTGGCCAACATCGCAGCGTCCCTGGAAAAGTTCTCGACTGAGATCAGGAATCTTCAGAGGCCGGAGATCGGCGAAGTTAGTGAGCACTTTACTGAGCAGTCACAGGTAGGGTCCAGCGCAATGCCCAGCAAGGTAAATCCGGTTGATTCGGAAAACGTCTCCAGCCTTGCCAGATTCATCCGAACGCTGGTGACCCCGGAACTGGAAGCTGCAGTAATGTGGCATGAACGGGATCTTGCGAACAGTGCACTTGAAAGATTTACGATTCCGTACTCGTGCATTCTTTCCGATCACATTCTTGACAAGATGAATGGGATATTCGCCTCGATTATGGTGGACGACCGCAGGATGCTGAAGAATTTGCTTGACGACGATTTCTGCATGTCGGAGAGTGTTGTTTTGCTTCTCGTGAAGAACGGGTTCGGAAGGCAGCAGGCTCATGAGGCGGTAAGGAAAGCTTCGGTGGAAGCCAGGAAAGCTGGATCAGGGCTTAAGCAGTACATTCTTTCATCCTCCGTTTTCTCAATGATTCCCAGAAACGACATAGACGTGGCTTTCGATCCGAGAGGGTTCCTTGGATCCGCCAGGATCATCTGTGAAAACGTAATCAAGATGGCATCGAATGTCACTGAGACGGCACGGAGGGTGGGAACAAGTGGATACTGATGAACCAAAGCACATCTGGTCAGATCTTATAACGAAATACCTCGGATCGAGAAGCGACTCAATTGCGGGAATAAGACAGGCGCTGCTGGATGGTGGGGAAAACGTCCACAGGCTGGTTTTGACTGGATACCTTAACGCACTGGTGGACATGGGAGTCCTTCATCAGACAGTCGTCAGGCCCTCCAGGATATTTTCCACAGAGCTTCCGTCAAGAATGGACATATACGCAGCCGTCGGCGCTGCATGCGCCCAGTCAGATATACCGGAGCAGGCGGACGCTGCACTTATGACACTTTATTTTCTTTTCGAGAGACCGGTATTCATGCGGGAAATTGAAAGGTGCCAGGTTGGATTTCCGAGAAACTACAACTCCGTACAGTCACCCATGCGTGTGACGTACATTGAGAAACTGGGAGAGGTGGGAGTCAAGATCCCTGTGAACAACGCACTGATAGAACCAACCGAGAAGGGGCCCACCAACATTTTGTTCAGGGCTCTCAGGGACCTGAACCTGAAATCATTTGAACTTCAGAAGTTCCCCGTTTATTCCGGCAGGACCAGGCAGACCACACTTTATTGATTCGTCAATGTATATTAGGACATAGTAACTACCGATAAGAATATGAAGCGAATGGCTGGTGATTCCGCTTTTTCAGGCAGACTTCCCCTGGGTTGCCAGCTTTGTGCAAAGGGAGGGAAGATGGTTCTCTTCATATCCGGTATTTGCGATGCGAAGTGTTTCTATTGTCCGCTTTCGGAGAACCGGAAAATGAAGGACGTACTGTATGCAGATGAAATGCCGATCTCCGGGATTCATGGTGCAATTCAGGAAGCGAGAATGATCGACGCAACCGGTACCGGAATTACCGGCGGTGATCCACTGAAATACTATGAGAGGACATCCGAATACATCTCCGGTCTGAAGAGTGAGTTCGGCGACAAGCACCACACCCACCTGTACACTATTACGGGGAGCAAGGAAGCCATTGAGGCCGTTGCCCGCGCTGGCCTTGACGAAATACGTTTCCACCCTCCAGAGGAGATCTGGCACGTGATGGAAAGATCCGTCTTCAGGGACCGAGTGAAGTGGGCCCGTGACAATAACCTCTCAGTGGGTATTGAAGTGCCAAGTTTGCCAGATATGCTTGAAGAGACGTCCAAGCTGATCGATTTTGCCAGGAAATACGACCTGGACTTCATTAACCTCAACGAACTGGAATTTTCAGAGACGAACGCGGGTAATCTGATAGGCCGTGGCTACACCATCAAGAATGACGTCGAATCCGGAGCTACAGGGAGCAGGGATATGGCTTTCAACCTGGTCAAGGAGAATTCAGACTTTGCTGTTCACTATTGCTCCGCCTCGTTCAAGGACGGAATCCAGATGAGGAACAGGCTCAAGAGAAGGGCAGATAATGTTGCTCTGCGAACTGACGTAGTAACTGCTGATGGAACCATCATAAGGGGAATCGTGGAGGCGGACGACCTGGATCGAGTTGAATCGATTCTTCTTTCCTCGGGAGTCCCGGCCAGGTATATTCATAAGAACAGGGCAAGAAAGAGGATCGAATTACCCCCATGGATACTGGAGGATTTGAAAGGGCTCGGTCTTGATGTCTATGAGGTGGAGGAGTATCCCACGTGGGATTCAATCGAGGTTGAAAGAGTAAAGATCGGTTGAGTTCCCACTGGCACAACCTGTAGGAATCGGGGAATCATGATTCACGATTTGATGACGTTAATCCATGTCTAACCTGTTGGCACAAGCCTGATCCCGGCAAGATTCTTACGTGCCCCTCAAGGTCAGAATCCTCAGGCGTTCGAGTACCAGGTACCCGGACGATCCAGTCCATTTCTTCCGGTTGCTTCCGATCTCAATCTTCCTTCCAGTGACTTCGTAGGAGGTAACAAAGGATTCAAACTCTCCTCCTTCCCCGGTCGGGTTGACCCCGTGCTTCTCCCATAGGTTTCGAAGGCGCTGGATATACTCTTCGTCTATTTCGTGACCCAGGTCTTCCTCCGTAAGTCCCTCCGCGGAAGCAGAAACAATCACTGCGTGGATTCCCCGTCGCAGAAGTTCATTAAGTATGGAAAACTGTGATTTTCTCCACAGCGGGGAGAAAAGCACAATTCCCGCTTCAGTACATAACCTCTCAATCCTGGTCTTCTGGAATTCAGACGCTACCGCACCTGCCACGCATGCTTCATAGCCCGCGCCCCCACACTCCTTGAAGATCTTCTCGAACCTCTCTTCCTGCTCATATGCTGTTTTCAGCCCAAGAAGGCTGGCAGCGAATTCTGAATTCTCTACATTGGGATACTGAAACATCATTGAATCCTCGTGGGGAAGAATCGTAATGCACAGATCAACATCGAATCCCTGCTCCTGGGCTATGGTGATTGACAGGAACGAGTCTTTTCCACCTGAGAATAGTGCGAAGGATTTCAATGCGGTAAATATCCGGCAACGGTTTTATAGATTGCTTAAATTGGCGCATGAGTACCATGAATGCAAAAGTTGGCGAGATGGCACCGGACTTCAGGCTGCTGAACCAAGAGACCAAACACCGCTCACTTTCAGACTACAGGGGAAAGAAGACTGCACTTCTATTCTTTCCTGGCGCTTTCACCGGTGTGTGCACTAAAGAGATGTGCACCTTCAGGGACAGCATGTCAAAGCTAAATGCGGCAAAGTCAAACGTTGTCGGAATATCTGTGGACAGTCCGTTTACCCTTGCGCAGTTCAGGAAGGAGAACAACCTGAACTTCGAACTGCTAAGCGACGGGAACCGGGAAACGTCCAGGAAATACGGCGTTCTGGATGAGAAGTTTGTTGGCATTGAAGGTTTGTCCGCCTCCAAGAGGTCTGTGTTCATCCTGGACGAGAAAGGGAAGATACTGCACGAATGGATATCCCAGGATCCTAAGGTGGAACCTGACTATGATGACGTTCTGAAGAGACTCAACAAGTGAGTCCCCCTTATTTCTATCTCTTTTGCTGATGGTTCATAGCAACTGCGATAAGTGAACAGTTAAGACTATCCTGTAGCTTAACTGTAACCCTTATGAAAATAGATCTTGCCAAGCAGGTGATTGCATCCGTCTTCCTTTCAAGAAAAGGGAAGGACGTCAAGCGCCAGGATTTCGTGCGCGAGCTCGCGTACAAGCAGAACATCCTCAAGGAAGAGCAGGTGAACCTGTTCCTTGACATCTGCGTCAACTCCGGGATCCTTGCGGAAAGTGAGGAGAAGTTGGCAGCAAACTTCAGCCTTGCAGGCGTTGAAATCCCGCTGGTTTTTGAATTCAAAGCTGAAGAACTCCTGGTCTCCGATGGCACGTCGCTTATGGACAGGATGCTTGAAGCAGCAGATCAGTCCGGAAAAATATCTGTAGATGAGGCGACGGAAGCTGCCAGACGGCTCCAGGATTCGATGAAATACATCACCTTTGAAATAGCGCTTTTATGCATAATGAGGGATATGGGAATCGACATTACCACTTTTCTGGAAGAACTGTCCTGATCAGGCCTCTCTCAGGCGCTGCGCTATTTTGATGGCTTCCTCAACGTTCTCAAGTTCCATCGCAAGGTCCGAGCCAAGGTCATAAAGATAAGAAAGAGACTTCCTGAAGTCAGCCCTCTCCTTCTTGTTTGGTATCGATTTGCATACTTGGTCCACCTTGTCCAGAAGTTTGGTTGCGGCTGCAAAGGCACCCTCGGGATCGGAGTTGGCCCTCATTATCCCGATAAGGCCGTACTGGGCCTCAAAGTAAGTTTCCCAGGCGTTGTCCTTCTCCGCTATTAACGATGCCTCGGCGAATAGTTTCTGTGCCTCTTTTCTCGTTGAGCTCTTTCCCGAGAGGGAATCAGCCTTGGACATGAGGCTTGTGGCAATAAGGCTACCATCTCCAATCTCCCTGGAAAGAGACAGAGCAGACTCAAGTGATGAATTCGATGAAGTGGAATCGCCTGCTAGAGAATCAATATAAGCCAGGTTCAGGAGGTCCAGGACTTCCAATTCCTTCATCCCTATCTTCTTATGTATGTCCAGTGCCCTAACAGCGTATTTCTTAGGATTGTCCATGTTCTTGGAATCCAGGGCTGCGTAGGCCTGGGACATCTTGTAGAGCAACTCCGCGGTCTGCTCGTCCTCAGAGTCCTTCAGCGAAAGTGCAGACGTATAAGCCCTGACTGCGTCCATGTTCTTTTCTCGAAGCAGGGCCTGGTCCCCCTGCTTGATCAACTGGTCATACTGATCCATTGGTAAGTCCGGTCAGGATGGGGTGATCCTATTTATGGTATTGTTGGGAGTTTGAGGGAAGCAGTAAAACACATCAGCTTCCGATGGAGTCCGGGTTGAAAATCAGAAGACATTAAGGAAGCAGGAGGATAAACTCAGGAAAAGGCAGATTCAACTATCAAGAAAGAAGAAAGGATCAAAGAACCGGGAGAAGGCAAGGATAAAAGTTTCAAGGTTACAATTTAAAAAAAATTCCAAACCGCAGGACCGGACTGTCTTTACCCGGGCTACTTTTTCCTGAGCTCCCCAAGCATCGTTCTGGCACGCGAAACGGAGATATTTCCTTCCTTTATCATCAATCGTGAAATTTCGTCTATTTCTTCGTCCCTTGCTCCAGCAGACATTGCAATATTCTTGGAGTGAAGCGTCATGTGGCCCTTCTGTATGCCTTCGGATGCAAGAGCCCTTACTGCGGCAAAATTCTGCGCCAGGCCTACTGAAGCCAGGACACATGCAAATTCCTTCGCATTGCTCACACCGAGTATCTTTCTTATCACCCTTGCCTTCGGTATGCTTGAAGTAGCCCCACCAACCGTCCCCACTGCCATAGGTATCCTGATGGAGACTGTGAGGTTGCCTTCCCCGTTGACTGCATAATGCGTCAGCGACCTGTACCCATCCCTGGACGCGAAGGAGTGAGCGCCTGCTTCGATGGCTCTCCAGTCGTTCATTGTCGCAACCAGGACAGCGTCAATACCGTTCATGATTCCCTTGTTGTGCGTTGCCGCCCTGTAAGGATCTATCACAGACATGGAGTATGCCTGCATAATTCGATTCACAACTGCTTCTCCGCCAACATCCTCTTTTCTGAAGGTTGCTTGCGCCTCCGCAATTCTGAGGTCCGAGAGATTGCTCAATATCCTTAAATTGGTGGAATGTCCGGTCTCCGCCTCGATTATCCTCGAAACGTGTTCACACATGGTATTAACGACATTTGCCCCCATGGCATCCATTACATCCACGATGAGGTGAAGAATAACCATCGATTCATTCGGGAATTCCCTGACCTGAAGGTCTTTCGCACCCGCTCCAGACTTTCGCAAAGTTTCGCTTCTTGTGTTAGCCTCGACCATGATTCGGTCCTTTAAGGAAAGAATCTTCTTCCTGAATTGATCAAAGTCGTCAACTCCTATTATCTGGATCTGGCCGATCATAAGGGAGTCTGTCGCTTTCGCTGAAAAACCTCCCGTGTTTCGTGCCAGCTTTGCTGCATAGGAGCACGCAGCCACTATGGAGGATTCCTCAACAGCCATTGGGATCAGGTAGTCCTTTCCGTTGATGAGGAAGTTAGTGGCAATCCCCAGGGGGATTTCAAGTGTGGTGATCACATTCTCAATGATTGACTTGGCTTGGGAAATGGGGAGAGGAGACTCCTTTGCCATCAGGCTTGCCTCTTCTGGAGACAGGTTGCACAATGAGGCAACGGTCTCAAGCCTCATCGCCGGGTCCATTTCCTTGAATCCTTTAATCGAAGAGCTTCCATTCACCGGTGAGAATTGCGCCTTTGCATAAATAACCGCACAGGCTCGTCACAAACTTAAATGACATCTTCAGGTATCACCATACCAATGCTAAAAAACAGGAGCCTTGTTTCCATCGAGGATGTTTCCAGTGAAGACCTGGAGGAAATTTTCAGAGTTGCAGACAGTATGGACGCCTCGATCCGGTCTGGAAAAAAAATTTCCATCATGGACAATAAGATCATGGCAACCCTGTTCTACGAAGCCAGTACTCGAACGAGACTTTCCTTTGAAAGCGCCATGAACAGGCTTGGCGGATCCGTAATTACGGTGGCGGATACGTCCAGTTCCTCGGTGAGCAAAGGCGAGACCCTGGCCGATACCATTCGGATGGCTGCATCATATTCCGATCTAATCGTGATCAGGCATCCGCTGGAAGGGGCTGCCAGGCTTGCTTCCAAGTTTTCTTCACGCCCAATAATCAACGCAGGGGACGGATCCGGACAGCATCCCACTCAGACAATAATGGACCTGTACACAATAAAGAAAGAGCTCGGCAAGATAGACGGCAAGAAGATAGCCCTTGTGGGGGACCTCAGATACGGCAGGACTGTGCATTCACTGATCCTCGCCCTCGCCAGGTTCGACGTTGAGATTGTCACCGTATCACCGCCTGAACTCCGGGTGCCTGAACACTTTGTAGCCCGCCTGCCAGCAGGCAGAAAAGTGAAAGTGAAGGATAGTCTTGACGCCGTCGTTTCAGACGCGGACGTATTCTACGTTACAAGGATACAGAAGGAAAGGTTCACTGACCAGAACGAATACAAGAGACTCATTGGGTCGTATTCTATCGACAAGGAGACTGTGAGCAAGATGAAGAAAGGATCCATAATCATGCATCCGCTTCCGCGGATTGACGAAATCAAGGCCGAGGTAGACTTTACCGAGAACGCCAAGTATTTCAAACAGGCGGCTAATGGCGTTCCTGTTAGGATGGCTCTCATATCGCTGATACTGGGTGAGTAAAATGGATCAGACGCTCAAGATTTCGAAGATAAAAGAAGGAACCGTTATCGATCACATACCTGCGGGAAAGGGCCTGAAAGTACTGTCCATTCTTGGGATTTCCGAGAACGGCACCAACACAGTCAGCATTGCCATGAGGGTTCAGAGCGGGCATCTCGGGCAGAAAGACGTCGTCAAGGTGGAGAACAGGTCCCTGGGCAAAGACGAACTGGACAAACTGAGCCTCCTCGCCCCTGAGGCATCGATTAGCATAATACGAAACTTTGAGATTGTGGAAAAGTTCAAACTAAGTATCCCCGACTCAGTTTCAGGTATTTTCGAGTGCCAGAACCAGAATTGCATTTCAAAAACCAGGGAACCTGTTACCCCCAGTTTCCAGGTAATTTCCAAGAAACCAATAGTCGTGAAGTGCGTTTTCTGTGAGCGGACGATAGCTGAGGGGGAAATACACAAGTTACTATGATGGTATTTCCTGCTGGAATTCCCTGGCGATGGCAAACTGAAACGTTACGAAGGCAATCTGCTTCCTGTGACCTCCTCCCACGACTAAAGCCGCGGGCTTCCTGCTTCAGCGACTGCTGGCGGAGTCTCCACAGGCGTGAATTCCCCTCGGTCCGAAGGTACTCTGTCCTCCATGCTAAGCCACCTGACTTTACGGATGCAGGCACGCATGGAGCAATATGCGATCCGACCTCTTTCACTTCTGTCTGCCAGCGGACAGAAATTACATCCAATAACGACTTAAAACGGTTCGCTTTCATCCCACCCATAAATGGTGTGGGATTTCCCGCTCGGAAATGTTAAGGTTGAAATTCAGAACAGTGTGAGCAGAAAGTTCAGATAATGGTTCGAAGACCGGAAGAATATAAATAAAGGAGGGAGTCTGGAAGATTACTCTCCCAGGAATCCAGACCGCATTATCCCGGCCCTTTCTGACAAACCAAGACTGACCACATGAAGTTTTCTGGAGATTATCTGGTTCACTCTCTCGAATTCGGCCATGGAGTCGGCCGAGTCGAACGTCTTGGTCTGCATCATTTCTTCATTGTCATAGACCTTGGGGTCTCCGCACTTTCTCCTTAGCTCGGACAGACCCGCATAGGCGGACTTGCGTCTCTCCGCCTCAGTCTTCGAAGGAACAATGACGATGTTGACGTGTGCTATTCTCTTCTCCTTCAGCATCTCGGAGAAAGCTATGTGCATTTTCTGGGCGAATTCACCGCCGAATCCGCTCACAAGAATGAACGACATAGACCTGGGTATCTCGTTGAATACTGCCCTTGCAAGCAAGTCCGGTGAACTGTTGAACTGTTCCCGGTTCACAAGGATCTCGTTTATACTGAATGGAGTCGGGTTTCCCTTCTTGTAGTGCGTGTCGCCTGCATCCTTGCCCTTATTCGCAAGTTCCACTTTGTAGAACTTGGTTCCTGAAGTTGTTTTTCCTGTCTTTCGAGACCCCGATGCCCTGCTTGCGGAATCGGCCGGTCCAATTTTTATGGCGTGGAAATTCGTATTCCCGGCCTCAAAGGGAGTCACATTGCGCAAGACCCTGCTTCCAGCATTCCCGAAAGCAATCACCGTATTGCCAAACCGTTCCTCAAAGTAATCGAAAACGATCGCCTTGAGGTTATCCACTATTTCCTCTCCCGTTGCTATCCTATCCAATCCTTTCAACACTTTCATTCCCTCCTTCCAATTACCCTCTGGTTTCCTGGTGATCTTGACCTGTAGGGCCTGACATTCCGGTCAAAATCTGAGAAGATGTCCTCTTCAGCCTTTTTGTTGTCAGATCTCTCCTGTATTAGATCGAGAAGCAGCCTCCTCTTTTCCGCCTCCCTGATTAGAGTGTTAACCGCGTCCATGTGGTCGACAAACAATCCCCTCTCAACGGCTTTTGTGATTGTGTCTTCCATTGAAGGGCTTAGTTTTACGTTATCTGCGGTTAGTGTGGTGGAAAGCTTGTCACTGTTCTCTATGAAGTCAAAGACCACTTTCCTGATGAACTCAGAACGACTGCCAAACTGGGGCTGTCGCTCCAGGAACTCATCGATGTACAGCAGGTCATCCTCAGCTATTCTGATCGTTAGTTTTTCTTCCACTTTGAAAGACCCCATCATGAATTATCATAGAGGTATATAACCATTTCGTAACTGTCCATACGATGTCAGTACACAGATGCCAGTATATTGATATAGCAATGTTTTGCTGCAAACGCGCTCAGTGAAAGAATATGGAGGTCACATACTAATGTTTTATGTCATATTTCCTGACGTGTAGGTCGTGAGTCATGTCAACAGTTAGAACAGCGAATAGACCCCATGAATCAGTTCTCTTCCACTGACTGTTTATTAAGTTCCCGGAGATTTCGAGGCATGGGAGATTACGATTACCAGTCGTTACTGAAAAAGGCCGAGGGAACTTTTTCAAAATCGGACAAACGTGAAAGCAGGCTCAAGGTCCCGAATCCGGAGGTAATTTATGAGGGAAAGACCACTATTCTCAGGAACTTCGGCGAGATGGTGGAAGTAATCAACCGGGATGAGAGGCACATTACAAAGTACCTCATGAAGGAGCTGGGAATAGGCGTTTCAGTACGTAACGATCAACTGGTGATCAACAGGAAGGTTTCCGATTCCCTGATTGCCGATAAAGTACGTCAATACATGGACACCTTTGTGATCTGTTACGTCTGTTCTGCGCCTGACACTGAAATACGCAGAGTTGGCAGGACAGACGTTATGTTCTGCAAAGCTTGCGGCGCTCAGAACCCCATCCGGGGATCCAGGGAAAACCGGGTGGAGGAGGTTACCGTCGAAGAGGGCAAGACCTACCAGGTCACGGTTACCGAGGTCGGCAAGTCCGGAGAGGGAAAAGCTAATCTCCACGGCGTCAGCATTATAGTTCCCGGCGGGCACAAGGGCCAGGAAGTCAGGGTGCTCATCAAGAGGCTCAGGAACGGCGTCGCCATAGGCGAAATACAGCGAACAAAGTAAACTCGGATGAGCCAAACCACACTTGTTCTTGACACGAATTCCCTGATATATGCAATGAAGCAGAGAATCGACCTGAAGAATTCCGAGATTGGAAAACTGGGGAGTGTCATGATTGTGGTTCCAAGCAGCGTGATCGAGGAACTCAGAACCCTGGCTGGACATTCAACATATGCGAAGGCTGCATATTCGTACGCGTCAGGCCTACCAGTAATAAAGGTGGATTCAAGGAGGGACGACGGAGTAATCGAAGCTGCTTCCCGGACTCAGGGTTACGTGCTTACAAACGACAGGGAGCTCTCCAGGAGATGTATGGACAAGAATTTCGGCGTTGTGCACATAAGGGGAGGAAAAATCCTGGAAGTTAAGAATTATCGAGCAGCGAATTCCGGCAGCATATGAGAATATGGAGCATCCAGAGCAGTCCGTACATCTTAAATTCGTCAGCACGATGGGTAGAGAATGGTTGCTGCTCCTTTTAGCATCCTGCATTATTCCGCGCTGAAGGAAATCAAGAGGCTTACCCTGGGCCGAAAAGAGGACCAGGTGACCACGCTGGCCCTTGGTAGAATACTTTCAACGAGCCAGCAGACGGCATCAAGGGTGGTTATCGACCTGACCCGGCAAGGCTATGTGGAGCGGGGGCTTATGAATCGGAAACAGACGCTGAAACTGACGCAGAAGGGAAATGATGCGCTAATGAGGGAATATAATGACCTCGCCTCGCTTCTTGAGCAGAAGCGGACTCTGAAGATCACTGGCACAGTCGAGGGCGGTCTGGGGGAAGGCAAATACTATGTCAGCCGCAAGAACTATATTATTCAGTTTAACGAGAAGCTCGGATATGTCCCTTACCTCGGCACGCTCAATTTGAGGATCCAGCCCACCGAAGTGCCGCTGCTTGAAAGAATGAAAAGTGTTCCCGGAATAAGGATAGACGGATTCACAACTGAAGACAGGACTTTCGGGGCCGCGAAGGCGTTCAGGGCCAAAGCCGGAGATATTGACTGTGCCGTTCTCATGCCGGAAAGGACGGTACACTCTGACATTATCGAATTGATCTCCAAGGAATACCTCAGGGAGCGTCTGAACCTCGCAAACGGGAATACCCTGTCTGTGGATGTATTCCTCGATTCCTGATATTCCTAAAGCCTTACGTCAATCTTTCCTTCTCTGGTTTCCCTGATGACGTTTTGAAAACGCTTCTCGACTTCTTCTTCCTTGAGACCGCATTCAAGGAGTTCCAGATAAGCTTCGTAATTTTCGTTGTCTTCCTGCAATGGTCCTGAGTAAACAGCCACCGACCCGCACGCCTTTTCTCCATCAAAATTCAATCTGTAGTTAAGGACACAGGTTATGTCCTGTCCCTGAATTTTCTCTGTCTTCCTGATCAGGTCCGTCAAGACTGCTTCACTTGCTGCCTTCAAACTGTTTTGCCCGGGTCAGCCTGGCCTGAAGGTGCCTGTCAAATGCATCCAACGATCTCAGGAAAGTGGACTGTACGTCCTCTGTCATGTCTAATTCCTTTGCATACTTGGAAATAAGCGTCAGAGACTCCTGGGATGTGTCGTTGGCAGGATTCACTACAAAATTCAGGAATACCTTGACCTGGTCAGGGACCCACTCATTATCCAGGACCCCCTTGTTGTAAAGGTCGAATTTGGCTCCCCGGTCCCTCATTGCCTTACTGTTCAGCATGTCCAAGGCGTTAACAGCTGCCATAATCTCAAGCCAGTGGTCAGTCTCCGAAATCTGGTTCCACAACTTGATTGAATGAATCGTCGGCGGAAGCGCAACACCGTTAACTATTACGTCTTTAGAAACACCCAGGCTCTCGCTCATCCTTATCAGTAGGGTCATCTGTGAGGAATTGGAACCGTCAGGGTTGATCAGCTCAGGCATTATCACCTTCCCCTCAAATCTCTGTATTTCAATCTTGTCGGTCTTGGCTATTACATACGAGCAACTCTTAATCTTCTGCTTGAGGAAGAAATAATACTCAGCAGCAAACCCCAGAAATAGGGATTTCTTCGGCCTCTGCATTGCATCAATGAACGGATGGGGCTTGTCACCAAGGAATCTGTCAATAAATTTCTTTTCCATCCAGGTCTTGACATCCCCGTCTGGTATGCTGAAAAACGCAGCCAGGTTCTTGGAGAAGCCCGCACCATTATAATTGTCCATAGGAACGTATTCTCTAAGCCAACCAACATGGAATGCATCGTTCCTGTCGTTCAACATTTGAAAATGCTTTGCCAGCGAGTCAATATCGTGCTTCTTGAAAGTCTCTGCGCAAACCGGACACTTAGCCATCTGTAATTCCTCGTCTCAAATTGTTAGTGAATGCAACCGTGGGCATAAACATACGCTGCAAAAGAATATCCCTCATGGTCTATGAAAATACCTTCAAAGAATTTAAATATTCATTCCATGGGAGAGACAAGATCAGTGCAAAAGTGTTAATCGATGCCCGATTCTATCGAAATTATGGCATTAATTCGAAGGAGCGATCTATGGAATTCAGTCAGCGACATATGGTCTAGAATCTTGTCGTGCAGATTTATGGTGTCGCTTTCAAGTGGCACTCTCAAGGAATCGCAATTCATCCGGTATTTGCGACAGGACTACCTGTACCTTGCAGATTTTCGGAAAGCCTTAGTGAACGTTGGCTTCAGGTCCGGGAAAGATCAGGTGTTTGACCTCTTTGTCCGCCATGCTGCAAACTCTATAGAGGTGGAGAGAGAAATGCAAATGAAATTTCTTGGATCGGGGGTTCCAGCATTGTCAGATAAATCCCCCCTGAACATGGAATATTGCCAGTTCATAATGTACCACTCCTCTGTTGGAACATATCCCAACGCTCTTGCTTCTGTTCTTGCGTGCTACTGGATCTACCTGGAGGTGGGAAAAGTCCTTCAGAATCGTGTTCGCCCCGATGATCTTTATCATTCGTGGGTATCAACGTATTCTCCAGGTTCCGCCTATGAAGATTCGGTGGAGGAAGTTCTTGAACTCTGCGAATCATTGGAATTAGGGGACCCGGAATACAGAGAATTTGTCAAAATATTCCGTCAGGGTTGTGAACTTGAATTAAGGTTCTGGGAATCGGCGATGGATTAGGCTACTTGGGCCTTGAATGCCTCTTGTCTTCCCCCCTTGTCCTCATCAGGTGGAAAAGCTGGGAAAGCGTGAGGATGCAGAACACAAGTCCAATCATAAGAGCGAGGAAGAAGAATATCTCCAGGTCGTTGTAGAAAGGAATATTCCAGAACACTAGTATCTGAGGGAAGTTGAGTATGCCCTGGGCAAACCCCAGAATCATCATCATAATTCCATCCAGCATTGTAAAAAGGAACAGGGAGTTGATCTGGTGGAAAATAGGCATCTGAAGGCTCTCATAGCTGAAGTTGGGCATCAGCGTAACCATCACCACGTACGCAGCAAGGAGCAATCCTATTATTTCCCCGTAGAAACTGATGGTAGAGTCCTGTGTGAAGTATATGAGTAGGTTTTGGGAGAAGGTACCGAGTGAATGGAAAGTCAGATACTGTTCTGTCAGGAAGAATGTAATAAGGAACGAGAGAAGAACAACGGTTCTCACCTTGTACGTGGACTGGAACATCTTAACAATCTTGATCTGCGCCAATGGGCAGACATCGTTCCAAAGTTAAAAAATCCACGCAGTGTGGACTTGCCCTCTGCAGATTCTCCAGTTGACCGAATTGAAGGAACCAGAATCATTATTCAGAGAGCGTGATACCGGTTCCGTAGGCACATGAAGATCTTGGTCTGCAGCGATATTCATGGAAATGTCCATGCGCAGGAAAGAGTGATAAAGTCAGAACAGTTTGACAAGTCCATATTTCTTGGGGATATCGTAGATTATGGCCCCAAGCCTTCTGAGGCCATCGACCTGATCAGGGATAACTTCGACACGGTAGTCCAGGGTAACCATGATTATGCAGCGGCAACGGGTAGAGACTGCATGTGTTCGCAGGAGAATCACGATCTCTCGGTATATACGAGAGAGAAAATTACTATGCAGAATGTGGGGAAGAATGACATGGCGTACCTGGCTTCGCTACCAAAATCCAAAAGAATTGAGATTGGGGGGCGAACATTCGAGATCAATCACGGTTCTCCCGAAAACAGGCTTTTCGGGTATCTTTATCCGTCCAGGGTATCCGGCTCCTCCCTTACGGACGAGAATGGAAAGAGAACGGATTCGGATTACCTCCTGGTGGGGCACACCCATCACCAGTTCGCAATTCCCATGGAAGGGATGATGATCATCAATCCCGGATCCATTGGACAGCCCAGAGATGGATTCCCGGACCCTTCTTATGCAATAATAGACACGGACAACTGGTCCATCAGCCTTAAGCGAGTGAAATTCGACCGTGATTTGCTGAAGAGGGAGATCATTTCCTCTCTGCCGGAGGGAGCTATGCTGGACCGGAACTTGCGTCTATTCGGCTACCGCTAAATTTTCACCTTGATTTTTGCGTTCTTGGCGAATACTATGTCGAAAACAAGGTCCAGGATCAGTAGAAGAGCAGCTACAAACAACATGACCTCTATCCAGGTTCCGTTGGCAAAGATGGAGACGGCCATTCTCTGGTACCATGCATTGCCTACGTAGTAGGTGGGGTATACAAACATCGGAATTATTGCAGCCTCCATAAGCATGAAAAACGCCAGGAAAATTCTCATGGCCATGCTTCCCAGTTCAAAGATATCATAGATAAGGTAGGTGAAGAGGATCGCAATTATACCGAACAACACTACCACAGGTTCCCTGAAATATATGGCTATCGAACTCACAAGGCATCCCAATCCTACCACGATTGCAAGATACTGGTACCTGCCGAATTCTCTTAACTTAAGGTGCCGAATCCAGACTGAGGAGAAGCTGATCAGGGAAAGACCGACGAGGACCATGAAGTCCGTGATTCCAATAAGTAGGTTTGGTCCAACAAGCAACAGTACAACCAGGAACAGAAGCGTGAAAAGCCATGAGAAGGACGAGAAAATGCCGGGAAGGAAACCATCTCTACCCATGGCGCCCATATGCCTGGAGGCGGCGAGGAAGGCAGGTGCGAAAGTAGTTACTGAGGCAATCAGAAACACTACTGCCATCGCAATCTCCCACCCGTATCCACCGAATCTGTTCACCAGATAGATCGCAGGAATAACCAGTTGCTTAACGTTCGTCGAGCCCAGAGGAAGAGCAAGAAAGACAACGGCAAACAGAATATTGACGAAGGAGGATAGCAATATGGTTAGGATTATTGCCAGTGGAAGATATCGCTCCTTTGGCACACGCCCCGAAAAACCAATGACGCGGCCCAGAGGCACCTTGCTATTGTCTTTGGACGCCTTGTTCACTGCCATAATCTCCTGGAAACCGAAGAAAATTATGTAAAGGTATCCGGTGTTGATGATTATTGCTGGTATGAGCCCAATTCCCGATTGGGTAACTGCAATATTTGAAAGAGACCCATTTGTTCCGAGCATCACAGAAGCTCCCACCAGAACGAAATACATAATTGCAACCAGGACCACTTGGACGTAGCCAACGGCTCTCAGCAACTTCTCGTTGGCAAATGCACTGACTAGAAACCAGATGATGAGGAGTAATATGATCAAGTACTGGATTGCGGAAATTTCTGCGCTCGGATCACCCGCTTGGAGAAGAATGCCCGGAAGAAAGTCGAAGTCAAACAGACCGAAGAGGATTGCTGAATAAGCGGACAAAGCACTGTTTGCGACCCACAGGGAGAACCTGGTAATGAAATACCTGAGACTCCTGGTCCCAGTCGAATTCCTCACGAAATCCGGACCTCCAACCACCTCCAGGTTATTCTTGTTAGAGTAACTGTATGAATTGATATATACAAATCCCAGACCCAGCGAGAGGACCGTTGCCAGTACAAGGGATATGATCGACGCCATGGCGTACTGATGGACGTTCTCAGGTATCAGGACAAACAGTGGCGATCCAAGCGTGGACCCTACACCCACCGCAAGGAGCGATACAAACCCGAAAACCGGTTTATCTCTTGGCGCGAACCGTTTCTTGACGAATGGGATCCTCACGGATGCCGGAAGGGATGAGACGATAACGAGGCTGGCGAGAATCAAAGAAGCTGAGGAGATTGCCAGAATTGCACTTCCTGCGTTGCCAAAAAAGGAGAAACCATACGTCGATGCCATAACGACACTGGACCATGAGGAAAGGAACAGCAGAAGAATGCCAATAAAGAAGACAATAGCCTTCCACGCAACGCCAAAGGCGGTACGCCTTTCCCTGAGGAATCGCAGGGAATTGCTATTCCACAGTCTCAGGATGGCGTTGGCAAATTCTTCCCACAAGCTGGAAATTCCCTTTTCGATTCGTCCTGTGGCACCGCTGTCTGAATCGTCGGCCAACCTTACCTCAACCTTGTCTTTATTCCAGCTTCACTGAATGCCTGCCCAGCCTCCCTTAACGAGTAAAAGGCTGCGAGAAGAAGAATAATGGAGAGGATGAAATCGATGAGTGAGGACAAGGGGCCGCTCCCGGAATATGAAACCGTGGACCCGACTGAAGAAAGGAAGGTCTGAATACCGCCAGATCCTCCAGTCACGAAGGGAGGAAGTGCGAGAATTGCCCCTGCCACTATCAGAAACGCTGAAACTATAAGCTCTCCCAGACCCATGGCAACCAGTTTCCCCGGCTTCCTGACGTTTTCCACTGATACAGTTCTACCGAAAGCCCGTAGATCATCATCGGAAGAGAGCGTTATTTTCCTCCTCATCCTATCCTCCGCGTCCTGCACACCGTGAGAGAGCAGCATAAGGGCTTTGATTGAAAGCACAGCTTGGCTCAGAACATCTTCGAATGAATCCTTTCCATTCTGTTCCACACTGATCTAACACCTATAATCAGGGAACGATATAATTTCTACGCCTGAGAAACACATGCAGAATGGAAATTCACAGATTCTTTGGCTTCCGGCGCAGAGATTTGTACTGGCAAAATGATTTTATGCTCTTGGACCCTGAAGGAGCAAGTGGCTATAGGTTCCGACAAGCAATTGGAATTCATCTTATTCCTGAATGATCTTATGGGGCACCCATTCAACGCCGTTATCTCGTCGCAGTCTATTGCGGAAAGGAAGCCCAGGTCTGAACAGGTAAAAAATGAATTGAAAACGAAACTGAGCCTGGTGGACAGGTACCACGATGATCTCAAGGTGCTTAACGATAATACGAATGCGGGCCTTTCACCGTACCAGTTCCCGGAACTTTTTGAATCTGTTTCCAAGTTTTCCGATACCGTCGTATCGCAATTGAAGGAGAAAATTTCCGAACAGTCAGGGAAGCGGCTGAGCGAAATAGAATCCCAAAACAGCGCTGACAGAAATAACACCATCAAGTCACTGGATCTTTTCCTTCAGAGCCCGCGAATACCCACGGACAAGTTCAGCATTAAGGTCACCTGGCAATCGGGAACCTACGTTGCGATTTCCACATATTATGTTTCAGGCGCATCGGAAGTGGTGGGGGGGAAGAGAGGGCGGCTAAGCAAGCAGGAGGTTAAAGTGCGGGAGGATAATTCAATCGAATACTCTTTTTCCCTTAATGCAGCTGAAGAGGAGCTCTTTTCAAAACCTCTCTCCTTTTCGTCATTTTCAAAGGGCTACAAGATGCCGGTAAAGCACGCAGTCAGCTGGATCAGCAAGGAGGCACAGGTGGATTACGAGAAAATGGACAGATATGACCTGAGCGAAGCTGTTCTCACAGAGAGCAACCTGTTCATAGTCTTCAAGGACCAGGACAAGGGTTCAGAGGTGAAGTTTACAAAGTCCATGCTCGCTGGAAACAAGAGCGTGGATATTGATTATAAGGACTCAGTGCAGAGCGTTAATGTAACGGGGCAGCCAGTCCTCCAGAAGAATCTTGAGATGTCAGTTGTGTCTGGCCTTGTCGAATCCATTGAGGGCGCTTTGAGGAACATTGAGTCAAGGAGAAACGGACTCAGATCCCTTACTGTTAACGGTGAGGACATCCTCTCCACCCTTGATGCCGTAAAGTTCGCGGTTGCCATTACGAAACTTGCAATGGTCAAGTTTGGCCTTTCACTGGAGAATATTGAATCCACTTCATTCGTGGCGAAATTGGTGGATAACGGGCTGACCCGTGCCGCGATTTCCGAGAGAATGAAATCACTTGGCCCGCAGGCTGAAAAGCTATCCAGGCTCCCCGTCTTCCACTATGGGAAATAAGTCCAGTTTTGTTTCCTTATTATTCAGGAGTTTTCTCAGGAGTTCCACCGTTCTGACAAGGTCTCCTTCCACCGTATTCCTATCACTCCCTGATGCGGTTATCTGCAATATTACGCCTGGATTCCCGGATTCACTGTTCATGGGATGACTCTTGATGTATACCTTGCCGTCCATTTGTTTCATTGTCCTGTTTACTACGTCCGCCAGTTTGCTTTCAAGCGCGCCAGGTACACTGTACACCCTTTCCAAATTCACCCAGCCTCTTACGGTGAGACGGGACCGAATGGAGTGAATTATCCCGTCGTTTTCGGCTGGAACACCCGGCAATGAAATAATGGTGCAATCATTAAATCTGGTGAGGATGCCGGGCGCTGCGCCAACCGGGTTCCTGAGAGCCTCCGATCCCCTGGGCATCATGGCCATCTTTAGCCTCTCCTGAGTAAATGGAAGTCCAATCTTCCTGTACCAATCATCCAGGTATCCGCGTGCCTCGGAGTTTTCCTCCAAAGGAACGCCCAGGAATTCTGCAAGAGACCTTGAGGTGATATCATCGAAGGTCGGGCCAAGTCCCCCCGTTGTAACGACAAGGTCATGCTCAGTGCCAATACCAAGGGCCCACGCAATTTCTGAAGTATCGTCCCTGACGACCAGCCCCCTCCGAACTTTATATCCGGCAAGTGTCAACTCCTTGGAAATGATTCTCAAATTCGAATTGATGGTAAACCCGTTAAGAAGTTCATTGCCTATAGAGATAACGACTGCTTCCCGCATTCAGTAGATCCTGGCTCCACAAGTGGGGCAAAACCGGTAATCCCCGTCCAGTGATTCACCGCAGCTTCGGCATTTCTTGGACTCAGTAGCAGGGAAGGATTTCTCTACCGGAGTTATTGCGGTTGTCTGCGCAACGGCCGCCTTTACCTCATCAGCCTCAATAATGTTCTGGTGAAAATTCTCTCCGGATTTCTGTCCTGATTTGCTCTTCATGTCGATGTTTACCATGCCTACGTTTGTGGTGCCGGCCTTGGCACGGGCCATTTCCACTTTTCTGCGATGTGTTTCCTCATCCTTCTGGCGGAGTTCTTCAGCCCTCAATCTTTTTGAGTCCTCTATCCACTGCCTTATCTTGGATTCCCACGTTTTCGGGCTGCCGACTTCGAAACGAACGGAATCGCTCTTGTCGTCCTTCACAAATTCCACCGTTAAGGTCCTTCTGGTAAGCACCTTGACCCTGGGGACTGCAGTTGCCACGTTTGTGATATCATAGAGAGGAACGTTTATTATTGTAATTGGCGAGGTTGCCCTTAAGAAACCGCGCCTTCCCTTCCTTTCATAGATGAGTCTCTTGTTCGAAAGATAGAGTGTGCCTGTAGAGAAATCCTCATCTCCTCTGACAAGTGTTACACCCTCCTTAAGAATTTCATGTTCACCCACTTCATAAACAGGCATCCAGTTGCAATTGTGAGACCGTATAAAAGTGTTGTTTGCTTGCCAAGTGTGCCTCCTAATTCATTTTACCCCCGTCAAACACAAGACTCTCAGCTGATTCAACGTATTCGGTTATTTCAAAACCTGGCAATTAGGAAACGCACATTCAGCCCCCAAAGGGTTCAAGAGGAGAGTCAAGAATATCTTTTGATGAGCGTATGTGGAAGCTGGAATGGTATATTTTGTGGGCTCCGGCCACTGCAGTCCGGGACTTCCCACCGTAAAGGAAGTAAGGCTGCTAAAGAGCGCAAATGTCGTTATCCACGACAGCCTGGTGACACGGGCCATGCTCGACTTGATACCTGAAGGAACAATACGGGTCCCCATTCGTGGAGGTCCGCACGCACACGGTCTTCCGCTTCCTGAAATTGCAGAGATGATCATAGGGCATGTCCAGGGAGGAGGAACGGTTGTGCGCCTAATGAACGGTGATCCTCTGCAGCGCTTTCCAGAGCACCATTGACGGAGCGAGGGTTCTCATCGTCCTTTGCCACCAGCCTTCTTGGCCAGATAAATGACATGAGTAGTGCCGAGCAGACACTACTCTTTAAGCACCACAAGGAGGGTCTAAAACATTAGGGGGACACATAAATTACAGGGAAAGACTCTCATAGATCCCGAAGTAAGATCTGGTAGGATTTTGACGCCACATGTTTGTCGTATTGAACCACAAAAACTCTTGATTCGGCTTGTTCCCATTGAGAAGAATTTTATCCGTAGACTTGTTCCAGCATCTGGATGAGCATTCCAGAGTTCTACTATCTGACCTTACTTATATTCCTGGGCGCAGTGATCACCTCCACCGTGCTTGCCTTCGTTCACATATTTTATGGGTCCAGGGAATTGAGGAGCATCAGGAGCGGCGACTACATAAGCCCCTTCTTTTCAGATAATAATGTTAAGATCCTTCATACCATATTGGGTGCGGACTCGTCGGGAGTTCTCATGTTTTCTGCGATCATCGACGCTTTTTCTTTCACGTTTTATGTCTATGAGCTTAACGCGTCTGCGCCTTTCAATGGCGGATTTTACGCATACATCCTGATTGTCGTGGCGCTCAACGCGTTGCTTGCGCTCGCAGTCTCGAGAGACCTGCTGTACAACAAGGTCAGCGGGATACGCTATGAACTCAAAACGTCAACGTCTTCCAAACCGGAGCTTGACTTCATTCCTGATGCATTGTTCAGGCCGCTAAGGCTTCTGATTTCCAGAAACACACCGTCCGGAGGGCTCACCAAGGTTGGGTTCGTGAGCGGGAACTCAAGAAGGCCGAGGAAGAAGGGGCACAGAATAGAGTTCAAGGAATCGTTCCAGTTAAGGAACCAGAGCTCCTCGTCTCGTAAAACTATAGCGATCCTCGAGGTGCGCACACCAGATGTAAGTGTCATGCAGGTAACGCCCTCACTTCCTGCCGGGATTGACCCACAGTCGTCAGTGGAAATCTCGGTCGTTTATTCTGCGGAGGTCACAATGAAGAGGAGCGTTGTAGAGGTCAACATTGTGTGTGATTGATTTGGCTCCGTCTTGATTGTTCGATTCTCCATTACCTTCACAAAGCATCCCTTGGTGATCGCTTTCCTGACAATTCCCGCTTGATGCGGTGCTGCTGTCATGCTCTATGGTGAGCATGCAGGGCTGAGACAATATTTATATTGAAGGACAAATTCACTGCCCACCTAAAGGTGTATCTATAAATGATGTCTGGACAAATGCCAATTCTGATCTTAAAGGAAGGAACAAGAAGGGAACAGGGAAAGGACGCTCAGAAGGGAAACATAGACGCTGCGAAGGCAATTGCCGATGCAGTCAGAACAACCCTGGGACCCAAAGGCATGGACAAGATGATGGTGGATTCCATCGGCGATATCGTTATTTCCAACGATGGTGCAACCATACTGAAGGAGATGGATGTTGACCATCCGGCCGCAAAGATGATCGTGGAAGTTGCAAAGTCCCAGGATGTCTCCGTTGGCGACGGCACAACCACTGCGGTAGTGCTTGCGGGAGAGTTTCTCAAACAGGCTGAGACACTGCTTGAGCAGGGTGTTCACTCAACAGTCATCGCGAATGGTTTCAGGATGGCCATGAATGACGCGAAAAAGCTTCTTGATACATTGGCCATAAAGTCATCGGACGATAAGACGCTCAGGAATGTTGCCATAACTGCACTTTCCGGAAAAAACACTGGACTTTCTTATGATTTCCTGGCCGACCTGGTGGTAAAGGCCGTGAATTCGGTTGCAGAAGAGAGGAACGGAAAGACAGTCGCAGAGCATTCCAACATCAAGGTTGACAAGAAGAACGGCGGCAGCGTCAACGATACCCAGTTCATAAGCGGGCTCGTGATTGACAAGGAAAAAGTTCATGCAAAGATGGCCTCCACTGTGAAGAACGCAAAGATTGCGCTTATCGACTCTGCCCTTGAGATTAAGAAGACCGAAATAGAAGCGAAGGTACAGATAACTGACCCCACCAAGATCCAGGATTTCCTTGGCCAGGAAGCTGAGACTTTCAAGAAGATGGTTGCAAAGATAAAGGCAAGCGGGGCAAACACCGTATTCTGCCAGAAAGGGATAGATGACGTTGCTCAGCATTACCTTGCAAAGGAAGGAATTTACGCAGTCAGGAGAGTAAAGAAAAGCGATATGGAGAAGCTGGCTAAGGCAACAGGTGCTAAGATTGTCACCAACCTCGATGACCTTAAGGCTGATTCTCTCGGAGAATCAGAGAAAGTGGAAGAGAAGAAGATTGGCGATGACAGGATGACTTTCATTACCGGCTGCGCGAATCCCAAGGCAGTCAGCATTCTCATACGCGGAGCTACAGACCACGTTGTTTCTGAGATCGAAAGGAGCCTTAACGACGCAATCAGGGTAGTTTCAATTACAAAGGAAGACGGAAAATACCTCCCCGGCGGAGGTGCCATTGAAGCTGAACTCTCTGTCAAGCTGAAGAACGCTGCGAGCACTGTTGGAGGAAGGGAACAGATGGCCATCGAAGCGTTTGCAAAGGCTCTGGAGATAATACCCAGGACACTGGCCGAAAATGCAGGAATGGACCCCATCAACACGCTGTTGAAACTCAGGAGCGAGCATGAGACTGGTCACACTTCATATGGAATCAATGTGTATGATGAGAAGGTCAGCGACATGAACTCTGCGGGAGTGTTCGATCCCCTTAGAGTCAAGAAACAGGCATATGAATCCGCGGTTGAGGTTGCGACAATGATTCTCCGCATAGACGATATAATAGCATCCAGGAAGTCGTCCGGTGGAGAGGGTGCCGGGGCTCCGGGAATGGGTGGCATGGGCGGAATGCCTCCATACTGAAGTTCTCCAAGTTTTAATTTCCATTTTACTTTTCTATAATTTTTTGACTTCCAGTATCTGGCGTTCCCAGGTATGGAATTATCATATTCTTAATTTTATGGCCGCGGCGTTGATATCCTTTTCCGCCTCGTACAGGTATTGAGCACGATTCGAAGTCCACTACAATGGGAAACGGGGAAGCCTCGACGAGATTCGGAACAGTTTCGGTCTCTGGCAACATGATGTGGCTGGTGGATAAATCCAGAGTCAGCAATAATGGAGAAGATGAACTAGAGCACCCGGAATAGGGTGATTCTCAAGAAGGGGTGTGCTTTAAGGGTAGAAATACGGACTTCCAATGGCCATTCAAGTCTAGAAGAACCTTATTTAGTTATGCCACAATCACGTGCAGGTGGGTTTTTGAACCTTTATGAGTACATGGGGAAACAGATATTTTCTAAGTTTGGGATTCCGGTGCCAGAAGGGTACGTTATTCACGGACCTGAAGAAGTGCGATCCATGGACAAAGACGTTGTCGTAAAGTCCCAGATTCTTATCGGAGGACGGGGAAAGGCTGGAGGCATTAAGTTCGCTTCCAACATTGATGAGGCCCGCGCTGCTGCATCGACTCTTCTCGGAACCAAGATAAGGGGATATTCCGTGAATACCCTGCTGGTAGAAGAGAAACTTTCCATCGCCAAGGAATACTACGTCAGCATTTCCCTGAACAGAACAGAGCGGAAACCGCTGGTCATGGCTTCTGTTGCCGGGGGTGTCGAGATTGAGTCGGTTGATCCTAAGAAGATTGCAACAAGAATAATAGACCCCCTCACAGGTTACTCAGACTATGTTGGAAGAGAATTGACAGGTCAACTCGGGCTCGTTCCAGAGGAAGCTTCCCAGTTCAGAAACTTCCTGAAGAGGCTGTATGAAGTCTTCGAGGCGGAAGACTGCGAACTCGTCGAGATAAATCCACTAGTAGTGACCTCTTCTGGAAAGATGGTTGCCGCAGACGCAAAGGTGGTAATAGATACGGACTCCCTGTTCAAACACACCGAATACAATGTCACCGACCCTGAGAAGACTACACTTGAACTGGAGGCTCAGGGTAAGGGATATTCCTTCGTGGAAATGGACGGCGACATAGGAGTGATAGCAAACGGCGCGGGCCTCACCATGGCCACGCTGGATGCCCTGACACTGCACAGGGGAAAACCCAGGAATTTCCTCGATTTAGGAGGAACTGACTCCGTGGATACTGTCGTCAATGCGTTTGAGCTCGTAATGAAGGCGAATCCGAAGGTGATTCTCGTCAACATCTTTGGCGGTGTCACGAAGTGCGACACGGTAGCAACCGGAATTACCACTGCAAAGACCAGGCTCTCCATAGGGAAGCCAATAGTGGTGAGACTGAGCGGGGTTCGCGAAGTAGAGGGCAGGGAAATACTTCAAAAGGATGGGATCCAGGCATTTTCACAGATGATGCCTGCAATCGAGGCCGTTGTGAAGGCAGCGGGGGTGAACTGAATGGGGGCAATTGTGAACAAGGATACGAAAGTGATAGTGCAGGGAATTACGGGACACCAGGGGAAATTTCATTCCGGAGAGATGGTAAAGTTTGGCACAAGAGTAGTTGCTGGCACTTCACCTGGAAAAGGCGGAACAGAACTGAACGGAATACCCATATTCAACACCGTAAAGGAAACGCTTCCCCTTGGACCAGATGCGACTATGATTGCAGTGGCCGCACCGTTCGTGATGGACGCAGCCCTCGAGGCAATTGATGCTGGCATTCCCACAGTATATATCCTGACCGAACACGTTCCCTTTCACGACACAATGGAAATACTCTACCACTGCAAGAGGAAGGGAATAACGCTAATAGGTCCCAATGGTCCCGGTATAACCGCCGTGGGCGAGTGCAAGATTGGCATTATGCCTAATCACATATTCAGAAAGGGAGACGTTGCGGTGGCTTCACGCAGCGGAACGTTGACATACGAAATTGTTGACGCAATAACGAGGAGTGGAATGGGTGAAAGTAACGTAATCGGACTCGGTGGAGACCCCGTCGTCGGAATGACCTTTATTGACGCGCTAAAGCTGTTTGAGGCCGACCCGAACACCAAGAAGATAGTACTCGTGGGAGAGATAGGGGGAATAAATGAGGAACTGGCCGCTGAATACATAAAAGAACACGTCAAGAAGAAGGTTGTTGCATACATTGCAGGAAGAAGCGCCCCGCCAGGGAAAAGAATGGGACATGCTGGCGCCATTGTGGAAGGCGGAAGAGGAACTGCTGAGTCGAAAATCAAGGCATTCAACGAAGCTGGCGTAAAGGTCGCGGATTATCCTGCGGATATTGCCATCCTCCTGGAGTGAGTCTGTATGAAGAGAGATATAGTTTCTGCTTTCGACATGAAGGACGATCTCGAGGACATTATCCAGCTATCGATCAATCTTAAGAAGAACAGGTATGAGTCTTTTGATGAAACGAGAAATCGGGTTCTTGCGATGATATTTGAGAAACCTAGCACCAGGACCAGGGTCTCCTTTGAAACTGCAATCGATCAGCTTGGAGGGCATGCAGTATACCTTAACCCCAACGACATGCAGATGGGCAGGGGAGAGACGATTCCTGATACGGCAAGAGTGCTCTCAGGATTCGTGGATGCTGTGGCCTACAGAGCCTTCAGACACGAGAATGTTCTTGATCTTGCAAGGAATGCCAGCATACCCGTCATAAACGCTCTTGACGACCTGGAGCACCCTGTCCAGATTGTTGCAGATTACATGACGTTTCTAGAGAAGAAGCGTTCATTCTCTGGGAAGAAGCTGGCTTACGTGGGCGACGGAAATAACGTGGCAAATTCACTGATCGTCGGGGCGGCTATTCTCGGGATGGACATCTCCATCGGATGTCCCAAGGGGTATGAACCTGATTCAAGCATTCTGGACCGATCAAAGGCGATCGCAAAGGATTCCGGGTCCACGATCAGCATTGTTTCTGACCCGGGAGAGGCAGTATCTGGCGCTGACGCCGTGTACACGGATGTTTGGGTTTCCATGGGCGAGGAAAAGGAAAGGACGCAGAAAGAGAAACTTTTCTGGCCTTATCAGGTTTCAGAAAAATTGATGGATAAAGCTGGAAGAGACGCAATCTTCATGCATTGCCTGCCTGCTCACAGGGATCTTGAGGTCTCTGCTGGCATAATGGACAGCTGGAAGAGCGTCGTTTTTGAACAGGCGGAAAACAGGCTCCACACGGAAAAGGCAATTCTACTCACCGTGCTCGCTTGAACCGGGGTCTATTTACCCCGGTTGCAAAAATTTATTTTGAACCTGATAATCCAACTATATGCCCAGGGAAAAGAGGACATCAAACGTAGACCGGATTATTTACCGGAAAAGACAAGAGAATGTCCTAAAGGACATTCCTGCTGTCCTTGTTCCAGTCTGGCAGATCAAATTGCAGGAACGTTTTGGAATCAATGTAGACCGGGAAATTGCGTCGTATGTGGTACTCGCTGCTCATGAGAGGGGGACTTGGAAAAAGCACAGGGCCATAAAGAGAATCGAAAAGCTCCTGATATCCAGGGGGGAGACTCCTGAAGTATCCATAGAGATGGCAAAGAAGATAGTCAGCATGGCCGTGGGTGCTTCGGAACCCTGAATTGAAAGCGAGAAGGGTCCTGGAAAAAGAGCTTTCAGGCATTTTAGGGCAGAGCAACCGCAAGCTCAGTCTGGAACAGTATTCTACTGACGTGACATCTGCCTCGGAATTGCTGTTTTCCGCATACAATGACGGGAATTTGGAAGGGAGAAGTGTTATTGATCTGGGGGCGGGAAACGGAATCCTTGCTGTTGGAGCTGCATTGCTTGGAGCGGCCTCGGTAACTGCTGTTGAATATGATCCTGCGTTGGATCAGATTCTCAGGAAGAATGTTTCAAACTACCAGGTGGAGGTCGTTATCTCCGACGTGGCATCAATTCGTGGACGGTGGGATACAACCGTTATGAACCCACCATGGGGATCCCAGGCAAGAGGCGCGGATAGACCGTTTATAGGTAAGGCAGTGGAGATCTCGAATCACATATACGCAATACACAACCATAAGTCCGCAGAGTTCCTGAAATCTTATTACTCATCTCGATGCAAAGTCGTCAAGGACAAGAGGATCAGAATTCCTCTGGAAAAGCAGTTCTCACATCAAGGGGTGGAGAAAATGTACGTGGATGCAATCCTGATTTCAGCACATGTGTAGTTCCCTTGACTTCGCCTTAGAATTTGTCACTTTGCCGAACCTGCATTTATTACGTTCGGCTCGAAATTCACAAAAGAATACATATAGAGATTTTCATTCTCTGCCGGATGGCCGGGGTGGGGTAGTGGATATCCTTGGGGACTGTGGATCCCCGGACCCGGGTTCAATTCCCGGACCCGGCCTACTAATCCTGTTTTAATGTCGAATCGCCAAATACATTTTTAAAAGTTGAATTATGAACTTTCATTATCTGATAATGCACACGCATGTAAATTCTCAGGTCAGCCTTCAGCCCTTACAGAGTCAGTCTCACCCTCTTTATGAACGTGTCCATTGGGTCGGAGCCGCACATACCTTCACAGCCTATCAACTAAGAATTGACAGTCTCGTTTTTACGGAATTCTTGAATCGATCCGCAGGGATCATTATTACGATCATTCGTCAGACGTGGAAATCGCGTCCCTGCTGAGATAATCTCTCGTATTCCACAATACTCGCCTGGATGCTGCGGAGGTGGTGAAGAAATACTATGCAAAAGACACCGTTGAGCGGGCATTCAAGTGGATGAAGGGAATATTCTCCCTCAGGCCGGTAAGGTTGTGGTTGCTCTCGCATGTCTATGCACACATAAAGATCTGTTATATGGCATATGCAATCCTCGCAACTCTGCAATACAGGATCCGGAAGACGGGGATATCCGGGCCGGATGCCCTTGACATTATCAGCAGGGGCTATACGGTTCAACTGAAGGACCAGGAATCAGGTCTCGAATGGAGAGCGGAAGTGGAATTATCAAGGAGGCAGGAAGATATCAGGAACCTGGTGTATACAACTCGGTGAAAAGATGGGTAATATGATTTCCATGGCACTCCCAAGTGATTTCATTGCCGTGGGGCAGTCAGTTAACAACACATTGAAGAGTGTGGGGAACAGTGTTGGCCCTGTTGTGGCGACTACGATCATGGCGCAATATACTGTTGCCGGCACCGGTTTACCGTCAGGAATTGCTTTCAATGTTATGTTTCTGCTGTCGATAATCACATCGATCCTGATCATAGCGATCACTCTGTTTATCAGCAACTACAGGGGAATTGTGCAACACACTTATTAGATCCGGAAAATTCATTAATTATTTTGGCTATTCTCAAGCGGAGGTTGCTACTTTATGGATAATCCTTCTTCTCAGGCGATGACAGGTAGCCGGCAAAATTATGTACTTTTCGCTGACCGCAAATTCATTGGGGATGCCTGTATGAATATGCGTCCTAAATTGCGCTTTGGAAGCTTCTTAAAACTTTCAGTCGCGCTGGGTTATGCTCCAACAACGATTCACGTTAAAGACGTTGCAAACGCTATGCTGAGGGATCTTAGAATACATTTTTTTGCAAACGGGGAGAAAATAGTAACTGGAGGTGTACCAATGACTTCAAAAAGTTGGATCATTGAGCAACCATCACTCGACTTCGGCTTTTTCCGTGTTTTTCACTTGTTAAGGATGGGCACTGGGATAATAAAAGAACCATACAGTGTCTTTATAGTTTCCGAGGAACCTGGAAATGTTAGGAAATCCTATGAATTATTCGGGTCCATTCGGTCTCTAGCGAACAGAGAGCCTATTTCAGATGAAGCTTTTAATGTCAAACTTGCCTTTATCCGACAGGAAATAAGGCAAAGAGTCGGGAATCTGGAAGGCCTTGACAGCAACCTCTGGCCCCACTTCAATAGTAAGGGACATTAATAATTGACTATATAGGGTGTGTCAAGTCTCTGTTGAGACCTTGTGATGCCAGTATGACGTTTTTCAGCAGTCCTTCGTGCGTCTTGAACCTCCTCTTCATGAGTTCCGATCTCATGGAGAAGTGGTGTTCAGCCACGTTGTTCGTCATCTGCACCCTGTCATCTTCCAGATACCTGAACACCTCTCCCCTGTTCCTCCTGAGAAAATCCAGGAACTTCCCCATGATTGGATCTCCGGAATACAGGTCCCTGACAAGCTCCAGTATCCCGGACGTCGCCTCTTTCTCATGCAGGCCGGAGACCATCCTCGCAACGGGATCGGCATTCTTTCCCAGCTTCTCCAGGTTATCCTGTGTCCGGAAGGACATGTAGTTTATCAGGTCTACGGCGCTTCTGAGTTCCTGCAGCCTGTCTGCATCATTAAGATCCTAGAGGATGTGGAACAGGCACCTCTGCCTGGCTATCCTGATCCTCATGGATCGGGAAACGCCCTTCATTGCACCGTCGTGATGGTGATCATGGTTCCGGGGGAGGCCAAGGCGCTTCAGCGAGTCCAGCATGAGTGCCAATGTTGCATTCTCTCCCAGTTACCCCAGTATGGACTCATGGAATCTTCCCGTGATGGAATCCTTGAGAAGGAACCTGTATTTCCTCTCGCCATTGATGCTCACGTACTGCTCGTCGTAGGAGAAGTATCCCGATGAGGGCATCTTCCCTCCATCCGGTATTTCGGGGATGGATGCCCTCACGGTTTCATGCGAAACGGAAATGCCGAGGAATATGCCGCACATCTCAGCCGCTTTCCTGAGGGACGAGAGCACTCGCGATCTGGCGGTCTTCTTCATCAGATCGTCGGGAAAGTGCTTTCCGTATCCGTATCCTGGCGGGCGCGCTTCGAATGAGTATGAGCAGTCCCCGCAGATGTATTTCTGGATCCTTACCGTGTGACCCTGGATCTCACGCATGTATGTGCCGTTCCTTGAAACGTTACGCGAAAAGCACTTGGGGCAGACGGGACAGGAATAATGCAGTACAGGAGTTCCGTCTGCCAGGAACCTGATGCCTGTGGGCTGTTCCTCCAGCTTCAATGGCGATGATGCATGATCACCGGAATAGTCATCGAGGTTTGTGGTGATCACGACCCTCCGTATGCCCGGAATCCGGTGTATCCGCATGGAATATAATGCACTCATTATATTTCATGATTGCGGTCACGAGGCTGAAAATCGCAGAATTTCAACTAGGAATTGACAATCTCATCTGAACGGCTATTAAATATTATTTGTCGTCATTCACATAGCCAGTGCTTACGGCGTAAGTTTTCGAGGACTGCCAATCTCAGTCGTTCAGGGTGTGTTCTCAGCTTTCCTGTCATGGGAGGATCTCCTTTCTCAGATATGCCACTTGATCACCGTGTTTGGTCTATTGTGTACGGTCAATATCTTATGGCGCTGAATACCGGCCCATCAGCAGTATCGTGCACCTGGAAATCCACTCCAAATGTCTGATTCAGGAACCGTGGAACAAGAACATCTGAGGTTCTTCCCTGACTTATTATCCTCCCGTTTCTTAGCAACAGCGTGTAATCCGCAATCCTGGAGACGGCATGCAGGTTGTGCGTTACAATGATCACTGACACACCGGAATTCCTAAGCTTCTTCAGTACATTCAGTACGAGCAGTTCGTTGTCTATGTCGAGGAAGTTGGTGGGCTCGTCAAGCAGCATTATCTGCGAACCCTGGTAAAGAGCCCCCGCAAGTGTGACAAGTCTTCTCTCTCCTCCGCTGAGCTTGCTGAAATCCTTGTCGACGAGGTGCCCTATCCTGAAGGTTCTGAGGGCAGAGTCCATTTCTGCTTTGCTTGCATTCCTGGAATATCCCGAAACTTCCATCACGTCTCTGACTGTGAAGCTGATGGGATCATAAATTTCCTGGTGGACAAACGAAACTGCTCTGGATATGTCTCTGGAACTGTACTCGCTAAGGTTTTTTCCATTAATTAGTACCTCTCCATTCAGAGGCTTCAAGTCTCCATGCAGGATTTTCAACAGCGTCGTCTTCCCTGAACCATTCTTTCCCATTATTGCAAGGATTGATCCGTGGTCCAGGGACAAGGAAACATTCTCCATCTGCAGCGATGGTCTTCTGAAGGACAGGCTGTTTGCTTCAACTCTCATTTCTGGCACCTCCAAGCTTGTTTAAAAAATATAGAAAGAACGGAACTCCCGCTATTCCGGTAACGATCCCGATGGGTATTACAATCCCGGTTACTATTGATCGGGCAATGTCATCCGCCAGCAGGAGGAATATCGCACCAAGGGCGGCAGAAGAGGGAATAACGTACTTGTTGGATCCTCCATAAATGGACCTTGAGATGTGTGGAATTACGAGTCCGACAAAACCTATAAGCCCGCTGATCGAAACCGCTGCGGAGACGCTGAGGGCGACCAGGAAGAAGATATTTCTCTTGACAGATTCCACGTTAACCCCCACGGCCCTTGCGTGCGCCTCTCCCATCTGCATCGCATTTAACTCACGATAGTAGTTTCCAATCAGGATTGATGAAATCAATACGATTACGACAACAAGATCAAGTTCTGGCCAGGTAATGTTCTGAAGTGAACCAAGGAGCCAGAAGAACGCCTCTCCCTGGAGAGTTATGTTTGTAAAGATGAGAAGTGCAACTATTGATGAAATGAGCAATGAGAAGGCCACCCCGGTGAGGAGAAGATACGTCGGATGCGCCATTCCGCCTCTGAAGGAAAACATATAAACAAGTGTTACAACCGCCATCGAAGACAGGAAGGCAAAGGCCTGAACGGTATAGAATCCGTACAGGGTAAGACCGAACACTATGGCCGTTACGGCTCCCAGTGAAGCTCCGCTGGAAAGGCCTATGATGTAGGGTTCCGTGATGGGATTTCTGAAAACGCTCTGGATCGCTGCTCCCCCGATTCCGAGGCTCGCACCTACCACAACTCCGCCTATTACTTCCGGCTCTCTGAGATACACCACTATTTCGTATTGGGTGAAGTCAAAATTATGCGGGATAAATTGCCCCAGAAACGGTATCTGGGTGCCATAAATCTGTGCCACATATAGAAAAGGTATCCGTACAGGGCCGACGAAAGTGGAGAAAATCATTACCAGAACCAACAAAAGGTATGATCCTAAAATAAAATAGACCTTCCCCAAGGTCTTCTTTTCAGGCTCCAGGGGAGAGTCCTCTTCGTTCATTGCCACAGGCTCAACCGGTAATCACCGGATCAGGGTTGCTTCCGAGACTTAACGGAAACGCAGGAAGCCTTACCGATACGTTGTATGATACGTAAATCATCCACTGTATTGCGTAGATGTCCCTGAAATTTGGTTCAGTGAATATGTCCTCACTGGGTATTGTAAACACTTTGCTATTCTTCACCGCAGGGGTTGAGTTGAACGGACTCACGTCTGTTGCGTTTAAAGGCACATACTGATCAAGGAAAATAACCTGCGGGGAATTGTTTGCAATATCCTCAGGGGAGATGGTGTAGAAATTGCTGCCATACGGAGCTGCAATGTTTTTCAGCCCTGCATACTGGAAATACTGGTTTACAAACGTATCATATCCCGCAGTCCATATCCCGCCACCGGAGTCCATGTAATAAAATGCGTTAAGGCCAGTGTCATTAATAGACGAGGAGGAGTTCTTGAGCGCTAAGAGTGATTGGTTCATCCAGGAATTCAGCTTGGACGCATTCACAGCATTGCCAGTTATTTCTCCGAGGAATGCGTTCTGTTGCTCTATCAACTGGAAACTCGAACCACCACCGGCATCCAGGTACACATAGTCGATCCCAGCGCCGAGAATCTGGTTTACGGCCTGCGTTCCGGAATAATTATCAAACGATATCACGACCTGAGGGGTCAAATTAATGATCTGCTCCACGTCCAGGCTTGGGTAATCCGTGATGTTTGGAAGCGATTGGCCTGGAGGATAGTTGTCATAGGAGGTTCCAGCCACTAGGTACTTGTAACTCCCCAGAGCATACAGTGTGGCGGTCGCAGCCGGGTCCAGGGAAACAATCCTTGTAAATCTATACGATGAGTCATTTCCGTTGGCCATAGTGAGGACTTGACCCTTCTGTACTTGAGGCTTTTGCTCATAGTAATAGAAGCTCAAACCACCAATTACAACTATTAGGGCTATTACCACCGCAACCAGCACTCTTGCATCTCTTAATACTCCCAACGATCGTTTGTTCATGAAAATCTACACGTAAAGCGTCTTGACATATGTAAAGTTTACCTACTATATTCAAAGTCGGCATATCACAAATATACCAGGCAACTAGCTCCGCCGGACATCTCTGGTACTAGAAATCAAATTGATTAATTTTGCGATCATCTGAGCAGAAAGCCAACTCCTTCATGGGCGGGATGAATGCGGAACCTATATGATGAAACATGGCATGATTATTCAGGCACGAGACTCCTCTCCGAGAAAGTCGTGCACGAAAACCCCCATGATACGATTGATCCGAAAGGACTTCGCCATGAGGTTTGGAACATCCCGGTTCCGCAGTCCATGCAGAGGAATGGATCAGCGACGTATCCAGATTGCATGCAGACAGGGATGCATGCAAAGGGAGCACTGATACCCCTAAAGACGCAACTCCCAGGACTGGAGAGACGCCAAAACTCGGTAATGAGTTCCCGCAAAACCGTCTGGACCGTGAGGGATGAAGACGAAAGCGGAGCAAAAGTGAGAACCTCCTATCACTTGCGATGGAGAGTATGTCAGGGAGCAAAATTAGGCGGGTTGGTCGAAGAGGATCAGATCTGGACGATCCTGACGACGTTGCTTCCTCTTACAACCACGGTACCCAACTTCTTTTCGGTGTTCTCTGCATTTTCCTGAACATCATCCAGTACCATGTTCATATACTCATCATATCCAACAAGGACACCAACAAAGGCCCTGTTGTCCTTCAGCAGCAGCGAAACTTTCTTGTTCAGGCTCTCTTCGAGCATTTTCATTGGTAGAGTTGCCATATTTTCATACCTCAGTTAAATTCGTCCTCGTCGACTTCTCCCTCTTTATTCATCAGGGCTCGTATGATCCCCTTGAGGATCTCTTTCATGTCTTCAATTTCCCTTCGCATCGAAGAAACTTCATTGGATAATTTCTCAAATTGTTCGATCTTTCCGGTTGTACCAGTTTTCACGGTCACTTCCCTCCTATAATTATGTCACCGTAATCCGAGGGCATCTTTCGGATTTCCTCGTTGTCACAGTTTGTGCAGATTAAGCTGTTATTTTTTTTCACAAGCCTTGTCCTGCACCGGCTGCAAAAAGCAATTACGGTACCAAATTCATTGCCCCGGAGACTCAGCTCAAGAGACATACCTGTTCTGAAGACCTTTGCCCTTACGTAATCTCCAACCCTTACGGGAGGAGGAGACCTCTGATCCGGGCTGTTACGATCGCTGAATACTCTCAGGTTTCCCTGCACGTTCAATTCGAAAAGACTGTTGTGATCAACGACCAATGCTCCCACTGCAACTGTATATCTGCCGCGGTCACCCTTTATGACCTGGCCAAACACAGTGTCACCTACTCTGGGGATTATCTTCTTCTTCCTTGAATCCACGGAAATTTCGAGATTGTCGTCATCTTTACGAATTGTGCCGCAGACCAGGGAGATAAGTTCTCCGTCCTCTTCCGACACGTTCCTGCCTGGAACGAATTCCTCGGATGTTGCCAGCGTTTCCCCGGGCAACACAAACTGTGGGGGACTTCCCTTAGAATCCTCTACCAAATGATCACCAATCTTAGAATCGCCAATAATGCCCGCGGCATATTTTATTCATCGTTAATAAGGTTTGGATAGTCTGAGAACCACTGGATTAATGCACGCAGAGATATGCCACGCGGAGCATCAGAAACGCCAAATTGAATAGTCCGTCCTTAATCACCGTAAGTTGTTTCAGGACACGTCGTTCTTCGCTATGGCACGGACAGGAATTATGGAAAACGGGAAGAAATATCCGCTCATCCTGACAATTGACGAAGTGAGAAAAATAAGGAGCGCCATTGGGTATGACTCACTTAAACTCGCCGGGAACGTGAATATCGTCGAAGCTGGCGATCTTGTTATAGTTCCGGATGCTCCGAGACTGATTCTGAGGCCAAGGAAATTTCTCTCAACCATCCTAATGATCAGGAGGAAGTACGGATTTAAGTCCCTGATATACGCACAGGGTATAGCCGACCCGTACCTGCTTCCCAGCCTTGTATACGCGGGGGTCAGTGTTTTCGATGATTTATATCCACGAATGGACGCTCTTAATGGAATTGCGTACGGCCCGCTGGGAAAATACGCGACAGAAACCGACTCAACCGAACAGAACCTGCGGTTTACCGGGGAGATTGTTGGGGATCTTGCAAGGGCAATCTCTGACGGAACGCTTCGCGAGGTCGTAGAAAAGTTTGTCATGTCATCGAAGAGTTCGGAATTATTGAGGATATTGGAGAAGGAGTATTACGCGGAAACTGAGGAAACGTTTCCTGCCAGAACTCCCCAGATCAGGGCTAATTTGGTGGATTCCCTATCCAGACCTGATCTTGTAAGATACAGGGATTATGTAACAAACAGGTACATGAAACCACAGTCAAAAACGGTGGCATTACTCATCCCATGCTCTGCAAGGAAGCCCTATTCATCTTCACGAAGCCACCGGTCTCTCATAGAAAGACTCGGTGCCCTCAGGAAATTTACACACGAAATAATCATTACCTCCCCCGTCGGGGTTGTGCCACGTGAATTGGAGGAAACCTATCCACCGAGATTCTACGATGTGCCCGTCACCGGCAACTGGTATGAAGATGAAAAGGTAATGATAGGCAACATGCTGAGTACCTATTTTTCGAGAAACAGGTACGACCACATCATTGCGCTGGTCAAGGAAGATCTGAACTTTATTTCTGATTTCCTCCCGAACGGTTCGGACCTTATCAGCGGAAGGATAGACCGTACCGAGGATCTGGATAAGTTGGTCAAGAAATTGGACGAATTCGCACCACAACGCCCGGTCTCACATGACGAAAGGATGGAAAGAATGAGCGCCATTGCGAGATACCAGTTTGGTGACTGGATTGGAAATTATATTGAAAATTTCAGGATTATCAGGAGCTACAACCAGTACATGTTCACAGAGAACGGTGAACCAAGGCTCGTGTACAATGAGCCAAAAGGGTCATTTTCCATACACAAATCCTTTGCTGGAGCATTTATCAAGGAAGGAAAATTCGTAGTCAGCATAGAGGATTTCAAGCCAACATCTAACGTGTATGCGATTGGTGTTGTGGACGCTACAAGAGACGTGAGGCCCGAGGGAGAGGTGGTTGTTTCCCATTCCGGGGAACCAAGGGGAACCGGAATCGCGAAAATGCCCATGGAGGCCATGATCCAGCTCGAGAAGGGAGTTGCGGTGAAAATGCGATGATGCTTTTTGAAGACGTATTTCATTCCATCTCCCATGATGGGAGAAACACATGGAACTCCATTTCTGGCGAATGTGAAATTGCCCCAAAATTGTTAAATACGGACTAAGAGTGGCAAGAATATGAATCCAAAGGTGGTCGCCCTCGCGGTCGTGCTGGTGATCATAGTATCGGGCACATTCTATTACCTGAGGGTTGACTACCCATTCGGCATTTCGCAACCTCCGGTGGATATCAAGAATGTTTCTTTGTTTCAAAACGAGATTTTGCCAACCGACAAACTCGGATACGGGGTAGCAAACGCGACCAACCTGCAGATCGGCAGCAAGGTCACCACGGTCGTCCAGGGGTACGTGCATAACCGAAGCAGCACGCTGCCAATTGCCAACTCAGAGCTATTTGTTGCAGCATACCCCGCCGAAACTTCGAGCCCTACCACGCAATCGGGATTCTATACATTTGAAGTTCTTTATGCTGTCTCGGGGACGTTTTCCTTTAAGGTTCCCGGGTACAGGACAATGTCTTTACAGGAGAGCTGGAGCGGCGGAACCTCGTGGCTCAATCTCTCTTTCAGTCCTGCCCAAAAACATCTTATTCAGGGCACCACGGTATACCAGAACGGGAGTATCCTTCCAAACGCCGAAATTCAATTCATTGGCGCTTACGGTCAGGATGCAACCGTGTCCGGACCCAGCGGAAGATTCAGCATCGAACTGTACAACGATTCCTACCTAATGACAACGAATATGTATGGTTTCCAGCCGGGCCTGACTCCATACGTGCTAAATGTAACTGGCCCAGGCACTTATACGCTCGTGTACCACCAGTCCGGCACATTATTCAACGTGTCTGGCAGGTTGTTGTACGTAAACGGGGCCGGAATAGCTGGAGGGAATGTATCTTACCAATTGGTGAAGGTAATAACCGGACCTAATGGCTACTACTCAATCAAGGTGCCGTATGGAGCTGACATTCTTCAGGGAAGCGCAGCGGATTACGCAAGCAACTCTACAAATGTGTTTGTGAACAGCAACTTGACTGGCATTAACATTGTTCTGAACGTGCGCGACCCCTTTGTGGGACCGCCGGGGTCGACAGGCTCATGGAGTCCATTGGTGGGCGGTAACGTTTCCGGAATGAAGCAGTCAACAGTAGTTCCCACATCCTACAGTCAATACGGCATGGTTGGCACGCTGATTAATAACAGTACTCACCTACCGATCCAGAACCTGACATTTACCATCATCATTGAAGTCAACTCGGTTTACTTCTATAAGGTGTCCCAGACGAATCTTTCAGGTGAATTTGGTCTGGACGTGAGGTACAAGGGCACATACGATTTCTATTTCAATTCGGTAACGTATCTCAGAAACCAGACCCTGGTACCCGTGGCCGCGAACGGTTCCCTGTTTTCGGTGAATCTTATTCCAAGCGGTAAGATCAGCTTGATTTATGTCAATGGGACTGTGACAAACAGGGCAACGGCCCTTCCGCTGGATAAGGCGGCCGTTACTTTTGCTAACCCTGCCAACGCATCCTACAATTATTCCACTTTGACAAACGCTACCGGAAAATACACGTTGCACATTTCCGTCGGAGTCTACAACGCATCGGCTTCTCTCCTGGGCTTCCTTCCCAATTACACCGTGAGGGCTTTTAACTCCAATTCAATCCTTAATTTCGCCCTCACGCCAATATATCCTTTGGGAATTGGCGGCAACAATACTAACTGGAATCCATCGAACGGCACGGGCATACCGGGAGTGACAAATAAAAGCGTCACCTCCAACCTTACCCGGGACGGCAACATTACGGGCAAGCAGAATGAATCCATTTTCCTGAAGCTTGTAAATGCTTCCTCCGTCCCGCTGCCATATTTGCAGTTTGCCTTCTTCACAGAGGTTAATGGAGTCTATGCGAGGGTTGTGAACGAGACCAATGCCACCGCATATTCGGTCATAAAGACACCATATAACGGCACATATCCTTTCGTGATTGAGGCGCTGCAATTTGTTTCAAAGGAATACAATGCCTCGTATGGCCAGTATTCCCTGACTGTTGTAATGAAGCAGAGACCTCTAGCCTGGGCTTCAGATACCTTCCAGAATAATTTTAACAAGACGGTAAACCTGTCTGCGACAAATCTCTCCGTTCCACTGAATTCCCTTATTCTATCAAATTCAATTGTGCAGCCTTACAACGGTACCGGCTATGGCTACGAGACCAAATCGCTGACCGGGACGGATTACAGGTACCTCCTGGGAAACGCTTCGTCGTACGTTTTCAACTATACAAATCTGCACTTCGCGCCCTACCAGTGGGTATTCTCGATGACGGTACCTACTGCAGTTAGTATGGTTTCCGAATTACAACCTTATGAGATCATAATCAATTCTAGTACTGGCCTGAAGTCGACTGTCACAATAAGTGGAACGTCCGTGAACAACCAGCTGATCCCTACCGGCACTAATACCAGATATTCGCCCATGCTTTCCCAGTCCACCTGGAACGTTCACTTCAACCTGCCTGGGGGTACCCTTCTGAATTCCACTGCCGTGGCCCTGGCTGCGGCTAAACCAAACAAGACGCTTAATTTCAACCTTACGACTGGTAGTGTGACTTTTACCAAGATTAGTGCTTCTTCGCTCTCGAACGGAACTGACGATGTCAACTACACAGGCACTATTTCCGGGGAATTTTACGCTTACTTTGTGAACATAAGCCTGGTGTTCTCAGGCAATACCGGCATCTACTTTGACTTGAATCCAGTCCCCACTCCGGCCGTGATTAATACTGGACCCTCTTACACGCTCTTCAATCTAACAAACCCCCTGCTGATTTCCTCAAGCACACAGGTTACCATTAACGCCGGAGCAGTCAGTGGCTCCGTGTTGACAAGCACAGCGAACATTTATTACTACTCCAGCGTATTGACATAAGCCTGCACGGCGCTGAGAAACATGGAGGAAAAGGGAGTATTTGCGAGACTGTTCGGGTTTGGAAAAAGGAAGCCTACATTCTCCGTAAACACCGAGATCAGGATCAGGACGGTAGGAGATATCCCGCCGATGATTGAGGCCAAGAGATTGATCGGCAATGGGGACGCAAATGCCGCCATAGTTTTCATATTTAATACCGCTAAGAAGGACTATGCCAGATTCTTTGGAGTAAGAATCGACCAGAATGAGCCCAATCGCCAGTTTCTCATAAAATCGTTTACCAGCTTTGGCATAAGGATTCCTGAAGAGGGAAACCTTGACAACACAGTCATTCAGGAAAGCGTCAACAACCCGCCTGCCATAAATGACAAGCAGATTAACCAGTTCAGCGCGCTCAGAAAACTGACCACGTTTTACATCGAACTCTATGAGGGTGCGAGGTTTTCCAGTGGATTCAAGGGAGATCCTGAGCTTATTGTGGAAAGAATCTCTGACGTATACAACTATATGGACATTCCGAAGTTGTATTTCTCAGAGGAATATCAGTGAATCCAAATATGATCAACACTGGCACCCTAACGTCGTATCTGTCTAGCGATCTCTCTGCCATTGCCAACAACCCGCTGACTGATCTTAAGTTTATGATCCCGGTGATTATGCTTGTCGTTGCCGCAATCGCTATGAGGGGAGTTTCCAAGAGGTCTAAGGTCGATGCCACTCCAACGCTCACGCAGAAGATCGAGCCGTTCCATACACCAAGGGATAAGTTCAACATTGAGGTGAGAAGGATAATGTCGGATGATTACGACTATTACGTCAGGTTGATAGATGACAGAATGAAGAGGGTAGAGGAAATGAGGAGAAGCTTTGTCCGCTATAAGAAAATGTATTACGTAGCCGCCAGGGGACTTACTTCACCCAGCAAAAGGAGGAAGACCAGGGCGGAGAAATTGCGGAAGGATGCTTTCGCAGACATGCTGGAGATAGCAAAAGAAATGGCGAGATGGGGAGCAGCGCCGATCGTTACGGAGGAGTTCACCCAATGAGCATCCCGAAAGCTGACCTTGAAAAAGTCAGAAAAACGGTCATAAGCGTTCAGAGATATATCGGGTCGAGAGTGATCGGATCCGAAAGAATTGTAAGGTTCATGTTCGTTGGCCTTTTCTCGGACAACCACATGCTTCTCGAAGGATTCCCCGGGTTGGCCAAGACAATGCTCGCCAAGGAATTTGCTGGCGCCCTGGGTCTGGATTTCAAGAGAATACAGTTCACTCCCGATATGCTTCCATCGGATGTCACGGGGAGCCTGATTTTCAACCTTGAGACCAGAAAGATGGAATTCAGGAAGGGGCCGGTTTTCTGCAACATACTGCTGGCTGACGAATTAAACCGTACACCACCGAAGGTTCAGTCTGCGCTCCTGGAGGCAATGGAGGAGAAGCAGGTTTCGCAGGGCGGCGAAACCGAATTGCTTCCGCTACCGTTCTTCGCCGTTGCCACGCAGAATCCCATTGAGCAGGAGGGCACATTCCCGCTTGCTGAAGCGCTCCTGGACAGGTTCCTGTTCAGGTATTTCATGAGGTATCCTACCAGGGACCAGGAACTTGACATACTCAGATCGCAAGTCGTCGACGAGGAGATGGAGACTAAGCCCCTGGGGCCCGATGAAATCAAGCGGATAAAGGACCAGGTTCCCAAGGTCTTCGTGTCCGAGGACATGATAAGCTACATAGTGGACATAATCAGGAAGACACGGGACAACAAGAAAATTTACATCGGAGCCAGTCCCAGAACAGCGGCAAAGTATCTTCGGGCGGTGAGAGCCAACGCGCTCATCAACGGAAGGGATTATGTGATCCCGGAGGACGCTAAATTCATGAGTTCCGAACTCCTTAATCACCGGCTCATCCTGAATTCCGAGGCGATAATCGAAGCCGGATCGGACCTCCCCTCGACCGTGAATGGAATAATTGATGAGGCAGTATCGTCCGTCAGGGCACCACAATGATCAAGAAGTCTGGCTATCTCTTTCTCGGCACTTTAATGCTCGGCATTTTCGAAGGCATGCTGATGGGGTTTGTGTACTTCCTTATTTTTTCATCCATACTTTTCTTCAGCGTAGCATCAGAGATCATACTGTTCAACGTTTACACAACGTCTGGCCTAAGGTCCATGGACGTTGCCCGTTTCGTAGACACAAATTACGTTCGCAAGGGCGGAAAACTTGGCGTGAGGTTAAAGTTCCACAATAAATCGTCGAGGAAAATCGCATTCCATTACTACGATACTCTTTCTGACGTCTTCACAATTTCCGGACCCTCCGAAGGGTATATTTCCCTCTCCGGGGGAGAAACCAGGGAAATAGATTATGCACTTTCCGCGTGGGCTGTGGGAAAGTACGCGGTTGGGCCAGTAATTGTTTATTCAGAAGATCCAATGAAACTATGCGTGAGTTCATACAAACTCGAGAAGTCCATAGACGTCAAGGTGTCGCCTTCCCTCTCGGAAATAACCAACTCGCGTAGCGGCCTGGTAAGCAACATCAAGTTTACCTCGGGTATCCACAAGTCACGCGTGATTGGGCAAGGGTACAACTTCTACGGGGTTAGACCGTACGTTATTTCCGACGAATTCAGGTACATCGCGTGGAGCAGGTATGGCATCCAGACCGGGGAGGACATCTACATCAAGCAGATGGAGGAGGAAAGGCAACTGGACGTTTATTTTGTTCTGGACTACAGTGAATCCTCGAATTTTGGTTATAAGACAAAGAGGATGTATGACAGGATGATCGTAAGCAGCATCAACGCGGCGTATATGGTTCTCAAGAACAGGGATGGGGCCGGGTTCTTGCTGTATTCCTCCGTTCATGACGCGTTTATCCCTGTCACAAGGTCTGATGAGTCCATCAGGAAGCTGGAGACCAAAGTGGCAGAAATCCGACCCGAAGGCAGGTTCGATCTCATGAGGTGCCTGCAAAGGGCGGGTGAGGAGATAAAGAAGAATGCACTAATCATTCTTGTTTCTCCGATGTTCAATGCGGATCAGTTCAGATCACCTCACGGATCGCTGTTCAGGGTTGGAAAGAGGTTTGCGTTGATTCTCCTGTCTCCGACGGAGTTCGTTGAGTGGAAGGATGAGGATAAGAACTACACAACTCTTATGAGGAGCGCCCTGGTATCCAGGTCTGCGCAAATAAAGCAAATTTCTAGGTCCCTGAACCAGGCGGGCCTCAAGACCATCGTAGCGGAGGATTCGACCCTGCAGAGAAGGCTTGCAGTGGAATATCAATACGAGAAGATGGTGCAGTAGAATGGCTGAGACTCAGGGAGTAAGCGCCTATTTCTTCAATGTTCTCGCACTTTCGCCGTCCATACTCCTTTTACTGGTTTCGATGGCATACGCAATTTCCGGGCTGAACCTGTATATTTTTGTTCCGCTTGCGCTGGTACCCATAGCCAAGAGGTTTTCGCCGAGCCTCATAAAGGTGAACACCTACCGGATAGTTCTGATTATCCTGCTGCTTCTGATACTCGATTCGTTGGCTTCTCTTTCACATTTGGTGCCGCCGTACCTCTCAGCCATTTCTCTTCCAGCAAGCTTCGAGACCGTGTTTACCCTTGAGATCGCTCTCGGGTATCTTATTGTCGTGGAGGGCATTTTTACCCAGAAGATGTTCTATCTTGTCGGCGCGCTCGTCGCATCTCTGGCTGATCTGGGAGAGCTTTACGCTGCCGTGGCGCTCATGAATTCGTCCTATTTTGGGGTGGTGCTGAGCAACTTCACATCGACCCTCGGCAGCTATGGCCTTGGGAATGTACCGCCGATGCAGGCCGCCCTCATCGTTGTGGCACTTCTCGAATATCAGGCCATATTGTCGCTGTCCCTTCACGGGTTCATGACCATTCTTCCCCTTTATTCCCTTTCGCTGCCCTACTCCACATTGCTGCTTTCCACCTTTGCTGTTTCCTTCCTTGGCGTCATAGGAAGGTTCTACGTCGAGGGGGAGAAGGACGAAAACTTCAGGCTGGAAGGCTTATTCACGTCGGTCGTATTGGGCGTCGTGATCTCCTTAGCCGTAATTGAGTTTGCAACCGTGTTTCAGACCTATGACTTCCAGTTTTTTGTCATATCCTTCCTGGCCATGGTATTCCTCATCGCAGCAGTCTCTTCCTCCAGGCTGACTCCCAGAGATCTGCACCTGTAAGGTGGAAAAACTGTCGATCCTGTTCAAAGAAGCCATTGTGGTCACCCAGAATTCCAAGAGGGAAGTGTTAAGAGCGGACGTTCTCGTTGAGAGAAACAGGATCGCAGAAATTGGAAATAACCTCGAAGGCGACGAAATTATCCACTCCCAAGCCGGCATCCTGGTTCCCGGTCTTATAAACACGCATACTCACGTAGCCATGACGCACCTCCGCGGGAGCCTTGACGACATACTTCTCTCCAAGTTCCTGGAAAGGACTTTCGCCCTTGATGCTGAGAGAACCGAGAAGGGGATCTACAATTCCAGCCTTCTCGGTATCTGCGAGATGATCGATTCCGGTGTCACCTCCTTTCACGACCTCTATTACTCAGAAGACATCATCGAGACCGCGGTCAGGAACAGCGGGATCAGGGGATTTCTTTCGTGGGTGACGCTTGACCAGGAGTTGACCACACAGAAGGGAAATCCCATAGAGAACGCAAGAAATTTCATCACGTCGGGAAGCAAGTCGGATCTTGTTTCCAGATCGGTGGGGGTGCAGGGAATCTATGTTGCCGGCGATGAAACCTACATGAAAGCAAAAGATCTGGCTTCAAGACAGAAGACTACAATTCATACCCACCTCTCTGAGACCAGGGAGGAGGTTTATTCGCACCTCAAGAAGACTGGAAAGAGGCCCGTGGAATACCTTAACGGGATTGGGTTCCTTGGTCCGGAAGTAATCGCGGCGCACTGCTCCTGGGTGACTCTTAACGAGATTCGGCTCATGGCAAGGAATGAAGTAAACGTCTCGTGGAATCCTGTCAGCAACAGCAAGCTGGCCACCGGGGGAACCACTCCGGTGCCGGAAATGCTTTCAGAGGGTGTAACGGTTTCAGTGGGCACGGACAGCAGTGGTTCGAATAACTCTCTCAGCGTGCTCGAATCTATGAAATATGGTGCGATCTCGATCAATAACTCGCGGTGGGATGCAACCGTACTGGGAGCACAGACGGTACTAGACTTCGCCACCATAAATGCCGCAAGGTCTCTCCGTCGGAACGACCTGGGATCCATCGAGATCGGGAAAACTGCCGACCTGGTGCTCATTGACTGCAGTAGCCCAAACCTTTATGGAACGACGGCCGAAAATGCGGTATCGAATATTGTTTATTCCGGCAACCCGTCGAACGTGGACACGGTAATGGTAAACGGCAATATACTGAAGAGGAAGCACAAGCTGGTCAAGACGTTTGACTCCCTTAAGAAGGGCGATGAGTTGCGCTGATCCCCTAGAACTTATGGCCCATCTTGGTTCTCTTGGTCTCAAGGTAAAATTTGTCGTATTCCGTTGGGTCTGTGAGGATCGGTATCCTCCCGGCAATCTTTACGTCGCTGTCCTTGAATGTGTCGAACTTCTTTGGGTTGTTTGACATGAGAAGTATGGACTTCACTTTGAAGTATTCCAGGGCTTCCAGTGCAAAAGTATATTCCCTCTTATCAACAGGGAATCCCAGGGCCAGATTTGCTTCTACGGTATCGTAGCCCTCTTCCTGAAGGCTGTATGCCTTTATCTTGTTGAGAAGGCCTATGCCCCTCCCTTCCTGCCGAAGGTAAATCAATATCCCCAGATCCTTGCCTGCCAGGTATTCCATAGACTTTACCAGCTGCTGCCTGCAGTCGCACCTGTACGATCCAAACACATCACCGGTCAGGCATTCCGAATGTATTCTCACCGGAACGTTTTCTTTTCCCGTCGGGTCCCCCCTCACCAGGACCGCGTGTTCGTCCATTTCATCATTCTTAAACGTATATATCTCAAATTCACCGTACAGTGTGGGCAGTGCGGCTTTTGCGTAAACCTCTAACATCTTCGACACTTAATTTCCGCTCGTTATTAAACTTAGATGAATTTCAATTGGAACAATTTTGGTGCGTGTTCTCCTAGCTACTTCATGTTTCTGCGAGAAAATCAGTACTCATGGAAAAGTAAACTCGCCGTTCCAAGCAAACTCGAATTCCCGGCGTAAAGGAGTTTTGGCTGACTATCTTCTGGTTCCAAATCCATAGTAAGCCAGGGACAGAATCATCAGGATGAGGAACAGTCCAGTCGCTGTATAGAAAATTTGGTTGCCGCTGAGTGTGAAAATCTCGCTGGCAAATAATCCAAACACAAGGCTCAGCAATGCAAAGCTTAGGAATATAAGGGAAACCGCTTCATAGTAATTCATTCCCAGCAATAGCAGAATTAGATAAAGAAGCTTCCTCTTCGCACAGTATCGCGTCGTGGCGAAATCTCGAATTTCATTGAGGGACCGCCACTTTCTTTGCAATGATAAGGTCATTGCCGTCCTTGAACAGGTACCGTGTCTCAGAACCAGGTCTTGATGGAAAGTCCCTGTAATAATGCACTTCGCCAACCGGAAAGCGAGGGATAAACCTGAAGTTGGATTTCGACGCATATTTGGAGAATTCAGCCCCGGCAATTGTGCCTTCAACTTCGTACGCTTCTCCCGGAAAATCGTGGATTATGTACTGAGACCCTAGCACCAGCCTCCGATCGTCTTCCCAGATTACGGACGTTTCTGGAACCCATTCCATCGTCTTTGCAATGCCTGACCTCACAAGGGACTCATCAGGCACAAGGACATAGAGTGGCCTGTCTCTGGTTTGTCTGCGGCTTCTGCTGCCTTCGCCTTCCACATAAGTCTTCCCACCGGGGAGAATCGCGCATCTATTCCCAACACCGTAAAAGCTTTCGGAAAAGAAAGTTAGCCGGGAATGCTTGTGATTGTATGAGAGAAATTCAAACGTGCCCTTTAATCCGGTCTTGCCTGGATCCATTCGGGGAGGCAGATCGAGCACAAACCTGCCGGTAAAGCTTGAGAACCGTGAAATCAGGGTCCTTGGCGACGGAGAAAGCTTGTCCATGTCCATAACTGCCTCAGATCCCCGCAAGGGGTCGGAAAAAATTACAGTATCCTCCTTTATGCCATTGGGCTGAACTGCAGCATAATCTGAACGAATTATCCGCAAATTCACCCCATAAACTTCGGAATTTATTGTTGCGAGCCTGCCTCTAACGGGATCTGACTCGATTCCTATGACGTGAGAATTCCTTGCGAACATTATGGCCTGCATGCCAGCGCCGCATCCTACGTCAAGCACGTCTGATCTCCCAATCTGGTCACTCCTGTGCATCCCGATGGCCTCAGGAGTGGAATACCTGGCGGAATAGGCGTCTAACCAAACCCGGTCCCATCTTGAGAACTTGGTCTTTGAGTTGAGTCTTCCTTTCGCGATTTCAGTGAGGAAGAGGCACTCATTCTTGCGAAGGTTCAGCTTTTTCCGCACTCTTTCTGTGGAATAGCCAGATCTCAGGAGATCGATTATAGACCCTATTACCTGATCCTGTTCTTCGCGGAACTGTTCACTGCCGATTACTCTGTCAAGGTAAGCGACTACGAATTGTCTTTCGTCCAATCATAACGCATAGTTGACTGCCTTATAGAATTGACTTTTTCACGGTTTTGGCTGAGTCTTGAAACGGCATTGTCGCTCGCTTTGGCAGGAAAATGCTAATAATCTTTCTGTGCTGCTTGAATATGATGGCAACTCCGGTTAGATCAGGAAAGGTGAAGGATGTTTACGATCAGGGAGACTCGTTTCTGTTCAAATTTACGGACAGGATATCAGTTTTTGACAAGATAATACCGACCACTATTCCCGATAAGGGGGAATCGCTGTGCCGCACTTCCGCATTCTGGTTTGATGTTGTATCAAAGACTACGGACATTCCAACCCATTTTATTTCTCTTAAGTCCAAGAATGAAATGATAGTGAAGAAGTTCAATGTAATGCCGGTGGTTCCAGATGGCTACCGGTCCAACTATCTGGTCCCCCTCGAGTTTGTTGTAAGGTATTATGCCGCAGGTTCCCTGCTTGACAGGATTAAGTCTGGTCAGGTAAGAAAGGAGGACCTTTCTCTTGCGTCTGAACCAAAGGCGGGGGACCCGTTGCCCGATCCGTATCTGGAGATCACCACAAAATTTGAGAAATTTGACAGACCGCTGGAACTGGAAGAGGCTTCCCGGATATCCGGTCTCGGCAAGCTCGAGCTTAAAGACATCCTCGAGGCGTGCATGACCATCGACAGAAGGATGTTATCTCACGTGGAAAAGAGCGGGCTAATCCACGCAGATGGAAAGAAGGAATTTGCAGTGGATGAAGAGAGAACCCCCGTGATAGTGGACACCTTTGGTACCGCAGACGAGGATAGATTCTGGGACAAATCCTCATACGATAGCGGCAAGTTGGTGGAACTTAGCAAGGAGGCGGTTCGCCAGTATTATAGAAACTCAGGCTACCGCGATCGCCTGTATAAGGCAAGATCAGACGGGACGAAAGAGCCGGATATCGATCCCCTTCCTGCTGAAATGGTCAGTTCAACCTCTGCCATCTACCGGGATTTGTTTGAAAAGATGACGGGCCAGAGATGGTGACTCGCATCTGGACATTTCTCGGTTCCTGATGAGTGAATGCCTTGAGATACATCCCCTTCGGAAAGACCGCATGGAAGGTGTCTGCCGTTGGATTTGGATGCTGGCAGGCGGGAATGACCGCATGGGGCACTGACTATTCCGAATACGATGCATCGAGTGCCATCAAGTCCGCCAACGATAGTGGCGTGAATTTCTTTGACACCGCCGAGATATACGGGAACGGAATTTCAGAGCGCATTTTGGGAGAAGCACTGAAAGACCGGGATGCCTTTGTTGCCACGAAAGTGGCTGGCTACAACGCAACAAGGATCGAACGGAGTTTTGATCGATCCCTGCGAAACCTAGGAAGAGGAATTGACCTGTACCAGCTGCACTGGGTGCCCAGCATTTATACCAATCTCGAGAAGGTTCTCAGGTCCATGGAATCACTGGTTCGCAGGGGAAAAGTTCCGTACATAGGGCTATCCAATTTTCCTGCTTCAACCCTGAAGTCCGTTTCGGAGATGCTGAGCAGGGAGGAGTTTGTTTCCAACCAGGTCCAGTATTCGCTGGTGGACAGAAGGATCGAGAATTCATTGGTTCCCGCCATGCAGGACCTGCGCCTTCAGGTCATTGCCTACAGCCCCTTGGGACGCGGGAGGCTTTCCGGGAAGTACTTTGACTCCCCGTTACCAAAAACGGTCTCACGCTTTTCCGGATTCAGGCCGGGGCGGTATGATCCTGACCCTGCCCTTAAGAAATCCCTGCAGGAGGTCTCCAGTAAACATGGCGCTTCAATTGCCGAGGTCTCACTTGCGTGGGTAACCTCCAGGGGAGTGCTCCCGATTCCAGGCGCAAAGCGTCCCGATCAGGCAATTGCCAACTCAAGATCGGGTAACCTTGTGTTGGATCCCGAGGATCTCAGATCGCTGGATTCGGCCAGCGTCCGATTCAAGTCGGGAGAGTACGGAAATCTGATGCCCAGACTGGTTCCAAACAGGGCCATCAGATTGGTTTCCGAGGGCGTAATTTAGGAAGACGCTATCCCAGGCTCAATCTGGTCTTCGATATAGTGCCAGAGCCTGTGCTCCAGCTCAAATGACCAGAGCGCTTCGGGAACCTCGACAAAGACCACCAGGGGAGTGATGAATAATACCTCCAATGCTGCTATTCCCAGGTCCTTCAGCCACTTGCTGACTCCCACTTTCACCTTGAAGTCATCGCTTGTTCCTTCAATTGTAACCGTGAAGGCGCGGTCCATCGCAAGTATGGTCCTGAAAAATCCTCCCTTCCTCGCCTGCACAACGCTTCCATTTGGTGATTTCGCAGATTGCGTGACAAATCCCTCTTCGGTAAAATAGACCTTGATGATCTCTGCCAGCTTCTCGGGCTCTATGTTCTTTTCAGTGTATTCTCTGATTGCCTGCCTCATGTTGATCAACGATATGTTGAAAAGGTCCATATTACCGTTTCGGATTGTTGGTTATCCGGTTTACCGATAAACTTATAACCAGAATACCAATTTGCCCCTATGGCAGGAAAGAAAGAAGAAGAGAGCGAAGACGGATCGAACGAAAATATTTCGGTGAAAGGAGTTAGCAAGGAAGTATTCAAGAGAGCCAAAGAGCTCGCCAGGGTCACCGGAAAGACCATGGGCGAAGTCACGACGGAGGCATACAAGACCATACTCGGGACCTTTGAGGCTACGGTTGCCGTTTCCAAGCAGTTCTTTGAAGGAGCTCGCGAGGGATCGGAAACCCAATTCATTAGTGGCTTCAAGAATCTAGAGATCACTGGCAGCGACATTGAGGAAATAGGTTCAAAGGTTGTGTTCCGGAACATAGATAATCTTACGGTAGACGATATTGATGACGAGAAATTCAGGGATCACGTAACCAGGATCATACAGGTTGGCACACTTAGGGTGAGCAACAAAGTGAAGAGATCCACCATAATACCTCGTTGTCACTATGTGGACAGGATTGAGCAGATATAGGTCCTGCGCAGCATTGACCGGGTGATCCAAGTCTATGCCACCTGATCATTGCCAAAATTCTTTCGGGGGAAATTGTAACATACTTCCCGCTGATCAGAAGAGATGGGAAGGTACGATCTCCTCCTCGGGTACGTGTCCAAGAACATTCCTCCGGCGTCAATCTTCTCCTTTGACCTGGAAACCCGCCTCACAAAGCCCGGCGCATTCCTGTCTGGTGAGCGGATAATTGCGGTCTCGTGCAGTTACGGGTTGCCGGAAGTGAAAACTGAACTTTTTGTCGCAGAGGAAGAGACTCCGGAAGAAGAAATTAGAATACTGGAAGAGACCGACAGGTTGCTGCGTCAGATAGATCCAGCAGTGATCCTGGGGTACAACCACACCGGATATGACATTCCGTTGGTGCAGTCAAAGATTAAGAGACTCCCCTACGAGAAGAGGTTGAGGAACTTTGAATACTATCTTGGCACGGCATGGAGCCTTGACATGATGTATGTCATTGCAGATGACCTGTGGAAGTATGACGGAGACTATTATATTAGAAAACTGGACGACGTAGTAATGCACGAAAGATATTACTCTCTGCCCCTGATGAGAAAGAAGTCACTGGCAAGGAGGCAAGGGATGAACAAAGGAGACGTGATTTACGATTTGTGGAAGAATGACCGGAAATCCTTCGAAGAATACTGCAAAGGGGATACGAGCGATCTCCTCCTGATATTCAACGATATAGCCTTCTCTCAATAATTCCCGTATTTTGAAGCTACTTCAGCTACGTTATCCACGTATTCGCTGAAAATTGCCAGTATGTTCCTGGAAGTTATGACTCCTATTACTTTCCCCCTTTCCACAACAGGCAGCCTCCTGATCTTCTTTTCCTTCATGATTTCCACCAGTTTCACGGTGGGGGTGTCGGGGCTGACGCTGATGAAATCCCTCGTCATAACATCCTTGACTGCAACGCTTGCAGGATCCAGATTCCTGGCGGTGATCTTGGAAAGAATGTCCCATTCCGTAACAATGCCATAGTGTCCCTCCGTACCGTTCACAATGAGAAAACCTGAGCTTTCTGAGACCATAATTCTGGCCGCATCAGCTGCAGATATGTCGCCCCCAACAATGGGGAAATTCTTTCTCATAATGTCCCTGGAGTAGAGCACCATGCTTTCCAGATTTTATGGAAATATATAATCACATCTAAGCCTGAAGATCAGTAGCCGGAGGTTCCAAGAATTGTTCAGCCTTTTCTCTTGGACTGATAGTGACCGCAAAACTCGCATATTCATCTTGAAAGTATCTTCCTGAAACTTGCAACCGCCCCTGCCGGATCTGGGCTCTCGTACACCGAAGAAATAACGGCAACGCCGGAAATGCCATGCTCAAGCAATGCCACTGCGTTTTCTGGCGTGATCCCTCCGATTGCAAATGATGGTTTATCTCCCATTTCCGGGATTCGTGTCAGAATATTCTGGTTGCACATACGAACATCTTCCTTGCTGTGGGTCGGAAAAAAGGGACCGAAAGCGACGTAATCCACAAAGCCAGAAATTCTCAAGGCATAATCCATGTCGCATTCTGCGGATGCCCCTATAATGGCATCCTGGTAACTTCTCCTCGCAGCCTCAATATCTCCGTCCGTCAGCCCCATGTGAAATCCATCCGCTCCAATTTGACGATATATATCTGGAAAATCGTTTATGATCAATGGCACGCCGTACTTTGAACACAGCCTGTTGAGTTCCGTTCCGACGGTTCTGATACTATCGGGATTCCCGCTCTTATCGCGTAACTGAAGTATGTCCACGCCTGCATTGAGGGCTTCTTCCGTTTTCCTTAAAAATTCCGAAGTTCTTGGATACTGGGTCACCAGGTACAGACCCGAGAGTCTCACTTTATTCCGCTCTTGATCCCGTTCGCGATCGCATCCCAGAATTCGTCCCTGTGAGGCTGAATCCTGATTTCCCTCCCGTCAGAATACCTGATCACTGAACCTTTGCCCTTCTCCTGTACCTCGCCTATTTCCACTGCAGGTATTCCGTTTTCGTTCAGTTTTCCGACAAATTCGCCAGATCTTCCGGGGGCGATCGTCATCAGCAGGGTCCCCTCACTGATTGACATCAGGGGGTTAATATGGAAAACGTCGCACAACGAGGATATTTCGGGATATATGGGCAAAATATCGCCATCTACCGACAGCCCGTTTCCGGATGCCTCCGCAATTTCGAACAGTGCGCTGATGAGCCCACCCTCGGTGACGTCATGCATTGATGTAATTCCCTTTTCTCGAAGCCCGAAATCTATTGCCATCATCGATTCCCTGACGGTGGACATTTCGTGAAACCTATTCCTCAGTCTACTCAACGTGTCATTTCCGCAGTTCCTTGCAATGAATTCCGGAAATGCGTGAGCTAACAGCACGGAGGCTTCAAGTGCAAGGCTCTTGGTCACGACAATACGGTCTCCGATTCTTGACATTGCAGAAGTGACATAATTTTCCTTGTCGCCGATGCCCATCATTGTCGCGCCACCTACCATGGGGAAGTTTACCCCCGCGTACCGAGCGGTGTGCCCCGTCACGATCCCGATGCCGTATGACCTGCACTCCCTGTCGATGACGGAGAGCATGTCATCTATCTGCTGGTCAGTAATCTCTGGAGGGAGATTGTAGTCAACGGTCAGGTACTGCGGCCTGATCCCGGAGGTGCACAGATCGGACGCGATTATATGAAAGGCGAACCAGGCAGCTCTTTCTATGCCCAAGTTAATGTCCATAAAAATTGGGTCGGTAGTCATTGCCATGACTCGCCCGTCTCCCAGTGAAATTATACCGGTATCAACGCCATTCCGCGGAGGAACTATGATCTCCTGTCTACTGGATCCTATCCTACCGAGCACATGGGTGTCGAAAAAGTCCCTTGAAATTTTTCCTAGCTCCTCGGACATTTTATCATCCCCTTCTACAGTCGACATCCACGTTCAATCAATTTACTTTGCGATATGGCGTTTCCCTGTCCTTCAGTTCGCCACCATTGCCTTCATCATGTTCAAAGGGTCGAGCACTTAGATCCTCTCAGACCGATAGCCACCAATTTATCACACGATGTCTCCTTTCCTAAATATCTTGCCGTCTGGAAGCGAAAGAGTCAAGATAAGGCATGCTTCGTTGATTCTTCGCAGATGTCATATACTGAGCATTAGGAATATTAATAATCCCTATAGGTCATCAGGGGACATGGCCAAGCGAAAGGGAGGCAAGATTGCGGCGGTAGTGATAATCGTGGTAGTTGGAGTTGCCGCACTGGGTTACTTTGGATATCTTCCATTCCTAAACAGCCCCCATTTTGGTTTTCCAAGTTCTTCTCAGATGTCATCGGCTTCTGGCAATGGTAACACTTACAACCAGCAGGGATCTCCCCAGAGCCCGAGCGGAAATCAAGGTTCCGGAGGCAGTTCCGGCGTGGTTTCCGCACAGGAGCTCAACTATACCAGTTCCACGAAAGCTTCCTGGATTCAGGTTGTGGAGGTCCAGTATTCGAACGACAACGACGCCAGGAATGCTTACCTGAATCTTACAGGTCAGGCTGGACCAGTTTCCTTCAAATCCTCTGGTTCCGGAAACCTCTCATACAGGGGATTTACCTACGCATATGTTACCGCCACCGCGCTCGGACTCACCATTTCGTCATCTACGGGATACGACAGCAATTATCTATTCTTGATATTTGCATTTCAGGGTTCCGCGTCTAGCATCTCCATAAATGCCTGCAGCCAGAGCGTCATATCTTCAATGTACTCCGTGTGAGGCACTTGCAGGGGAGTGTGCATAAACATGTACCAGAATTATTGCCCGGGAATGGAAACTTAGAAGAATCACCACGCCTCGAAAGGGGCGCTGACATGACAGTGTTTACCAGATTTGGGTGAACTCCATGATGACCATATAGTTGCGGTGAAATCTTGAGAATTCCGCTTTGGGCTTGAAAAGGTTTTAATAAGCCTTCAAAATAAGCAGTCGAATTTTCTGGACGTGATGTCACATGGATGAAAATCTAAGAACAGGAACAACAACCGTAGGTATGACTCTCAAGGATTCCGTAATCATGGCAACGGAACGGCGGGTTACGATGGATCATTTCATAGCCCACAAAGACGGCAAGAAGCTGCACAAGATTGACACACACTCTGCCATGACAATCGCTGGTCTTGTCGGAGATGCCCAGGTCCTGGTAAGATATATGCGAGCAGAACTCGAATTATTCAGGCTGCAGAAAAGGGTAAGCATGCCGACCGAAGCTGCGGCAACGTTGCTTTCCAACATCCTGAACCAGTCGAAGTACTATCCGTATATGGTTCAGATACTGATCGGGGGATTCGACAGCGCCCCACACATATTTTCAGTAGACGCTGCAGGCGGTGCAGTCGAAGATGTATACGCAAGCACCGGGTCAGGATCTCCATTCGTGTATGGTGTGTTGGAATCAGAATTCTCGAAGGATATGACCCGCGATGAAGGGATCGACCTTGTGGTGAAGGCCATTTCAGCATCCAAAGCCAGAGATTCAGCCTCCGGCGGGATGATTGACATTGGTGTGATCACCCAGAAGGATGGATTTGTGCCTGTCGCGGAGCAGGACATTCTTGACAGGGCCAAAACTCTAAAACTCAAAATTTAATTTTTTTTTAATTCTAACAGGTGCCATTGAAAATGGGTTTCAAAGATTACCTTGCTGATGCTCGTGCCATATTCGACCGGCTTTACCCGGATAACAAGATCACCACCATAGAGTATGAAGGGCCAAACATAATAGTCTATACCAAGGACGAGAACCTTTTCTCCAAGCGGGATGATCTTGCCAGGCAAATAGCCCAGGAACTCAGGCGACGGATTGTGATCAGGCCTGATCCGGAGATTATGCAACCGGAAGAGGAATCCAAGTCAATAATCGAAAAACTGGTTCCGGAGAAGGCAGGACTGCACGATATATACTTCGAGTCGGACACGGGAGAGGTAGTCATCGAGGCTGACGAACCTTCCGTGATTACCTCCAGGGATTCGGATCTCATCAAGCAGATCAAGACAGAGACCAGCTGGTCCCCAAGGGTTGTCAGAGCCCCACCTATGCATTCCAGGACAGTTAAGGAAATGAGGGAGCTCCTGCGGGAATACAAACAGGAGAGAAGGGAATTTCTCCATAACCTTGGCATAAAGCTGAACGCCCCCGTCATGGAAGGGGAAAACTGGGTCCGTATAACAGCATTGGGAGGACACAGGGAAGTCGGGAGGAGCGCAACGCTTGTCTCGACTAACAACTCCAGGATACTGATTGACTGTGGCATGATGAACACAATGGAAGGGGACCAGCCTTGGGAGGGGGCGCCCTATCTTTACCTTCCCGAGGTACAGCCATTGAGTTCCATTGATGCTGTGATCCTTACTCATGCGCATCTTGACCACTCCGGTCTCCTTCCAATCCTGTTTAAGTATGGATACGAGGGGCCTGTTTACCTTACTGCCCCAACCAGGGACCTGGCAGTCCTGTTGCAAAATGACTACATAAAGGTGGCATATTCTGAAGGCCACAAGTCACCCTACGATTCAAAGCATATCAGGGAAATGGTGAAGCGGTCCGTGGTCCTCAGGTATAATGAGACCACAGATATTACCAGAGACACAAGGCTCACATTCTACAATGCCGGACATATCCTCGGATCCGCATCCGTTCACCTGCACATAGGCGAAGGACTCTACAACATCGTCTTGAGCGGAGACGTCAAGTTTGAGAAATCTTGGCTGTTCAATGCGGCGCACAACAGGTTCCCACGCGTGGAGACATTCATGACCGAGTCGACCTATGCCGGGAGGGACGACTATTCCCACACTAGAGATGACGCCTACAGTGCCCTGACGGACGTTGTGAACCGTACCTTTTCTAGAGGTGGATCTGTCCTTATTCCAGTATTTGCGGTAGGCAGGAGCCAGGAAGTCATGCTTTCCCTTGAACAGGCAATTAGGGAGAAGTTGATCCCTGAAACCAGGGTTTACTGCGACGGTATGATAATGGAGGCTACGGCAATCCATGCGGCATATCCGGAATTTCTTAACAAGGACTTGAGGGAGAAGATAATGGTGAAGGGTGAAAACCCTTTCATGAGCCCTATCTTCAAGCGAGTTGAATCCTCTGAGGAGCGAAAAGACATCTGTGACAGTACTGAGAGCAAGATAGTGCTTGCAACCTCCGGAATGATGAATGGAGGTCCAGTCATGGAATACTTCAGGTCATGGGTAGACAATCCGAAGCATTCGCTTGTATTCGTGGGATATCAGGCGGAGGGCACCATGGGTAGGAGAATTCAACGTGGTGCGACAGAGATAAACCTCAGCGATGGCGGACGCGTAAATAAGTACCAGATCAAGCTGGACGTTGAGGTGGCTGAAGGTTTCTCCGGGCATTCCGATAAGAGACAGCTCGTGGGATACATCGCGACCATGCAGCCCAAGCCTCACAGGATTCTGGTAAATCACGGTGAAGGCGAAAAAAGCGTGGAATTCTGCAGGCTATTGCGTTCCAAATTTGGCGTTGAAGCGCTGGCAATGAGAAATCTGGAGACAGTCAGGGTATATTAGTAAGTCATGTCCACAAGTCTATTGCGAAATGCGGTTGAATCCACCTTGGGAAGCCAACAGCCCTGAGCCCTGGAAATTAGAATCGTTACTGGTCTAGGCAAGCATCAGAACCCTAAAGAGGGAAGTCCCCGGTTGGAAACAGTTTTTTCCAGTCGTCCATGAATCTGGCGAGTCCCTCATCAGTCTTGGGATGTGAGGGTAACTTCTTGAGGACTTCAAAAGGCATTGTCACCACGTCAGCGCCGATGATTGCTGACCTTAGAACGTGAACGGGATTTCTGATTGAAGCAACCAGGATCTTCGTCGATATGTTATAATTTGCAAATATTGTCTTGATCTGCTCGATGATGAACATTCCGTCTTCCCCGATGTCGTCCAGTCGCCCGACAAATGGCGACACGTACTCGGCGCCGCTCTTGGCAGCGAATAGTGCCTGAACCGGACTGAAAATGAGCGTGCAATTGACGGGTATCCGCTTTTCCTTCAGCGTCCTTATGGCTTTGAGGCCATCAAGTGTCATCGGTATCTTGACAACGGCATTCTCACCGAGAGCGGCGATTTTGCCGGCTTGCTGCACCATGCCGTTGTAATCTGTTGCAACAACTTCAATGCTGACCGGCCCTGGCGTTACCTTCAGGATATTTCTCACAAGGGACGAAAAGTCCGCTATCTTTTCCTTTGACGCAAGGCTCGGATTGGTAGTAACGCCGTCCACGAGACCCCATTCCACACCCTGCCGTATTTCGTCAACGTTTGCCGTATCAAGAAATATTTTCATAACTGCTCTCCTTCCTAAATGCTTCTTCCGAAATCCGCACAATATCAGAGACACCCATATGAAAGTAATCGAACAAGTCCCAGGACCTGCCAGATTTTCCGAAAGTGTCTCGCATCCCGATCCTCGAAACCCCGACAGGATACGTCTCGGAAGTGATCTCGGCAACGCGGCTCCCAAGGCCGTTATATATGGAGTGCTCTTCTGCGGTTACTATTCTGCCAGTTTCCCTTGCCGCCTTAAGTACGGCGTCCCTGTCCATGGGCTTGATCGAGGACATATTGATCACCCTGGCATCAATTCCTTTCCCCTTGAGCTGTTCAGCTGCTTCGAGCGAAAACGAAACCATGCTACCGCTGGCAATAATACTCATATCGGATCCATCCCTGTACGTTACGGATTTCCCCACCTTGAATTCGTAATCCGCATCATTCAGAACTGGAAATTTCTCCCTGGTGAGCCGTACATAAAATGGCGTTGAAGTCGAATCGTGCAGATGCCTGATAACACTCCTCGTTTCGGGCGCGTCCACCGGGACTATGACTGACATGTTAGGTAACCCGGACATTATTCCCACGTCCTCCACGATTTGGTGTGTTGCCCCATCCTCACCAACAGTTATGCCTGAATGGGTAACCACGAATTTTGCGTTCACGTTATTGTAACAGACTGACTGCCGGAGCTGTTCATAAGCGCGCATGAGGAACACCGCAAAGGTGGATGCGTACACCTTCTTACCGGAAAGTGCGAGGCCCGCAGCAGTTGCTACCATGGACTGCTCTGAAATCCCCATGTTAAAGAATCTCTCAGGGAATTTCTTGCCGAATATGCTTGTCTTAGTTGAGGATGAGAGATCTGCATCGAGAACCACCACGTCCCGGTCGGCATCCCCAATTCTCGTAAGCTCTTCTCCGTATGCGTCCCTGAGGCTCTCGGGTTTTCCGATCATTGTGTGCTTAGCTCCTTTATGGCCTGATTATACAATTCTTCTGTCTCCGGGGCGTTGCCGTGATACTTTGGATTGTTTTCCATGTAGCTGACTCCCTTTCCTTTGACTGTCTTGGCATATATGAGTGTGGGTTTATCCTTGCACTCCCGGGCTTTAGAAATAGAAGAACTGATTTCCGGGATGCTGTGACCATCAATCTCCACAACATTCCATCCGAATGACCTGACTCTTTCCGGGATCATCGGCATGGGCATTATATCGTCCGTAAAGCCGTCGAGCTGCACGCCGTTTTTGTCCAGGAATACGGTGAGGTTATCGAGCCTGTACTTGCTTCCCGCCATGAAAGATTCCCAGATGCTTCCTTCCTGAATTTCCCCGTCTCCGATTATTGCGTATATCCTGTTCTTCCTGCCATCCAGCTTGGATGCCAGTGCCATTCCTACAGCAATGCCAAGTCCCTGCCCCAGCGATCCTGTGGATGCTTCGACTCCTGGCACTCCGTAGTGCACGTGGCCCTCCAGTTTAGATGGAAGTTTCCTGAATCCGGGAAGCAAAGTCTCGGGAAAGTAGCCTCGCAATGAAAGCGTTGCGTACAGAGCGGGGGAAGCGTGACCCTTGCTCATCACAAGCATATCCCTGTCCGGATCGACGGGGTTTGCCGGGTCAATCTTCATTTCCCTGAAATATAGAGTCGCGAGAACATCCGCAATGCTAAGCGAACCCCCGGGGTGGCCGCTCTTGGCGGTGTATACCATTTCAATGCTTTTTAAGCGGATTTGTTTGGCCTTTTCCCTGATCTTTGCATCGGAAAGTCTTGAGGAATCCATTTAAATATCCCCTGAAAAAACTACTACTGAACCGTGATGAGAATGCAATTTCGTGAGGTCTATTTTCACCTTAATAAAAAACTTTTTTTCCCGGAGAATGGAAAAATGGATCACTTGATAAGATCGACAGAACTCTTCGGCTCCCCCGACTGTTCGAATCCACGAGTTTCAGTGTAAGAGACCCCCGCTATGACCACTGTCACCTGCAACGTCCCGACGAAAGAATCGTCTATTCTCAGCCCCATCAGGATTCTAGTCTTCCTGGACACATTCCTCTTGATCTCATTTACCGCATCCGAAGGCTCGTTCTTCTCGAGGTCGCTTCCTCCCGTCACAGTCACAATAACGCCGGACGCCTGGGACAGGTCAGCCGACAGGAACGGGGAATTCATTGCTGCATGTGCTGCTTCCCTGGCTCGCGTTCCCGCTTCCCCCTGTGCTACCCCAACACCGATAACCGCTTCTCTGGAGTTCCTCACTATTTCCTTCAGATCATTATAGTCCAGGTTAATCTTTCCGACCCTGCGTATTATTTCGATGATGGACCTGATGGCCTGAATAACGATCTCATCCGACTTTTCAAACCCCTTCTTCAGCGGAAGATCAGGGTTCAGCTCTCTAAGCTTGTCGTTGGGAACCACTATCATCGTGTCGAGTGAATCGCGGAGTTTCCTGAATCCCGCCGCGGCATTTTTTTTCCTTTCCTCCCCCTCTGCCCTGAACGGAAGTGTCGCCACTCCGATCGTGAGTGCGCCATGCTCCTTGAGAATCTTTGCGATCACCGGGGCAGCACCGGTGCCGGTACCGCCGCCCAGCCCGGTCACGACGAACGCGATCTCCGTGCCCCTTGCGTATTCGAGGATTTCATTTTCGGATTCAAGGGCCGCAGCCTCACCGGTTCTGGGATCAGTTCCCGCGCCAAGTCCCCGAGTAAGATTTACACCCAGAACAATCTTGTAGTTCGCTCTCTTTGTGCGGAGATGCCGTGCATCGGTATTGCACGCTATCAGATCTACTCCTTCCAGCTTTTCTCGAAAAAGCCGGTCCACGGTATTTGATCCCCCGCCGCCAACCCCAAAAACCTTGATCAGTGACTTCCTGGACTCTATGAAGCTTTCAAGCTCCTCGTCACTGGTGCCCTTCCACGCATCTGATTTGGAGGAATCCGGATCTACGGGTGCACTCATTCGAACGCAATAGCCCTTTATGCGATATTAATTCTTTTGGCAGTACTGGGGGGCGAAAACAGTGGAAACCCTCAAAAATCAACGACTTTGCCTGGATCGTTACCAGACAATTCCAGCTCCCCGGCAGGAATTTCTCTTGTCATCCAGGAATACTGTTTCCATATGGTCAGTAGCCCGTAAACGTTGACAATAAACATCACCATCATAGCAAACATGCCATAAACGAAGGTCTTCAGTCTTTCCTTGATCATTGTATCGGAAATGGCAATCCCGAATGCTGATGCACCAACCATGGCCAGTGCAGTTCCAAGAACCCTGAGGAAATGAATTAAACCTAGATCCTTGACTGAGAAACCTGAAAAAATCGAGAACCAGGTCAACTTGACCAAAACGCCAAAGGGATCGTGCAGGAATAATTGGGGGCGATAGGTTATGACCCACACGAAGGGCAACGAAAGTCTAAGCGCCAGTAAGGCGAACATAATCAAAGGAACGAGATATACGTAGAATAGAGTCACGTTGTAGAATCTACCAGCGCGCATGGCTGTTCCATTCTTGACGTCCCTGAAGAACGACAGCCATCCGGACCTGGACCACCTGACCTGCTGCCTGACATAGGTTTTTACATTCTTTGGTGCAGGGACTTCAACTTTGACACTGAAGTCGCGGATAGCCTTGAAACCACTCCTTATGACTAAGCTGGTAAGCCTCCTGTCGTCGCCCGTGACCACAGGTTTCCCTGCAAAGGTATCTTTCAGGAACTCATCGCTTAGCATGAATGGCCTCACTAGATCTGCGCGATACATGGCACAGCAACCGTCGAGAATCATAACGTTTCCATGCGCATTCATGCTTCTCAGGATCACCTCCCTTGATCGCTCCACAAACTCAGCAGAGTAAGAAATTCCCCGACCATCCCTGTGTACCCTTATTATGCCGCTGCATCCTCCAATGGTCGGTCCGAAGTTGTTCACGAGGCTCTGGACTCCGCCAGGCGGGAGAATTGCGTCGCTATCAAGGAACAGCACGAAACGTGTGTCAACGTGTGATATTCCCGTGGCTATGGCTCCCTTCTTCCCGGGACCCATGACATTGTTTATGAATGTGCCCCCCCGGGATTCTGTTATCTCCTTATACGGTTCCAGGCACCTGTCTCCCACCACAAGGAAACGGACTTCATTCCTCCTGACTGATTCCACGACGCTCCTGAAGAGCGCCTCGTCTTCGTTGAAGACTGGTATTACTACCGTGACCTCAGCAACGGAGTGCGTGAAATCCTCCTTTTGTGTTGGAAAGAATAAGGAGGTCCCTGCGCTGTACATATAAAAAGCGAATGAAATGAACGAAATCGCTGCAATTGCGATTTCAAAATACAGCCAGAGCATTACGGTCGTATTCTCGCCCGAGGATTAAACGTTTTTGGGTCAATTTGAAACCGAAGCTACCTGCAAACAGGGGATCATGATGTGACTCTTGCCTTGAGTGGCTTCTTGTCAATCTTTCCGGTACTGGTTTTTGCAAACTCCGGCACAAACTCAAAACTGTCCGGTATCCAGAACTTGCTTATTTTTCCCTGACCAACAAGCATGGAGAGATGATCGCGTATTTTCCCTTCGTTTAATCCGGGAGAAACCCTCACGAATGCCACGGGCCTTTCTCCCCATTTCTCGTCCTTCCTACCCACCACTGCGACCTCCAGCACGCCGGGACAACTGCTGATATAATCCTCCAGAAGTATCGTCGGGATGAACTCACCGCCGGACTTGACCGCATCCTTGGCTCTGTCCACGATCCTGACGTACCCCAGTGAATCGATCATTGCCATGTCCCCGGTGTGAAGCCAGCCCCCTCTCCATAGTTCCCTTGATGCTTCGGGGTCTTTGACATACCCTTCTGTAAGCCACGGGGACCTGACGACTATTTCCCCAATGCTCCTGGCATCGTGGGGAACCTCCTTGCCGTTCTCAGCCATCACTTTCAACTCAACAAAGGTCACAGGTATTCCGGCAGCAGAGTTGAATTTCAGTCTCTCCTCTTCCGGAAGACCTAACACGGAATTATTGTAAACGGATATTGTGAGCAGCGGACAGGTTTCCGACATCCCATATCCACCCAGGGCTTCCACTCCCATCTTGCGGGACATCGCAAAGAGTCCGCTTGACATTGCTCCGCCGCCCACGATGGTTCTCAGCCCAGACGAGGGCAGTACATCCTTCGCTTTTTCATGGTTCAGGAGCATGAACAGGATTGGAGGTACCATGGCACTGATGGTGACGTGCTCCTTGCGGATTGTATCCAGAATCAGCCCGTAATCATACTTCCCCGGAAGGATATATTTCATCCCCTTGACCAGGCTCATGTAAGGAAGTCCCCAGGAATGAACGTGAAACATGGGTACCAGAGGCATCACGACGTCGGAACTGGTAATCTTCAGGGGAGGGGCATTCACGGACGACAATTCTGCCATAGTGTGGAGGACAATCTGCTTGTGCGTGAACCACACCCCCTTTGGGTTTCCGGTGGTGCCAGACGTGTAGAATGTGGTCGCAGTCATGTTCTCCTTGATTGCGGGCAGTTCTGCGTCGCCTCTCTTGAGAAGGTCTTCATACCAGATTACGGGAGACAAGCTTGTTTTGAATGATCCAGTTTCGGAAAAGACGATCCACAGCTTTACGCCCTTGACCATGTCCTTGGCCGGTTCAATCATCGGAAGAAACTCGTCCCTGACCATGATGAACTTGTCCTCTGCATGCAGCATCGTCCTGAGTATAAGTTCTGGAGGATAGCGTATGTTTACAGTATGGAGGACACCGCCGGACATAGGAATGCCGTAGTAGCATTCCAGGTAACGAAGGGAGTCCCAGTCCAGCACGGCCACTTTATCACCGGGGTCCAGCCCCTCTGAGACGAGTGCCTTGGCGAGCATCGTGGCGCGTTTGCCGAATCGCTTGTATGTGAGTGTTTCACTACCGCGATAAGAGACTTCTTGATCGGGTTCGTTCTGGACTGCAAAATTCAGAAGGGATCCTATGGTAAGGGAGTCGTTCATAGCTTCCATGGCAGATTATAGCACGAGTTTCAATAAATGCGTTTCGGAATCCGGAAACTGGTCAGCAACCCAGGCACCTACGCGACCGTGTTTCCTTTCTGACCATCGGGAACCTTACCCGCCAGCAACGGCAATCACAACCATTCCCAGGATTCTTTCGTGAGAGGTGAAAACGTTTCCAGTCTCAACTCACCCTTCTTCATCCCTGACATCATGCCAAAATACTGCGAAATATATTCCCCGGCCTCGCTGGTAGGTACGAAGGTTGTGTCCACCAGCCTGTCTTTCTGCGCGCCAAGGAAGACCGCAATTCTCGGAATCCTGGCCTCGTTTCCCCTCTTCCTGCCTTCCATGAACGGGGCGATGTTCGTCGCCGTCTCATATATACAATCTTCCTCTGAAAGCACAGAGAACGGGGCTGAAAGCTTATACTTGGAATAGATGATAGTCCTCGCCCCTTCGGGCGTCGACTGCCTTACATCAACCTCTGCAAGAACGTCCGTGCCGGACCTGGCAGCAGTCAGCAGGGGGTGACTCTGCACTGCCTCACTGGAAATGTCGAAAGAGTACTGGACTACCGAAACCGGTGTATCCGAGTTTATCCGGTCAAGAAGCGTGATGATCCCCGGAGAATTGCCCATGTAGACAATCCTTGCATAGCCGTTCAACTCAAGAAGGGTTACAAGATGTGCCTCCACGTCGTCGATAACACTCCTGTGGAACCGGAACGCCACGAACAGTTCGCCCTCCCTGAGATAGGAGTTGATCGCAACCACCGTGGGCAGATCCATTATCTCCGAGATTATGGAAAGATGCTTCACGTTGTTAATCCGTTCAGTGACCGTATAAAAGGCATCCTTCTCCGTTCCGCTGGGAGATGCCATTATCGCCGAGATATCGGACTTCTTAACATGATCCTTCGGGAAGTAAATTTGCAGGAATGTCTTGTCCGAGTCCTGGAATATGAATGCCGGGGCGGAACTTTCCATACGGGACGCCATCTTGAACCAGAGAGTATCCTGGCGCAGCGCAAGGACGCACATCCTGTCCAGTTTCCTGTCAACTTCAGAGATCAGCAAGAGTGCCATCCTCATTGAGTTTGAAATCTACCGCATTGGTTTGAAGATACAAGTTGTCCCTGATTACCATAGATTATATTGAATATAAACATGAGCTTCCCGGAAAGATTGTTTCTCACCTAACACTGGTGTACGAAGGCAACGATGCTATTTCCTGTTGATTATCCTGTATTGCATCCCGAGCTTTCGGGCCATTTCGCCGTCTATGTCGTCCCTATCCCCAATTACCAAAGACTTTGACAGATCGATGTCGAACTCTTCCGCACTGCGCTCAATCATTTCCGTTCCGGGTTTCCTGCATTCACATTTCTCTGATGGCGTGTGGGGGCAGTAATAGAATGCGTCGATCCGGGCGCCTCTTGCCGCCATTTGCCTAGAAATCTCAGCATTGAATCTTTCCATGTCTTCTTTTGTGAAGTATCCCCTCCCGATTCCAGACTGGTTTGTGATCACAACAACAATGTAACCGTCGCTGGAATATTTCCTGATAATGTCCACTGCATCGTCGTAAATTCTCAAGTCCTCGATTTTCCAGCAATATGGACAATCCACATTGATGGTCCCGTCCCTGTCAATAAACAGGGCCCTGTTTGCGGGCATTCAATCTTCCAGAAGGTGAATTAATTAATCACCCTTTGCTGCCCTTAGTCCATTATTCCCGTCCTGCGGATTATCAGGTACTGAATACAATTCTTTGGGAGTGAAGCCTCACCCACGCCAACCACGAAGTCATCACGACTAACGCAATAAGCCCGGCGGGTCCGAAAAGGTTCCAGAAGCTGGAAAGCAATCCCGCAACTTCATTTCCCGGATGCCAGAATTGGACAATTTCCATGAAACCCGTCGAGTTCACCTGCAGATACAGGACTGGACTATTTGCTTTGTAACCGTCATCAGCCCAGACATAGAAAGAGTAAGTCCCTGGTGCAAGCCATAGTCCAGCATAAGTGCCTGAGGAAGTCGCATTCAGCGGACCGTCACTCATGTGGAAAGGAACGGTGAAGGGAATTCCGATCCCTTCAAACTCAATCCAATACCGGTCCATCCGGAATGACAGGTGCAGGTTCAGAGTGCTGCCGTAGGCAGGGAGCATTACCCGCGTTGCATTCCCGTATCCGGGCGGCCCCTGGACTATAGCGTTGTAGTACCCATCGGGGACTTTCAACAGGATCTGGCTTGTATTGGAATCGTATATGCTGCCGCCCAACAGCACATACCACTGAGCGCCGGAGGGGAGCCCGGTCTCGCTCAGGATCACGTTGCAAGTGGGATCATAATTGATGCTTACGGTCTCGTTGGTCGCCCTGTACGAATCGTATCCAGGCGGAAGGGTAAGAGTGACCGATATTGTTGTATTGGAGTCGAACTGAGAGAGATCAGTCTTCCACAAACAGGTCTTTCCGGGAAGGATCTTTGGCAAAACCACTGAAATCTCCGTATATTGGCCAAGGACAACTTCAAGGCCCGAACCATTGAGAGCGGCGCTGAAGTCGTTCTGCAGACTGACATTAAGCCAATGGGTCCCGTTTATCAGACCAATACTGGGTGCTATATCCACAACCCCGTCGGCGATGAGAGTTGTGTTTGAAGTGCTTGTAACGTTCTCACCAAGTGCGGTGCCGTTCTCTGTCACTGCAGTAACCGCAATTGTGGCATGGCCCGGAGGAATACCCAGGCCCGGCAGCGAAAGATTTAACTCGGCCTTGCCAACTGCGATCACTGCGGCATTCGTGAAGCTGAGGTTTTCACCTATGCCGGAACCCGTAATTGAGACGAGAAAACTGCACAGGCCCACGCTTGCATATCTATCGTTCACCGACAGGGGGAGTGATCCATTTCTTTCTGCAATGAATGAACCCGGCATTGAAATGCTCAAGAGCGGGAGTGAGACATTAATAACAACGGAAAAAATGGTCCCGGACATGGATTCGGCTTCAGAAAGCGTTGTGTATGCAATCGCCCTGAATACCTCAACCTCGCTGTTTCCGAAATATGCGGGCATCCCACCGGATTCTACCTGAAAAACCGGGAACAGGATGGCATTGGAATCAGAAAGAACCTGATAGGTAATGCTGATCGGGAGTCCGACCAGAAAACTCTGTTTGCTCTCGTTGTACAAATTGTTCAGAGACTGATTATCTCCTGCGGGAAGTATCTCCGCGAATCTGTCGCTCACCAGATTTCCGTGATCCAATATCCTTAGTTGCGACCAGCAAAAAACCGATACTCTTGATCCGGATAAAAGTTGAATCGAACTTTCGGAGAAATTCCCTGCACCGTATGAAGATCTGCAGGACGCCAGGTAGATTCTGGAATCTATCGCAACACACCTGTGGACTCTTGGACTCAATTCTCGCCCAAAACTGAACCAGGACTGCGTTTCAAGTGGAATCGCGGAATCGATTGCCCGCAGGCCAGAATCGTAGAGAACCAGATCGTATTTGTCAATTCCCCACATTCCAACGGAGTCGTTGCTCAGCAACTGCATGCTAATGCTCCACACTGTGGAGTTGGAAAATTTCGAGTTGTTGTAGACTAAGAATACCGTTAGATCAGCCGCAAGACTCGAAGAATTTAGCATCGCAGGCAATTCCATGATTTGGGTGAAGTTCCTTCTTTCCAGTGAGCTTCCAGTGTCTGGAAAATTGATCCTGCCAAGTTGCTTGCCGGAGATATTTACGACCAGGTAGCTGCCGTTGCCGGGATTATTGCCTGAATAATTCATCTGGAAGGACAGCTGGTTATCAATCAGTTCAGGGGATGCCTGGCTGTCTTGAAGCGTAAGCAATGTGCAACGGTCCACGGGGCCAGCCGCAAAAGTGAGGGAACCGGACATAATCTCACCGGTTTCCGACTCGTTGGAGAATCCGTCAATGGTCGAATTAAGCATATTTACCGAAGAATTATCAATCACGTAAGAAGATGTGGCATTCCCGCCCAGGCTTGAATTCACGAGGGTAATGTTACTGCAGTTCGCGGAAAATACCCCCGATGGATCCACGGTGGAATTCAGGAAAGTTACGGTATCCGTACTTCCTGCCGTTCCGTTCAACCATAATGACAAGTGCGCCTGCTGATTGCCAGGCATAATGGAAGAATTAACGATGGAAAGCGAACCATTCAGAATCTCGACATGCAGATTCCCCCAATAAGTAACTGCAGTGTCAATTACCGACATTGACCCGTTTATGACCGTGACATTGGAGTGCATTTCGTAAGTCGACCATGAAAGGTTGCTTCCAATTATGATCCCGCTGTCACTTCCCTGGAGATTGGCGGAAAACACACTGGGTGAGAATGATGACGGGTTGCTTCCGGCAGGTGGAGGAAAAGAGAAAAACAGGATTAAGCATATGCTGAATGCAGTGATTGCGTACAATCGCACTGTGCGGCAAATTGCCGCAATACTATAATATTTGCATCAGGCTTCATGGTTAGTTAACTGCACAATATTTCTTACCGAATCTCCGGTTCTCTCCCACAGTTTGCTGTTCAGCTTTACCATTGAATAATCCCAATTGCTCAGTTCAATCCTGGGTTTCCAGTCCGGATTAAACCTCTTGAACTCCCCGAGGATTATGGATTCCATCGCAGACTCAACAAGGGTTATGAACCTGCCTCTCTGGTTGTCTTTCAGCACCAGTCTCCTGAAGGACGCCATTACAGCGCAGAACATGACGAAGAAGCCTCTCATCACCCTGCCTCCTGATATCCCTCCTGATCTCAGAGATGCCATCGTCTCCATTATCTTGAAACCGTTTGCTGCCAGGGAGTCCACGTACCGGAAGACTTGAAGGGATGAGGACAGGATTGACGCTCTGTTGATCGTAAACTCGCTGCTCAGTGTGATCGAATTCATCCCTTTTGGTTGGCATACGATCACGCCGAAAAAGTGAGCCATCCGGGCGTAAAGGTTAGGCAATGCGCCTTCCTTAAGATCTGCCGAACTTCCAACGATGTCCATGAGACTTCTGGGAAATGCCGAAAAGCACGATAGAAGGAGCTTCTTGTCCCTGTGCCTGATGAACTCCACCAGGACATCCGACGAAGAAGCCGAATAGACTTTATCGGGTGAGAAAAAAACAATGAATTTTCCACTGCTGTGTTCTATGGCTCTTTTTATTGCCCGTCCTCTGTTATTTCCGCCAGAATACAGAACGGTAAGTGTTTCAATCTTCGATCCAAGTTCTCCTGCCACGGAGAACTTCCCTCCAGCTATCGGTGGAGAAATCAGGATAATTTCGTGCTTTAGCCCTATCTCGTCTGCGATGTCGTCGATACTGATGACTGATTTTTGATAATAAGGCGAAGCGGGAAATTCGTCGGCAATGAATGAAATCACCACGTCGTCCGAGGATTCCTCGTCAAGCAGAAATGGCTCTCCAAGGAACTTGAGAGGGTTGTTCATGGCTTACTCATGCACATGAATACTCACCATATTAGTATCTGCCTCATTGTCTCGCATTCTCGGTCAAAAGTCGGGCATGACGGTTCTCCGGTGCGTTTATCTGAGAGTTACTTGGTCTGTATATGCCCTGGAAAGTGATCTGCCTGTGATCATTCCCAGCACGAATGAACTAGTCGCAGGAAGAACTTTCCAAAAACCAAGAAACGCGCCTTTTCTTACAGGTCGGTGAGCACACTCATGTAATCTATCCCAAACGACTGCAATAACAAACCACTCTCCAGAGTGAGCTCAATGGAATCCTTTCCTACTGTCATTTTGAACGGAGCGTTATGATAATTCGCAAATTCCCAAACGGTTCCATTGGGATTGGAATCGTATGAGGAAAGACTGGAGTTGTACTGCTGGAAAAATGAATAATTCCAAGCTGCAAAATCTGAAGAGTTTATGGTAATGGTGAGGTTGTTGAGCAGAATGCTTGAGACAGTTACAGAATATTCTGTTCCGCCGCTGAGATAGTTTAGGACCATTCCGGTATTCCAAGTCTGTCGTTCCATTGACGTGACTGTTCCCGAGAGAAGATAACTTCCAGACTGAGATACCGAAGAGTCCTGTCCGGAAAGATTTACCACATTTAGGGATAGGTTCAGGAGTCCACCCTTCTGGTACAGCTCCATCGGAAGGCCGCTCAACGATTGACCAAACGAACCGCCAGAACCCTGGAGGACTGCAAAGCCATCCTGCAGATCATAGTAATTCTGGGTCGAGAATGGGGTTGCACCAAACGCCTGCACCTGACCGAAGCCTTTCATGGTTTCCACAGGCTTAAATCTCTGGCCATTGCTCGCAAAGTGATTAGATAAACTGGTGCTCCCCGATATTATCGACACCGTTCCGGAATACCAATTCGGCACGTAGATCTGGCCATTAAGTGGGTTCCAGTCCATCGCATTCGGACCGTTTCCAGGTCCACTGTTAGAAGGGTAACCATTTATCGACCCCAGAAAAGTGCCGTTAGATCCAGCAAATATGTCGATTGCACTTGCGCCAAAGTCCGCGACGTACACGAAGTGATTGGCTCTGTCATAGACAAGGGACACGGGAGTATTGAATTGTGAGTAGCTTGTCACTTGCTGATTGTTCGCCCCATCCAAGGTGAACACAGTTCTGGATGGTGAGTTCGTGGAGGGAACATCATTATGATTGATGTAAGATTCGGTTACGAAAATATCGCCGCTGGAAGTGTCGTATGCCAAGCTCCAGGGGGTTTGTGCCGGGATATACCCAATGATTTGCTGTATTATCGGGTTAATAATGGCTATGCCCTGAGTACCGTTGCCTAGCGCCACATATACATAGCCGTTTGCGGGATCGTACGAAATACTGGATGGAATCACCCCGGAATTACTGTGCGCCACGATGATATATCCTGTTTCGACTTCCGAGGTTGCATTATAAGTTGCCACTGCCCCCCCATAACCACCTTGCCAGTAGACAGTGATCATCACAGAGTTCAGGTAAGGCACGTACGTAACATCGTCCGGCGTTGCGGCAAATTCAACCGTCTTGACTAATTCAAACGGGGCGTTTCCACTTATCACCTGAATGAACCCATCCTGGAATGTTGGAGCGTATGTGCTAGTGCCAAAATTGCCGTTGGAAATGTTACCCTCCGCTACGTAAATCAAGTTGTTCTTGGGATTGAAAGCGACCCCCAGGGGAAACCCCGAAAGGCTGATGTTGTGGATTGCTAAATCTGTTGCTCCACTCAATACAGTAATGCTTCCGGGCCTTGGGGCAGACGTGTCCTGTGTGTAGTTAGAATTTAATATAAAGATAAGGTTGTTTACAGTGTCAACGACCACTCCATCCGGATTCTGCCCAACGGGGACTGGGTTACCAACAATACTGTTCGATATGAGGCCTGGCGGGGTGTTCCCGCTGTACGTTCCCTGAATACTCACATTATAGTGAACAGAAATGTTAAACTGGTCGGACTGAGATATTTCCGTATTTGTGGGTCTGTTGAAGAAATCCCCCTGTATTCCCAGTGGCATATTCTGGTAAATCAATGAATGGTTTGTGATACTGTTAGCATACAACTGACTCGAGAAACTGGAAATGGCATCGCTTGTGGCCGCTCCATATTGGTTCTCATACTGGCTTCCAGAGAATGGGATATACCACACTATGAAAGTGCTGAACATTGATACAATGATGGCGAAAATGAATAGAGTTCCGATAATCTCCGAAACTGATGAGTCCCCCCTTGACGACGGAATCTTCATCTCTGCCACCTCATATCTTCACCACCGTCAGTGAACTATAGGTCATTGCAGAGGAATAGAGCGGCATCGCACCAGTACTGTATATGGTGAGCACGTCTCCAGAAAGGCTAACCTGAAACGGATATCCTGTAAAGTTCCATAATGAGAGATTTCCGTTGCTGGAGCCATTGGACTGATCATACATCAATTTATCGATTTCAGAAGAGTAGTCGGAAGTGATCTTGTAACTGAAGTAGGAGAGACTTATATTCGTGACCATAGCCGGATAACCGTTTCCGTATAGGTCGTAGTAAGTGAACTGCTGCCCCTGAAACATGAGATTCTTAGAGAATTGGGTCACGTTCAGCAGAAGAGTACTGGCGCCCGATCCCGAAACGGACGTTTCAGGACCTTCCAGATTCATTAGAAATGATGAAAGATATATCTTTCCTGAGCTATTGATCACAGATACCGGAACATCTGCCGAACTGATGGCATACTTCGAGGAGGAGTAGTTGGTGAGAACCAGGGCATCCTGCATGTAGAAACCCATCTGATTCACAAACGGCGTATAACCATAGGATGATATCTCTCCGGAACCATAATAAACGCCTTTCTTCGGGAACCCTATGTGACCATTGTAATAAGTGCTGCCTCCATTGATCATGGTCACTTGGTTAGTACCGGAATCAAGCACATAAATGAGTCCGTTATTCGGATCGTAGGCCAGCCCAGTCGGTCCCATCCCAGTCGCTATATTGTTTAGGGTCTGTGAGGTGAATGTATTTTCGAGTGTCACGTTATTGGAGGCATTGTTGCCTATGTAAACGTATCCGTTTCCCGTATCCATGCCAATAGCCATAGGAAACGCCCGCATACCAACTCCAAAAGTCCACGCGATACTACTATTCACGGCATTTATAACTGAAACAAAATGTGAGCCGGAGTTGGCAACGTACATATTGTTGTCAAACTGATCATATGCAATGTCGCGTGGCATTAGGCCAGCGGGATATGACCTTATGGCTCCGGTGGCATAATTTGATAGATTCACCTCGGTCACGTTGTCTCCGCCGTAGAATGTCATATACATATTGTTGACTGTCGGACTTATTACTGCAGAAGAGGGATAGGGAATGGGGGAAGATCCCGAAGATCCAGAATTCAGGTGTCCGATTTTGAATCCAAAGGGTGTGCTATTATCGCTGTACCATAGACCGTTAAAATAGTGATAATCCTGAGTGTCTCCTTCTTGCTGGATTGTATTTGTCGAGCGGAGAGTCCAGAGCCAGTAGAGGCCTGGGGAGGCTTTCACGTTTATAAAGTAGCTCTTTCCTCCGCTGAGTGTTACGTTCCCGTTAAACAGAACTTGAACCCATATCCCATTTGGGGGGTGAGAAATATTCAAGCTGGAAAGGTGCCCCTGAGCCTCATTCGTCCAGTTTATGCTGTTGAGATTCCCCGTTCCCAGGCCAACGACCACATTCCCGCTACCATAAAGGCGAAGGGATACACCATTGATTGAGAAGTTCGATCCGCTTGGCAGGTAAAATCTCTCGGAACCATTATTGTCAAGAGTGTTATTAAGACCCTGCCCATTCTTCTGATCCTGCCCAAATTTAACCGGCCCCTTAACCCACGCGTCAATTGCTGCGTAGGTCACGTTCGGCGGGTTAATGGAGAAAGTCTTGGTAAGAAACACGTTTGATCCTGCTTGCTGAATAATCTGGGTCACATTCCCAGTACCATTGTCGAGGACATACATCGATTCGTTATGTGGGTCATATACTGCAAATGACGGGTTGGCATTCGCGGACAAATTAGTAAAAGATCGACTCAGGTTTACATTTGCCACATTGTGACCATGGCTTGTATCATTGAGGTTCGGATCGATAATTGTAACATTGTCAGTGAGGTTGTTAGTCACGTAAAGATAGCCATTGGCTGGGTCATAAGCAACACAGGTCGGCTGGGATCCGACGTCGAAGGACTTGACTACGCTATTATTAATGGTATCGAACAGAACCACACTGCTGGAGCCGGCATCAACCATGGCAAGGTAATATTGAAAAGTGCCATTATCCAGATATGCAACGGAAACCGGGGTCGTGAAGGGATTATTCCAAACCATGTCGATCAAACCGGATCCAGATTGCAAGAAAATGGTGTCTTCGGTGAGATTATCGGAAGCAACCAGCGACCCCGCATTGGTGCTCAATGAGTCCGGTCCCTGCATATACTTGATTGTTGCATTGGGAGGATAGTTGAAACTTGCAGGCTGATCTGTACTATATCCATTAATCTTCGAGAAATCCACTGCAATAATAGGAGAATAAGAGAAATCACCTGTGGAATTGAATAGCACGTTATAGCCGGCCACGTATATGGTCGAATCTTCCAGGTTGTGCTGAATTACCGCAATGGCGTCTGGCGCACTGACGTTGACTGGAATTACCCCATTATTGAACGATGAAGTGACTGGACCAGGCAGAGTTATACTTCCAGTTACCAGTCCAAACGTAGACGCGCTGTAGGCTATAATCTGACCATGCGATGATGCCTTACTTACTTCGAATCCGCCTCCGTTCGGAGTGCCGCTTAGAGTAAGAAGTCCGGTGGAGTTTGTTACATATACGGCATTTGAAACGTTGTCGTAAGCTATCCCGTAAGGTCTAGGAGTATTAAGATCCCTGACATGGGAATTACTCTGGTTCTGGTATAAGACGTTATCACTCGTGAATTGGATGGCAGTCGTCTGGTTCTGCCAGTAATCAGTTCCCCAGACCTCATAACTGCCCGCCAGTGAAATGTTATCGAATATCACCAGGTTGTTGATTGACAGATTTCCAAGATTACCAGAATACGTGCTTAGACGTGAGGAGTTATACTCGAACTCGCCGACCAGCTTATCGCCGCTAGTATTCATCACCAGTATCCATGGCCACCATCCCGAACCATATGTCCCCGTTGTATAGCGCAAAACTGATACATACAGATAACCGCCCGTGGAATTGTAGGGGCGATAGGCTAAGCCGCTAGGGAACAGATAGTGGGTGTCTCCTGCCTTTGAGTTGATAGTCTGAACCACCGTGTTTGTGCCAGTGTCAAAAACCGTGATCGTGGAGTACTGCGAAGTACCGTCAGATGCAGTGTAGTTGAAAAAATTGCTAATGTAAAGCAACCATGCGCTCCCAGATAACTGCCGGCCCACAGCAATTCCTGCAGGATGTATGCCAACCTGAAAATTCCCTAGAACTCTATGGGCAGTTGAGTTAATTACTTCCATACTGTTCGAACCAAAATCGGTGATGTACGTCATTCCATTAGGAAGAGTTACAGACTGCGTTGGGCCAACGCCATTCATTTCTGGGATTGTTCCGTTCACTTCGTTCTGAATTGCCGTAGGAACGGTATTCTCAAGCAATTTGTAGTTTACGTTCGCGGAATAAGTCAGTGATGCATTGAACCCGCTATGTGTAAAGGAGAGACTGCTTTGTTCTGCAGGTGAAAGTACGGAGCCCTGGATGCCGAGTGGAAAATCCTGGGAAATTGTTGACCCGGTTGCCAAATACGGCGAATCCAACTGGGATATGAGGGAAACCATGGCTGCCTGTGATGATTTCTGGAACTGCTGCTCATAAGCGGTATCTGTGGCAGGCACGTACCACATTTCAAAGGCAGAAAATGCGCTCACGACTATAGCAAAAACGAGCATAGTCCCCACTATCTCCGAGACTGTCTTGTCGTTCCTGCGCACAGCTCTATTAGTCAAAAGACCGAAATAAACTTTTCACACCGACGGAACTGCCGTTTACTTGCTTGTTGGCTGATTAGCCAACCTCTCGGAAGATTGGGTCTTGCAGGAAGGAAGCAACATTCATTGTTCGATGTTTTAAGAGATTTTGAGATGGAGTTGTGAGCAAATTGGCTACTACATCAAATTTGCAGGAGCCTCAGGACAAAATAATCCAGTTCGATAGAGAAAGGCTTCAAGGTCTTTGTTGACTTGATAGAGAGGTTGTCCCCCTTAAGATATACGGAGAAGTTGAAATTGGAAAAATTCCAGGTGATTCCGGCGCTTGAATTCCCGGTAGCCTCGCCGTTTCCATTATAGACAGAAGTGAGGGACGTATTCCAGGCAAGCACCTGTGGTGAGGTAATATTGTAGTAGAACGACTTCAGCGTGATGTTGTTGACTATGGCGGTTGTATATCCGCCCGTTTGATTGAGTACAGTTACATTTTGTCCCGTAAAGAAGTACGTATTATACCTTGGCTCAGAAGTTCCGGCCCTAGAAAACTGCATTGTCAGGAGTGTAGTACCGTATGTTCCCAGGCTGGTATTATCTCCATATATGGTAAAATCCGGGGCGTGAAGCAATAGTCCAGACGAGTTTGAAGCAATTGATAAAGGGAGATGCCCTATGATCTGAGAATAGTTGGATCCTGCCTGCTGCATTATGATTGTGTCGTCTTGAAAGTAGAAATTACTGGACGGGACAAATGGCGTATTAGTGTCCAGCGAGATCAACCCGGAGGCGTTGTAATGCTCGTTCAGCACGATGGTGGTGTGCACATTTGAATATGTTACGTTCACAGCCAGGGAGAAATTGAGCGAAGTGTCATAAGATGTGTCATTGGCATAAGAGATGGAGGAGTCTGTACTGCTTGAGAAGGGAGGCGTACCGGCAACGCCCAGTTGAAAACTCTGAGTAATAAATTCCCCGAGGGTGGGAGATGAATTTCCTATCAGATCCTGCATTCTCAGGAAAGAGTTCTCCGTGTCGTTCAGGTATTGGGTGTCCAGTTGATCGCCATTAGAAGGTACATACCAGAGGACATAAGTGCCCACCAGCGTGACGACGATTATGAACGTGAGCAGCGCGCCAATAACAACCGCGACGGCGCCGTCTGATTCTCTCGACCATCGTAACCCCTTCCGGGTGCGATCAGGCGGTGCCATGTGTCCTAAATCCCCCCAGGTCGTAATTAACATCACCCACGCAGCTCATTCCTTCTTCTTTCTCTGCATCATTACGGCCGCGCCTATCCCAGCACCGACGACCACTGCAGAAATTATGACGATATAGGCATAGAAAGGAAGCGAGAACCCCTTAGAAGGTGGAGGAGGCGGAATAAACGAGGTTGTTATCTGCTTGTACGTTACGCTTACAGATTGCGCGGTTCCGTTTATTACGGCTGATCCGACTTGCCCGCTGGTTATGTTGAAGTTTGTGACATTCTGGTATGTGTAGTTGTAGGTACCATTGAATACCATCAGGTAGAAGCTGCTGTTTGTGGAATTGTACGTATTTCCATCCACTTTCACAAACCAGCGCGTGCCAGCCGGGAGTCCGGACTCAAGGAAGGCCAGCTTGAAAACTTCTTTGGTAAAGTTAAGATATATTGTCTTTCCCCCGCTGTTGACCACGAATGTTGATCCGGCAGGGGCGCGATATCTGTTGGAACTTGAATATACCGAATAAGAATAGCTGCCGTTGGGAAGATTGAAAGTTGTGGTATTTGAATTATAGGTCTCATTCGAATAATTGTAGGACCCCTGAAGTTTAAGCCCCCAGCCGGAAGTCAGATTTGAAATAAACGTGACCGCATACAAGTGGGAAAGCAAGAAATTCACCTGAACACTGGTCTTTCCGGCGACGGTCACTATTCCAGACAAAACCGTCGGATTATAATCCTGGAACTGCTGGACCGCATAGGAATATGATCCATTTGCTTCGCTCAGGTTGATATATCTGCTTCCATGCGAGGATTCCAAGACGTTGTTCACACTCATGTTCCAGTCCGGGGACGATTTCATTATGCCGGTTTCTTTGAAAGAAAGAGTATAGAGGAACGCGGAGTAATTTACGTAAGCCGTTACCGGGTACCCGTCCACAGGAATTATCCCAGTTATACTGCTTTTAACCGTGAAATTGGTGGTATTGTAATACCTGAAATTGTAGGTTCCATTTTGCAGTGGAATGGATACAGTGTTGGTGACTGAGGTATGGTTGGTTCCGTTCACGTTCACTTTCCATAAGGTTCCGGTCGGAAGGCCATTCTCAATGAACTTTACAGTGAAAGTCACGTTGGTGTAATTTAGGTAGATTGCGGCAGGAGAAGCTCCATTCACTTTGAACGTCCCAGGGGACGGCGCCTTGAATTTCTTGTCGGTCGTTATGTTGGCGAAATACGAATATGTGCCATTGGGCAATAGGAAAGAGACACTTGATCCCGTATATTCTGCTGACGAGTTGTTGTATGGGCCGCTAAGATCGAGACCCCACTGAGTACCTGGCGGAAGGTTATTCTCGATGAATTTGGTGCTGTAGAGTTTCTCAAGGGTGAATGTGATTACAGTTGGTGGGGGAGTCCCGTTAAGCGTCAGATCCTGTGATGACGGGGAAGGGACCCAGTCCCTGAAAATCGAAACCGTGAACGGGTAGGTACCGTTCTGTGCCGTGAAATTAACAAAGCTGATCCCGTTGGAAAAGTTCGAGATGGCGTTGAACTTTACAGTGTAATTGACAGTAAACGTGTCATTACCTATTGGCGTCGAAATGCCTGTTTCCTCAAACGATACACGATAAGTGAAGTCCTTGTAATCGGCAAGCACAGTCTTCGTCGATCCGGTCATGTTTTTGGAGCCCATCGAAGAGAAGGGGTAATAAGTGAATACATTCTGGGCGTCCATGAATCTGTAGAAGTAGGTGCCGTTTGTCACGTTAACCGCCAAGCTGCTCTTATTAGTGCTGTATGAAGCACCGTTGACGATTACGTTCCATACCGTGCCGGTCGGGAGGCCACTCACATTGAAGGTAATCGGATGCGCAACCGGTGTGAACAACAGCCGTTCTGTCCAGGAACTCCCGTTAACGGCGAGTATCCCGGAGCTCCTGTTGGAAGAATAATTGGAACTGTACCACGAAGTGAAATAATAAGATCCGTTGGCCAGCGATGCGTGAATGGAACCGGAATGCCCGGAGCTTATGGTTCCCACACCCTCTATGTCCACGCTCCACGTGGAACCTGAAGGCAAACCCGTCTCTATGAACTGACCCGCATAATTTCTGGAAGTGAACGATATGTTGACCCCGCTGGACAGCAATGTCTTTCCGTTCATCTCCACCTTGCTTCCGTTTACCGTTACCAACCCATATCCTGCAACCGGAACGTACGGATTGTTCTGTGACAGGTTCACCACTGAATAGTAATATGTTCCATTGGGCAACCTGAAGTTTATCGGACCACCTCCAAGAGTGGACATTCTTTCAGTGAGGTTGAACGCCTCAATCATTACGGTCCATCTGGAATCGCTGGGAAGTCCAGTTTCCGTGAAATTGAGGTTGTTGGAAGTGCTGACATATGCAATTGAGATGGGGGACGGATCGGGCAGAATGGTCCCGTTGTTCACGGTAAAGTTGCCGGCTTTTGTAACGGGATCAAAACCTGCGACGGAAGATGCTATGTAGTGATAGTTACCATTCGGGAGCGAGAATTCAACCGGGTTTTCGTTGTTAATCAATTCTTGCTGGCCAGCAATTCCGCCTGCCCAGGTGCTGTTCACAACGGTAATGCTCCAGGCACTGAGGTAGGGGAGTCCGGTTTCGTTAAACATAACGCTATGCAGGGAATAGGTGAAATGTATGGTTACATTTTCAAAAATTGTTCCGTTCCAGAAAACGGTGTTGGATCCGTCCGACGTTGGGTAATATCCGTTGGTTGGAAAAGCGGAGAAATAAAACTTGGACTTAGTCCCGACCACCAGGCCGAGACCGGACAGGTTGGAGGCACTAAAATAGATAGTGTTGAAGGTACTCGACACAGCTTCACTAGTGGTGTTGTTGAGACCCACTGTCCAGGAAGATCCTGCAGGCAGTCCGACCTCTGTAAAATTGAGGGTCGCAAACGGTTCATCAACGGCTTGGAACTTAGAAGTATGGAAGTTGGGAACAGGTCCCTGTTTATAGGAAAAAGTCACGTTCTTGAGCGCGGTGTAGGTAGTGATCTGGCCCGGAGGGATGCTAGGTTGAGTGACAATACCAAATCCATTCACGCTAGCGTTGAAGTCTAAAGGCGGCAGGACTGCAAACGAAAAATTCTTCCCGGCCGAAAGAGGCAGTGAGACGTCGACAATATTCGTCGACGAGTTATACACGACCTGACCCACTTTCACCGACCAGGGCGTAACCGAGCCTCCCGGGCTTGGCAGTCCGGTTTCCCTGAACTGCTCCGTAAAGAACTGGGGAATGAAATTTATCACAATGCTGACGTTCCCCTTATTCATGGTCACGCTCCCGGACCCGCCGAACGGTTCGGCAGAAAAGTTGCTCGGAATTTGGGCAGAGTAGGAGTAGGTCCCGTCCGGTATGTTGAAAATAAGGGTTGTGTTATTGGTATATTCCGTGAAGGAGGAGTGGCTCGTATTTGTGAGCCCGATTCCCCATATCATTCCGGTTTTGCCTGTGGGAAGTCCCCTTTCCTGGAAACGCAACGTGTAAAGCTGGGAGTGGAACAGTACTGAAGCGTAATAATTAGACCCGGTGACGTAGAATGACGCGGAAGTGGTGGTGTAATTATAATAAGGAGGCGGGAGCACTGACAGGGCGTAATGCCCGTCGGGAACGGTAAAGTTGATTTCACTAAAATGAGAATTCTCCGTGTAGATCTTCCCGGATGTAGTATCCTTTAGCGTCGCGGACCACAACGAACCGGATTGGACCGTCCCAAGGCCGGTTTCGTTCACTGACACCACATACTCTGTGTTGGAAAATTGTAGGTTCTCATAAAATGCGGTTCCGGAGACAGAAATTGTTCCTGAGCTTGTTGCCACTGAGTATCCCGAAGGCGGGGTCACGCTGAAATTGTAAGATCCGTTTGGCTCGCTGAACGCCATGCTGGTGGACATGGAAGTTTGGACAATTCCTGTGGATCCGCCATACCTTGTGAGGTTGACCGTCCATGGTTCCACAGGGAAGGTACCAATGCCGGACTCCGTGAATATCACATTCTGGCTCTGGTTGTAAAAATCGACTGCAATAATGCGGCTTGAACCGTTTATGGTGACGTTACCGGAACCAGGTGACGCAATAAAACCAACCAGTTTTGAGACATTATAACTGTATTTTCCATTCTTTTCCTGGAAGGTTATGCTGGACCCTGAACCCCTTATCACAACGCCCTTGCCTGCGTTGCTGAGATTAACTGACCATACGGTTCCTCCTGAAGAACTGGGGAGACCGCTTTCCGTGAAGGTGACTGCGTGTTCCGAAGACAATGCAGGAGCCCATCCGATGGGCCATTCCGGCATTCCCTGTGAATTCCCGCCTTCCAGGGCGGCAAGAACTGAGAAAGAGGAGAACAGCATTCCTGCAATAACAACCAGTGCGGTAATTTTCCTTGATTTCGTTGAGGCGAAGAAGTGCATAAACCTCGTGTGCATTGTATCCTGCCTTCATCTGCATTGGGCTAAATAATTCTTTGCAGAGACTTGGCTTTGCGATTCAAGCAGGAATCAGAAAATCACGCTTCCCTCACAACAAAGAAAACTAATTTACTGACCTTGGTATACATTCACGGGAGCCTATTGCTTGCATCCGTTATCATATACACCTATGACAGAAGGGAATACATACTAAAGGCAGTGGAATCAGTCCTTTCGCAGTCCGTTCCAAGAAATTCATACGAGATAATAGTGGTGAAAGGCTTCACCGACGATAGGATTGACGATTTCCTGAGGGAGAAGTGCGACAGGGTGCTGCTGGTCCCGGATAAGAGCCATGGCAAGAAACTTGCCGCAGGAATACGCGCGTCCGCCGGGGATGTCATATTCATCTTGGATGATGATGATGAATTTGCTCCTGAGAAACTGAAGACCTGCCTTGAATTCTTCAGCAAGAATGATAGGCTCAATTTTCTTCATAATGCCACTGTCTGGATTGACGAGACTGGAAAGAACCTGCCGGGGCCAGCAGAAACTGTCCCGCAGAAGAACCTGGCAGTTGACACGAGTAATATGCGCAGAAGCGGCATATCGGAATTCCTGAGATATCGCGCAAACTGGTATTCCAGCTGCATGGGTTTCAGGAGAAGGATATTTGATGGCCGGTTCGAATATATTGAAAGGGTCAATCAGAGCATTGACCCGTTCCTTTTCTTTGTCGCAATATCCAGTCCCGGGGAAGCATTGCTGATACCTGACAGATTGTCCAGGTACAGGGTCCACCCAAGCACCACAAATTATCTGGCAACATACGAAGATTTCATAGAATCCAGAAAAATCTTTTACAGAAACAGTTCAAGAGTCTTCGGCATCGCGGTGGAAATGTCTAAAGGTTCGGCTTCCGCGTCCTTCATAGCAGCCGCGAAAACCCAGATGGATTTCATCGCCAGTGTGTTGGACAGTGAAGTGCGGATTGGGGAACAATGCACTGGAATACTGGATTATGTGCGATCATTCAACTCGATTTTCACAAGATACCAGATCCTATGGCTTGTAATGGGAACTCTCAGACTGGTTTCTTTTCATGTGACCTCGGCGATTTTCTTCAGGTACTTTGCCAGGTTCTACGAACAGGTGCTTCCGACCTGAAGGCCTAACGGAAAGAATATTCATATAACCTCGTTCCAGTACTTGGTACTATAATGGCGGGAACAACAAGGGAGGCAGGAATAATGGATGAATTCTCCAACCGGGACAGGAATGTCTTCGTAATCAGGCTTCCGAGAGTGATAGACAGGGGAGCGCTCATGTCCAGGTACAGCAGAACCGCATCGCTAGACATCCGCACCGTATATGACAGGGAGTTTGCAGGCAATATGGCGAGAGGGGCTGACTTCTACAAACGCGTCTTTCTTGACTATGGTGATGAGTCGGTGGCAGAGCTGGTTACGGCCCAGGTGGGGGTCCAGAACGTGACGAACGTTGCAGCCAAGGTTATGGAGGAGGTGAGAATTGGAATTTCTTTCCTGGAAAAGTCCTCGAGATATGTTCGATATGACAAGAAGGCAACCGACAGGTACTTGTTTGCAGATTATGAATCCATAGGGATTCCACGGGGTCTCGCCTCTGATTATGAGGATCACTGCAACCGCCTCTTCGAAACATATTCGAGATTCCTTCCGTTGTTGCTGAAGGAAGTTTGTGCGAAAAACCCCGTTGGAGAACAGCGTTTCCTATCCAAAGGCAAGGAGATCGGATACGACGCCCTTGAATCGGGAGAGAGGGAAGTTGCGGAGAAGGCATATGAAACAGCTGTCAGGGCAAGGGTGCTCGACGACGTTCGATACCTGCTGCCTGCATCCACTCTCACAAACGTAGGAATGTCGGGCAACGGAAGGTCTTTTGTTAACCTGATTCAGAAACTGGAGAGAAGCGGGCTAATGGAATGCAAACGCATATCGGGGGACATCTTCAAAGAACTGGATGCTGAGATGCCTGAACTGATCAAGTCTGCTAAGAATCAGCATGGACAGGATCTTCAGGAATACCTGGCCTCCAGGGATGCGATCAGTTTTGAACCTTCAGAAAATGCTGGATTTCCTGAGATTAAGCTGGTGCAATATGAACCGGAGAGAAACGCGGTTGCAAAGGTGGTTTCCCTGATAGATTTCCCCAATAGAGGAAATTCAATCGACATTCCAGAAACTGCAGCATCTCCGGACTATTCCGTTATCGAAAGAATCTCAGAAACGCGCAGGAACAGGCGGCACAAGCTCGGAAGAGCGTTCGAAACAGTACATTACCTATTCGAGCTGGCGCCAACTTACGCTTCATTCAGGGAGATCCAGAGGCACAGGATGCTCACCATGATAAGGAAACCACTGACTGCTTCATTTGGCTACCATGTCCCGGACCTGTTTGCCGCTAACCATGACCTCGCTGACGAATACAGAAGGCTGATGGACGAATCCGTGCGAACCTGGAAAGAATTTAACATGAAATCTGGAATCCTCGCAGCGCAATACGTGGTCCCCTTTGCGTTCAGGTATCCCATTGCATTCTACACTTCCCTATCGGAAGCGGTCTATTTCACAGAACTCCGATCAACACCATCGGCTCACTATGAATTGCGGGAAGTGTCGTGGCAGTTGGCCGACGAAATAAGCAGGGTCCATCCTGCATTCAAGAAGTTGTTCAAATTTGTGGATCGATCTGAGAACAACTTGGGGCGAATAAGATCGGAAGCAAGAAAAGAAAAAAAATTGAAAGAACTGGGGACCCGAGGAAATCCTCAGGCCTGATCCAATGGGGTCGCGAAGTCAAGAAGCAGTTTCCAGTCCTTGAATTTCTTGAAGGAGGCAAACACGAGTTTCGTGAAATTGCTCAAATGCATGCCCGGAACTATCAGGTAGAAGGAAAACCTGCGACCCGAGAGCCTGTGCCCCACACCAAGGAATGATATGGATCTATCGGTAGCCTCGTCAAAATAGTACTTCATCAGGGGATTCGAGAATATCATTTCGAACATATTTTCTTGTGGGGAAATGTCGGTTAACTTTGCGTCATGGTTTATTATCTTCTGTTTCTCGTAATAAACCGCGTGGAACTGGTCGCCAACCAGGTATTTTGTTTCTCTAGTCCAGTAATTTCCGAATGTGGTGATCACTGGATCATTGCGTATGTCCATGGAGGATGGTGGAACTTCAGATCCAATTTCGAAGTAATAGATTGGGACCTCCTTGGATATCTCGTGAAGATGATCCTTCAGTCCGGACCCCCGCTTGAATTCGTCCACGGACAAGTCCGGCAGAGTCTCAGAATGGGTGCTTATCAGGCTGGATATCTTGGAATGATCGCTCCTGTGGAATCTGAAATAAACTATGACTCTTTCGCCACGCAACAGAATCCCGTCTATTATTGCGGACGGAATCTCAATGAGAGACCACAGGAAGTTGAAACAGGCAGATCCGGAGACGTCCAGAATTGTGGACAGACTCTGACCCTCGAGCTTGGAGTCAAATGGTTTCAACTTCTCCGCAAAAGAATCCTGCTCGAATCCGGGGGAAAGCAGCGAGTTCACGATTAGTATCTTTCCTTCCTTCCTCCTTCGCATCCTTGCAAGAGAAATCAGCGACAGTTCCTTGCTCACGTTAGCAAACGGGTTGTCGAGACTGAATGAGAGTTTCCCCCTCATGTCCAGCTTTTCGTCTATTTCATTGATAATCATACGGGAGTATCACAGGTAATTACTTTATCTTTTTTTGCCGATGAATTTCTGAATACGGCTAGTCTCCCTTAACTGCGTATTATTGTTCCCTCCACAACTGGAATCGCTAAAGAATCATGGAATGAACGCAGAACAACCTGCGATCACACGACTCCATAGCGGATGAGTATCAACAGTACCATAAAAACAGTGAATATACCAAAGACAGCTAGTCCGATGAGGGTGTAACGGCTTTCGGACTGGGGCCGAACCATTCCATAACTGGAAGTGTCCATGGTTCCGAATGAATTCTGGGTTTCCGGCTGCGACTGATCCGACGTTGCTTGAGGACTTGCCGGAGGAGGATTCCGGGACTGGGATCCGGTTCTTCGCCTGCCCATGCCAAATAATGGGAAAAAGAAGATGAATGGGAAGAAGATGAGTCCATTTCCATTGAATATCCCCAAAGCCGGGAGAATGATGAAAAGCGAAATCATAATTGCGAGATATGCGAGGTAAGCGATTGTGCGTGTTCTAACCATTCCTGCGATAATCCTATTCGCTTAGTTAAGGATGCTTGTCGTTTTTAATTTATAATCATTATACGTTAAGATTTTATTCGGGATGGGATAATCCAGTATGGCTGAGTTCATTTGTTACGGTTGTTCTGCAAAGGTAAGAACGGGAGAGAAATTCACCTTCACCAAGAAAGGAGCGGTCCACTTTGACTGTTTTGTCTCTTCACGAAGAAAGGAAGTACCCGATGATAAGACGGAAACGCTAAGGTCGCTTTCTCTCCTGTTGGATTCCCAGCTGGATCACCTGATGGATATTCTCGCAATCGGCACAGTTGAGGGGTCCGCAGGCGATCTGATTAAGGAAAAGTATAAGGACGTCGAGAAAGGGGCCGGAGAAACCACCCGCGCAATTTCAGATCTTTGACTCTGAACCGGGCAAAGAAGCCTCCCTGCTGACTTCTTCCTTCTCAATGTCTACTGGATCCAGAACGAATACGTTAGTTCCAAGGATCAGTGCAATGACAGAAAACGCTAGAGTTAGAGCCAGCAATAGGCTGATGCTCTCCCATGCAGCCACGGCAATCAGGAAAAATCCTCCAAAATAACCGGTAAACGCCTCCACTGCCTTGTTCACCGTATAATTAACCCCATTGACCGACCCCCTTACGGAGGACGGGTAGGCATAATTCACAAGGGCATTATACGACATTGGGCCAAGATACTCCAGGAATAAGGTTGCTGCAGACAGCGGAACAAACCAAAGCACTGGTATAACGTGCGTGACCGCGAAGATAGCCATGAAAAATGTGACACATATCCCCAGGGAAGGCATCACAGAAGCCACTCGGGTACCTAACCTGCCGGCAAGATATGGACTCAATATAGATCCAACAAGAGCGGAACCGTAGATGAGAAGGTCGTAGATCAGGGCTCCCGTAAAGCTCGTAATACCTAGAGAGGTCAGGGAAAAGGTAACGTAGAATGCAAACCCCCAGCTCACTATTCCCACTATAACGTTGAGAGAAAGCGCAAATCCCAGTACCTTCTTCCTGCCCGACAGGAAAACATCCTGGAATTTCTTTAGCACTCTGAAGTTTTCTCTGGGACTATCCTCATCCGGGAGGCTCTCAGGAACATCTCCATAAATGTTCCGGAGTATTCTAGCCGCCTCCTTGTATCTTCCCTGGTAAGCTAGCCAAATAGGCGTCTCCGGGATAATGAACCTCAGTACAATGATGACAGCTGCAAAGATGCCTCCCAGAATAAAAGGAATCCTCCAGATGGTGTCAATATTGATTGACCACTGCAAGGAAATCAGGGTGGTCAGGACCGCAGCTATGGCGGTAACCGAGAACGCATAAGCCCAGAGAGAGTAGTATTTCCGTCTCTCCCCCGACCCTATGAATTCGTATATGTAGGAAAAACCGGTCGCGACGTCCGCTCCTAGCCCGAAGCCCATCAGCGTCCGGAACAAAGTGAATTCCGCAACGCCTGTGGAAAGGGCCTGCAGAATGGCAGTAACGACAAACACGAGCATACTGTATATGAACATAGATTTCCGACCAAGTTTGTCAGTGAGGGAACCTCCCAAGAGAGCGCCTGCGACTGCTCCAATGTTTGCGGAACTGACTGCGAAGGCTATCTCCGCAGCGGTGGGGTGGAAGACTTCCCTGAAGGGAACAAGGACAATCGAGAATGCCGTCAGATCCCATACGTCCAGGAATATCCCGGCCGCAGCAAGGAAAACAAATAGCCTGAAGCCAATATTCGACCTGCCAAACACGAAGCGCGCCACTGCTATTCGCGGGTCCTCCTGCACAGTGGCTTAAATACAACGATTATAAAACGTTAGCCAAAGGTGACTTGAATCATCTGGGTAGCTTGATCTTCTTCAGAACCCTGATCTCTCTTATCGCTGTAGCGGGATACTGGCCATCTTCATCTTTTTCCAGGTATTTCACCATGTCCCATATTGTGAGCAATGATGCGGAGACACAGGATAGTGCTTCCATCTCTACCCCAGTACGGGAATACGCCACCACTCTGGACCGACAGAGGACTCCATCCTCTTCCAGCGAGAATTGCACCTCAACGTGCGTGATATTGATCTGGTGACAGTAGGGTATCAGGACTGACGTTCCCTTTGCCGCCATGACTCCAGCTACCCTTGCCACTTCCAAGGGATTTCCCTTTTCGATATTTTTCTCTTCAATAGCCCGCAACGTTTCCGTCTTGAGAATGATTTTTCCTTCAGCTTCCGCCTCTCTCCTAATTGTTTCTTTCTCTGATATGTCCTTCAAACCCCAATCAACCCCCACTCACAAGAGGCATAACCGCAATCTCATCACCATCATTCAGAATCCTGTCCTCTTTGGAATACTCCCTGTTAACAGCAAGAAGTATGCTCCCGGTGGAATTGTCCCTGTGGCACTTTTCCAGAACCGGGTTTACAGCCTCCCCAAGGCTTGAACCCTCTTTCAGCACTACCAGATCCTGATCTTTTCCTGCACAATCCGCTATTCTGGCAAAATATCTGATCCTTATCTTCAGTCTCTCACCCGCATTCTCTGGAGAATTTCGAGTAAGTTATTGAATTCTCATACCGGCTCGCAAAATTTCAGATCAGGCCCGTAAATCAGTGGATTTCCCGGGTACTTATGCCTTGCATGTTCCCATTTTCCCATATTCCTGGGAAAATGGCCAGGGCTACCGCTATCCCTGC
>JAMDBT010000030.1 GCA_023487205.1 Thermoplasmatota archaeon
GAGTACATCTTCATGTTTCAATCCACGCACCCGTGAAGGGTGCGACAAGCTCGTAGACTTCCTCCCCATTCTCGACCATGTTTCAATCCACGCACCCGTGAAGGGTGCGACCTGCGGCTGCTCCCTTCCCTTCTTCGGAGAGCGTGTTTCAATCCACGCACCCGTGAAGGGTGCGACCATTTGGTCTGTTGCTTCTCCATCCTGATATAAATGTTTCAATCCACGCACCCGTGAAGGGTGCGACTTCCGCCCGTATTCCCAGCAAGACCCACTTGACAGGTTTCAATCCACGCACCCGTGAAGGGTGCGACCCTCCAGCGAATCGATTTCGAGGAAAAGCATGGCGTTTCAATCCACGCACCCGTGAAGGGTGCGACGTCTTGGTACTTGACGAGAGCCAGAAGCTTAAGGTTTCAATCCACGCACCCGTGAAGGGTGCGACCTATGTACAGTAGGAGATGAGACACCAGCGATGGTTTCAATCCACGCACCCGTGAAGGGTGCGACAACTGACACCTGTTCAGATCCGGATACGATGTTGTTTCAATCCACGCACCCGTGAAGGGTGCGACCTGCCGATCTCGCCGCGAACAACCTGTCCATAGTGTTTCAATCCACGCACCCGTGAAGGGTGCGACGATTTTGTGCAGTTTACAGTTTATGGAATGGAAGTTTCAATCCACGCACCCGTGAAGGGTGCGACTCGTTCTTGCGGTAATGGTGCTGAGCACTATCAGTTTCAATCCACGCACCCGTGAAGGGTGCGACTTTTAATATATCAAGCAGTAAACTTGAAGTATTAGTTTCAATCCACGCACCCGTGAAGGGTGCGACCGCATATTCCAAATATAGCGAAAATAAGCGCACTTTATTATTATTTTTCGCGATTGCATACTATCATACTCTGCTAACTATATTTATGATTAATTATACAATTCTCGCAAGTCGCTCAGCACTACGTCCGCCGATCTATCCGATTTCGCGTGGTCACTTGGGGTTCGCCACCTAATATAATATGACTCCCTCGGGATCGTACCCTTGTTTTGCACCATAGTGTTCAATTCTGTTTTTCCAGTTTTTTCCAAGAAAATAGTAGCGTAAACTGTCAGTTTCAGGGTCTACTATGCTCTCAAGGCGATGTCTAAGCTCTGTAAATTGGTAAGGCTCCAATAGACATTCGAATACAGAATTTTGGACGCGTTGACCTAGGTCCACACATTCTTTTGCGATCTGCCGCAGACGTTTCGCGCCTGCAGAGCTTGAGGTATTAACATCATAAGTTATCAGAACCATCATCTCTCAAGACCTCACTATTTCCAAAGAAACGGTGGATAGTCATCCAAGTCTCCCCTAATATTCCTTGCAAGAAGCATTGACTGAACATAAGGAATGAGGCCCACCTGTATTTTCTCCTCTAGAAAAGTGTGAACGATTTCCTCCCTTTTCCTGTTCTGCCACGAGATTAGTACTTCCTTTCTTGTCTCGTCATTCATCAGAACAGCCCCATTTTCGCGTTTGACAAACCCGTTTTCTGAGACCTGTTTTCTGTTGATAAGGGACAATACCATTCTGTCAGCTAGATACGGCCTAAGTTCTTCCATCACGTCAAGTGCGAGGCTCTTTCTTCCCGGTCTATCAGTATGCAGATAACCAACCTGGGGATCGAGGCCCACGGTTTCAAGTGCTGAGATGCATTCATGAGCCAGAAGTGTGTAAACGAACGAAAGAAGGGCATTTACATAATCTGTTGGTGGTCTCTTTATCCGTTCGCCGAATGTAAAATGTTCCTTTTGATTCATTACCAGGCTGTCGAATTTGGAAAAATAGGCGTTAGCAGCCTCTCCCTCGATTCCCCTTACTGTATCAACCGAAGTGGCATTTTCGACCCTTCCGATCATGTCTTTCATGCGGTCTATGGTATTGCCGATACCATCGTCCGGAATTACATCGCCATGGTCTCTGATCACCCTTTGCAGGACTCTTCTAGAATTATGTATTTTTCCTTCAACGAATCGCTTAGCAAGCCTTAGTTTCTCGTGTTCCTCGTCGGCCCATCTGTACTGTTTTCTTCTAAGAAGAACGTTTCCTGAAACCTCGCCTGATACCCTAGCCAGAAACTTGCCGTGCTCGGTCAGAAAACTCAATTCGACACCTCTCTCGCTGCAAAGGTGCATGGCAGATGGGCTTGCCCCTATGTATCCAAAGCAGACGATACCTTCCAGATTATGAATAGGTACTCTGAAACGTATTTCGTCCTTGACCTTAACAAGAATGTTTTCTCCTTCTCGTGCGAGATACGATTCCGGAGTCGTGACATAAAGGGTGTTGAGAAGCTTCCTCACTCTAAATCCTTATCCTCATGTGTTAACAGTTTAGCTAGATACTTTCCAACAGCTCCACTTGATGCGTTCCAATCGGGTTGGCAGATTTCGTACAGTGAGCACCGTAAACAGTGTTTTTCCTTCTTGGGAGCTGGCATGAATCCGCGACTGGCCATCCAATGCATCTTAGTGGACAGGGTTTCAACGCGATCTCTGAGCTTACTGTCAAAAATTACTGTCTCTCTTCTGCGAGTCTCATTATAGTACAGGTAGCCTTCATTCATGGTTATATTCAACATTTCTTCCAGGGCAATAGCTTGGGCACAAAGCTGGACTGCATCCCTATCATCAGGTTTAGGTCTCCCTCTCTTGTATTCGACCGGCCATACTTTCCACCTTCCGGCTCTTCCCTCAAGGGAGATTGACTCCGTCCCCAGCAGATTGTCATCCCTTATGTATTCTATTACATCGGCTACTCCTTGCAACCCCAACTTCATTGATATTATTGGGACACTCCTGGTGGTACGAGTCTCCCCCCTAGTCTCATTTTCAAATGGGTTATCTGCGCGCTCGTGGACGTGCTTTCCCTCGACCGTGAGCACGTTTTCCTCCCACCGTTGCTCAATATGTATTAGGGCCCACTGCCTCTCACAGAAGGCCATATGCTGGATCCCCGACAAAAGGAGGAATTCATCCTCTGAATACGCATGCGTTGTGAAACCCCTCTAACGTCCGCTAATGATCTCAGGCTTCAGGTCTGGGAACTCCTTAAGGTGAATATCATAGTCTTCAATGTTGGTTGCCTCAGTTAACCCTTCCTTTAGTGATATCTGCAATGAGTGGTGAACATCTGCAGACGAGTGTTGTCCATTCTTTGAATTATGCCTCCACCAATAAACCCGGTAGACCTCCATGCTTCCTTCTGGTCTAGCAGAAGATGCGTCATTTTCAAATAGCCCTATCAAAGCCCCTTTGATCGCCTCTGCATCCTCGTCTGTAAATCCAGTCTTACTGGCCAACTGTGAGTTAATGCTACCGTAGAACACATAAACACCATAATCAACTCGATGCTTCATCCCCATGGTATCTGAAGACTTCTTCTTCCCATCTCCTTCACCGCTGACGCTCTTTGTGATCTGAATGCTTGAAATACTGATTGGATTTACGCTAAAGGCAGGATGGATTGAAACGGGTCCTCGAATTCCAATCGAAACGGATTCGTTGCTACCCTCGTTCCTTTCTTCACTTTCGCCCACAGATTCAGTGCCTTTCTTTTTGCTTCGACCTTTATTCTGAGAACCCTTGTATGCAAATACCTGGCCGAATGCGCGTACATCAAGCCATTTCTTGCAGGCTTCCTCGCGAAATCTCTTTTCATCCCTAAGATAATCCTTTAATTCACCTTCAGCTCGTGCACGGAGACTCCGATAATCATCGATTCTATCATCATCTGGTTGAACAAATATTGGTTTTCCTGCCTCCATTAGTCGATTTCTTATCTTGCGTTTGATACTAACGTCTGAAAGTTCACCGTAACCTTCGTAATTGACACGAGGTCTATTTCCATTTAGTGGGTCTCCATTGGGATTCGCATTCCTCACGCTAACTATCACAGCAAAATCAATCTTGTGTTCCAACATTTCCGTTCACCTCATTCTTTTCATCAACATCCAAAATTTGGCCTTGACTGTTTGTTTTCTGACTAATCCAGAGGGCCTCACGTTGGCAGTAATACCCTAGCAAAAATTCACCGCTCAACTTCTTATCGCTCTTGAAATCTTCCGCCAGAAATTTTGATCCCACCTCTGTTATTAATTTTTCCCTAGAGGACACCTTTTTCCCTAATCTTGCTTTATAAGGGGCAAGTGCGAGATAGATAGTTCGCCATGTAGTGAATGGGTGTTCCGCAAATCTGTTCATCAATCTTGCCGCGGTTGTTTGTCGATTTTCATCAGATTCGTTCAGAGCCCAACTTTCAATATTATCAGCCAGTGCCAGAAGCCTTCCATACAGATAATCCCTTGATTTCCTATTTTCTTCTAAACTCATATTAAATCCCTTACTCCAATAGTACTTTCTATAAATCGCGCACGCGATACTGAGCGTTTTCTCCCACATCCTTTTTTCAATTCCAATTCGGTTTGAAGCACGCCGCACACATGACTCCACAATGTCTGCAGGTAACTTCTCACCATCAATGATGCAGGGAAGCAATCTTTCTAGAGTTGATTTCTGAAGTTTGTCGCTTATGTTTTTCCCGTAGGCCGATTCGGCTATGTCACTGAGTGCAGGGGTGCCAATATACTTGATAGCAATTTTCTGTTTGTCCCTTGAAATCCACCAAGAACAAGTCTCATACCAATTCTTTATCCTATTCAGGAAGTCTGACCCAGTCAATTCTCGATAGAATGTTATGGAGATCCTTCCGGGTGTAGCAGAATCAATACCCATAACTACGATGTCTGCAGAATCGCCGAGATTGGTGTGGTATCCCCTTAATTTCTGGTTTAATTTATGGGCAAATTCTTCGGAAGTTGTTGCCGGGACCAACGAATCGTTATCTAGGAAGTCAAAAGAATCCATTAAAGGATCTGGAACCTTGATCCCTGCAGTCGACCAAGCAACTATAGCCTGATCATTGTGCATGTATCCCTGTTTCCTGATTAGCCAGCGTAGGGCATTGTGCGCTTTTTGTGTTACTTCGTAACTAACTCCGCACGCCTGATCCGAGGTCTGAAACCTCCCCCGGAATGTAAATCCAGAGGTATCGTTTGAAGAAATTATCTTGGCTTGATCAGCATCATGTCTCAATTTTTTTGGGTGCTGTTCGGCTGCGAAACTCAGGTCTCCTGTAACATAGCAAAGAGTTTTGTGCGTTTTGGTAGATTCGTAATATTTCGCCCAGCTCTCGAACAATTTTCGATCTGTATGTAACTTTGTCTGAGGATCACCCGGGATTTCCACGCTCCAACGTACAAAAGCTTCGGCTTGACGTTTATTTGGGGAGACCTTGAAAATCTCAGGAATCGGCTTCTTTTCCCATTGTTCTATGAGTTCTCCATCAGGTCCGGCGACCAATACACCGTAATTTACTAGGTCCTTGATCACAGTGCCTTTCCGAATATAGTCCAATACCCTCACTGCCTTTGGATCCGAATTACCCGACTCGCACCACGCGCTTAGAAGCTTTTCATATTCTTCATATGGTTCCATTGGATTTTCAGCATAACCTGATGTAACCGTTCCTCCAAACTCACTGAAATCTTTGGCAACATATTGTAATTTGTCGCTCAGGGGGTGAGGCTTTGGTTTCTTTCCAGATCTCCCTCCTGATTCTTCAGTGCATGGGATGATAGTTTGGGAGTCAGTCTTTGGTAGCACCGCGGCACGACTGAAGTCACCGTTGTGATCGATAGTGATCTCAATCTGTGCTTCTTGAGTTGTGTGACCAATTGGCAATAGTATAGCATCACCACTTGCTGTATCGAATGATGCTGTCGAGTGGCACTGTTCGTAGGTCTCATACAATTTTTGTATCCAACTCATGAACTATCCCTCCACCCCTCCAAATTGTCCTTGAGCAGTTCCTCCTCCATTAATCCTACAGAATCAATCTTGCTCGCAACCATTGGCCTTACAAACTTGGTAAATGTACACTCGTCCGGGCGAATGAATCGAATAACGCCGTTGTTCATCCTTGGGTGCCAGAATCTGGCGCGAAGTTCGTCAAATCCAATTTCGTCAGGGTAATCGAAACCATGAAACATAAAGTCAAATGACAACTCGCCGCATTGATCATAGAACCCAATCCCAGAGCCGAATTGGCAGGGTTCAACGTAGCCCTGACATTCACGCGTCCCAAGAAAAATGTCTCTTCTTCCACCTCTTTCAATCATTCTCTTCGCAACGAAGTAATGCTTGTTTTCGTTCCGGTCCTGTTCCATATCTGGTCTGTTTCTGTTCCACTCGAAGTGAGCCTGCACCTGATACTCAACATCTGCCAAATATGTATAAATGCTCAACTCGTGTTTTCCTTCCCCGTAGCTGATAGGCTTTGCACTTCTGGTCTGGGTCTTGATAGGTTTCATAACACGCATCTTATCTATCAACCAAATAATGGTTGGTTTCCAATATGCCGACTCCAATATTCCCTTCAAAGCCTGATACGTTGGAATTTGGTAAGATGACTTTTCTCCCCCTATCTTAGTAAGCGGATCAGTAAACAAGGCATACTTCCCATAAACCCTAAACTCTACCTTGTTTTCCACCTTTCACCTCACTATGCATTATAAAAGGGCATATCGCTAGTTGGTTCACCACTAAAGCCATGATCTTGATCATAATAAGAGCTTTCGATATAAAAAATCTCGGCTCTGTCTCGAATTTCATGAATGACTCCCTGCGCCCTCAAATTCTGAAATTCGTAGTCAAAGAGATCTATAGAATACCTCTGAGCGGCCTTTATTAGTCTGTACTCAGTTTCAAGACTGGGGGCACCGCAAAGCTTCTCAATAATTCCTGCTCCGGCCCTATACGGAACAATTACCCCATGCACATTCGAATCTATGACATTAAATGCGTTGGAAGCTGTCATAAATGACTGTCTCAGTTGTATATTGGGTGATGAATTATTAATTCTGTTGTATTCCTGAAGCGAAATGGAGTTGGTCGATAAAAGGTTAAACAGAGTATCTTCCCTATTCACTAGAGAGCCTCTATGAATCTTATAAGGCATCTCATCCTTTTTGTCATAGAAGAAATATGTGTAATATGTTTCAATAGCTTTTGGCCCAAGAACATCCTCATCGAATTGTTTCGGGTCTCTCTTAAAATCATTCAACACGCGCTGTGCAATATCCCTGCCTGTCGAAATACTCTTCAAATTGCTGAGGTTCTCATCTTTGGGATTTATTACAAAGAACCTTCCAAGAGAAGCTCTACTTCCATTGCGATTGCATCTGCCCGCAGCCTGGGCTAACGAGTCCAGGCCTGCCAGATATCGTATTACACTTCCGAAATCTATGTCTATTCCTGCTTCAATGAGCTGAGTGCTAACACAAACCACCCGCCCCCCTTCTTCTAAGCGACTCTTCATACCTCTTAATACTTCCATTCTGTGTTCAGGGCACATGTTTGTGCTTAGATGATAAACTGCGCCATAAGTCTGACTTATTAATTGCTGAAATAGCCTAAGGGCACCTTTCTTCGTGTTGACTACCACAAGTACGCTTCCAGAGGATTCTAGTTCTTCTTTTACAAGGGCAGCAATTTCTTCTTCTCGCCATCCACCCGCTTTTCGTTTGTCGAAAAATATCACCCTTCTTAATTCACTGAACAATTGCCCAAGATCTGGAATCATTTCATGTTCGGGGTCAATGTGAAGGGCTCTTTGAATAGGCTCGATTTTATCAAGCAAGGGCTGAGTCGCCGTGCATAGAACTGCGGTTGAACCACAGTCATCGACAAGAAATTGTACAGCCACGTTGAAAATTTGAACGCATTTAACAGGAAGGGTTTGCACTTCATCGAAAATTACCACGGAATTCGCAAGGTTGTGCATCCTTCGTGCGTCTCTTGTACCGTGACCATAAATAGTATCTAAGAACTTTACCATCGTCGTATAGATTATTGGGGCATCCCAATTTTCCGCTAATAATTTCTGACGAGACGTTTCCTCTTCAGGAGTTAGGTTTGAATGATGCTCCAGTACAATATTTTCTGGTTTCAGTCCATTTTTATCATTGTTCTCTAATATGTCTATTGCCTTTCCAGCATTCTGGTCAATTATCGAAGTGTATGGTATAACGTACACAATTCTATCCATCCCATGGATTTGTGCATGTTTCAGTGCAAACCTGAGACTTGAGAGAGTTTTTCCCCCTCCCGTTGGGACTGACAATTTATAGATGCCTTTAGGCTTAGCAGAAAAATTAAAACAGCTATCGGATACTTTTTGGCGAATCGCGTCGATTCTTTTCTCTACTTCGGTTTTCCCTGAAGAAAACTCTTCTAGTTTTCTTAAGTATGAATCAAGTCTTTCTATCAGTGCATTCCAATTTTCAAAGCCCTTCAAGTTTCTTGTGTTGCTTTGTTTTGGAAATTCAAAATCTGCTGTGTTAATCCTATCCGCATCTATCAGACAACTGAAGAGATATCGGGTAAGTAGTCCAACCTTGAACCAGTACGTTTCGCGCGAGTCAGTTTTCTTTTTCAATGATCTAACCTTTTGATTTAGGCTTTCTACTACGGTATCACTCGCCAGAATTTCCCAAACGGCGTGGCCAATTACTTCGCCTAGATTTGCTTCGCATTCTCTTAAGTGCGTTTTTTCTTCAAGTTTATTCATACGCTTTTCAAAAATATCGTTTCCACTGGGATCGAGACAGTCGATCAATCCTGAATGATGAGATGCAATCACCAGAGACAACAGTTGGGATGACAACAAGGTATCGTTTGATTTACCTTTAAAGAATTCGTGAATCATTTGGGCACCAGCGCTAGAGTGATCTATCTTCCCCTTATTGGTCGTCGGATCTACATATTGATCCTCATCTGAATTTATCAATCCAGTTGCTGACCTTATATATCTGAGGAATTCGTTGCTCGCCTTTCCCAGATCGTGCAGTAATCCAACTATTTTCCCTTGTTGCCCAAGTCCAATCTTAGCAGCGAATTGTTCGGTTAGTGAAGATGTCTCTAATAGGTGTTGCGAGAGACTTTGTGACTGCCCATCTTCCTCACGAATGTGCGCTATGTATTCTTTGTTCATGGCAATATCCAGACACCGTGGTCTATTAGCTAGAATTGGAAGTTCATAAAAGCAATTTGGTTATCAAAGAATATTAGGGATTGGGGACCTTGTGGACCCTCAGATACGAGATAGCAGAGATAAGAAGATACGTAAAGAAACCATCGAAGCTGGGCGAGATTCTCGATGTCGTCCGAAACGGGAAAGCGATGCGATTAAGCTCTAACTCCCGCTGTTTTGCATAATATGCATCTGGAGCCCCTCAATCAGGACCCTGGATTTCTTGGGTATTTCGGATATCTTCCACTCCTCCCCGATCTTCAGCATGAAGACCCTCCCGAGATGATCCAGCACGTCCTGTGGCGAGTATTTCCCCAGGAGGTCTTTGCTCCTCAGGAGACCATATATCCTGTAGTGGATCATCAGTGCGATGAAGTTCGCGAACATCCAACCCTGCAGCTGGTGATCGTCCCTCAAGTATGCCCGATCGGCATGAATCGTATTCTTGAACGTGTCGTAGGGTTGCTCTATCTCAGACCGGGACTTCAGCATCACGTACACGATTTCGCCTGAGACCTTCAGGTTCGTGATCACCAATATGGTCCCCACGCTCTCCCTTAAGGCTGTGAATCGTGCCGGTGATCCGGATCGGGCAAGGAAGTCCTTCTCCTCCTCGGCCTTCAGGAAATCGTTCCTGAAGGTGTACATGGCACGGTTGCCAACGGCATATTTCCTGTAGAATATGGGATGATCCTGGAACTTGAAGTGCCTCTCCCCTTCAGGGGGATGACATGGAAGATGCCCATGGAATCAAGTGCCGATGTGTTAGAGGAGGAATAGAACCCCGTATCTGCAACCAGCACCATCCTCTTGGCGCCGGATTCCTCCATGGTGAGTTTCAGGGAAGCCACGCTGTTTACTGCCCCGGGCAGGATGCGGAAATGTGCCGGCATCTCGTGATCCAGGGAGAAGAGGAAGAGGATCTGCACCTGTGGCAGGTATTCCTCCATGCCGTTGTGTCCCAGGGTTGCCGATATGATCCCCTCGCTCATGGACAGGACGTGCGTCAGATCGACGGCAAGATAGCGGTAGCTCTCTAAAATAACGGAAAAGAGCAGGGAAAAGATGGAAGAAAAGAAAGAATTCCAGTGAATCCGCCCCATTCTGCAGATAGATCAAGCAGGGAATCCGGGTTTTATTACACGCGATCCAAGATCAAGGGCGATTATAGAAAACGTCTGGAATATACTGGGGGGTGCTTTAACCGACATCTGGGGCCGGGCTACGCTAAGTACCGTGTGAGGTGTCCCGTGACATAATCGCCTGCCATCCTGTGTGGCCTATCCAGAGTCAACCGAAAGTTGACATTCAAGAAATAAATTGCCCATGCGATGCAAACGTTAAAAAGATTCTCTGCCATTTGCCCGAACTTAAGGTGAAGAAATGCCACAGAGCGTCAATGTCATGATCGAGGGGGGGAAGGCAACACCTGGCCAGCCTCTCGGGCCTGCACTGGGTCCACTGGGTTTGAATCTGGGCAAGGTGGTCCAGGAAATCAATGAGAAGACCAAGGCGTTTTCAGGAATGCAGGTTCCGGTTTCAGTCATAGTTACGGATCCGGCCAAGAAGGAATATGAGATCAAGGTAGGATCTCCACCCACTTCCGCGCTGATCAAGAAGGAGATAGGCATTGAGAAGGGTTCCGGCAAGAGAAAGGAAACCGTCGCAGGAAATGCCACCATGGAGCAGATCAAGAAAGTAGCCGCGTCAAAGATGGACAACATGCAGGCAAAGGATCTGAAGGCCGCAGTTCTTGAGGTCATCGGGACCTGCGTCTCTCTGGGAATTACCGTGGAAGGTAAAGACCCGAAGGAGGCGCAAACGCTTATAAAGAACGGAACACTCGCCGTTTGAACTGTAGGAGAGCTTTGATTGCTCGCATACTACGGGAAGTGATGATTTGCCAGAAGGTACATTAGCAGAAGCAGTTGCGGAAGCCAAGAAACAGGCTCCGGAAAGGAAGTTCGCCGAAACGGTGGAACTGGCCATAAACCTCAAGGACGTGGATCTCTCAGACCCCAAGAATAGGGTCAACGAGGAGATTGCCCTTCCGAAGGGTAGAGGCAAGCAGATTAAGATAGCGGTGTTTGGGGCCGAGGAACTCAAGTCCAAGGTCAAAGGTTCTGTGGATTACATTTTCGGCCCGGAAGACCTATCAACATTCGCTGAAGACAAGAAGGCTTTCAAGAAGATTGCAGATGAGACGGACTTTTTCATTGCTGAATCCACGCTTATGACGACAATCGGAAAGTCTCTGGGACAGGTGCTTGGTCCGAGAGGAAAGATACCCCGGCCAATTGCGCCTGGACAGGACCCTACAAACATGATAGCTGCGCTACGCAGAACAGTAAGGGTGAGAAGCAAGGACAAGAGGACTTTCCATGTCCCCATCGGAACAAAGTCAATGTCGGATTCCGATCTTGCGGAAAACGCAAACGCTGTGCTTAAGAGGGTCATATCAAAGTTCGAGAAGGGAACTAGCAACATAGACGGCGTTTTTGTCAAGACCACCATGGGCAAAGCCGTGAGGATGAACGCGGGTGATGTGAAATGACCACTCCAGCGCCGTGGAAAGTTGACGAAGTCAACGACCTGTCTAAGCTGATCAAGGACGGAGAAATATCCGCACTTGTTGGCATTCACGGAATAAGGAACCGCCAACTGCAGAGCATAAGGAAAGGATTGCGCGGAACAGCAACACTGAAGGTTGTAAGATCAACGCTCCTGCACAAGGCTCTTGACGGGATGGACAGCGATGCCATGAAACAGCTCAAGGAAGCTATTCATGGCCAGGTCGCGCTGCTGTCCGCAAACATGTCCCCAACTAAGCTTTATGAAACGATCCTGTCCACTGTACAGGATTCCGCTGCGAAGGGTGGGGAGATAGCGCCGGATGACATTGTTATCGAGGCGAAGGAAACACAATTTCCGCCTGGTCCCATGGTCAGCGAATTCCAGAAGGTCGGTTTGCAGACGGCGATCGAGAAAGGCAAGATTGTTATCAAGAAGGATACCGTTTTCGTTCACAAGGGAGAAGTCATAAGCAAGGATAAAGCCAAGATCCTGGAGAAGCTCGAGATCCACCCGCTGAAGGTGGGGCTAGAACTCCTGGGTGCATACAGTGACGGACTTTATTATCCAAAGGAGGTCCTGTCCGAAACGATTACCGATATACTGAACAAGTTCGTGAACGCGTACTCCAGAGCAAAGGCGATTGCTTCCGAAGCCATGTTCATCGTGCCTGAAATCGTTCCGGAACTCATTATAAAGGCGAGGCTGGGAGCGGAGAATCTTGCGCTCAGCACAGGTTTTGTGGACGAGGCAAATATACAATTATTTATACTGAAAGCAATTAAGGACGCCGCTGTCCTGAAGGGATTAACTGAGGGAGAGCAAGAACCACAAAAGGCAGAGGAGAAGAAAGAAGAGAAAAAAGAGGAAGAGCAGAAGTCCCCGGATGAAGACATCTCCGCAGGGCTCGGAAGTCTCTTCGGATAATGGAGGAATAAGAATGGAATACATATATGGGGCACTGCTCCTGCATTCGGTCGGAACAAAAGTGAGCGAAGCCAATCTGAAGAAAGTGCTGGAAGGCGCCGGCGTAACGCCGGATGCTGCCAGGGTAAAGGCACTTGCGTCGAGCCTGAAGGACCTGAACATTGATGACGTCCTGAAGAGCGCCGCAACTGCCGCAATCGCTGCTCCTGCGGCTCCCGCGGAAGAACAGTCAAAGGGCAAGAAAGGCAAGGAAAAGAAAGAGGAGCCCAAGGAAGAGAAGGCCGAGGCAAACGAGCAGGACGCAATGGCAGGATTGAGTTCACTATTCGGCTGATCACCTAATGGACGCTTACGACTATTTCTGGGGAGCCATAAAATTTCTGGTTCCCGCAATTTTATTTGGAATATCCCTGTACCCGCCCGTGGACTATCTTCTCATGTTTATTTCAATCATATGGGCATTTGCTGCCTTGACGATCAGTGCACTCAACATGAATCCATCCTCGCACCAGGAAAGAAAGTTTTAGACACCGGAAAGCGGATTCCAGATCAGGAGCCGTCCAATCCGCAATCGCACCTTCCGGTTTTTCGATCTGTGAAATAACCAGTTATCTTCAGGTTACCTGACCAGCTGAAGTTCCTTCAGTTTTTCCATTACATCAACGGCATGATCCTTGGGTGTGACTTTTCCGTAGACGTACCCGATTGTGCCGTCCGGCTTCACAAGGTAGGTCACTCTCTTCGCGGACCCGAATTCACCTTTCACGCCGTACTTTTCAACGATATCCTTGCTCTTGTCGGATACCAGAGTGAAGTTCAGGCTGTACTTGTCCTGGAACTTCTTGTGGGAATTCTCGCTATCCACGCTCACGCCGAGGACCTGAACTCCATGATCCTTGTACGACGATATGTTATCCCTGAAATTGCAAGCTTCTGTGGTGCATCCCGGCGTATCGTCCTTGGGGTAGAAGTATACCACTACAGGTTTTCCCCGATATTCACTTAACTTTACCGTATTCCCGTTCTGGTCTTTTGCCTCAAAGTCAGGAGCCTTGTCTCCGACTTTCAATAACTCTGCCATTATCAATCATAGTGGTGTAACTTATAATCATTATGGTTTAGATTGGCCTGACTTGTGTACCGGTCATTGCATTACTGATAATTCTTGTCTGGGATGTCAACTAATCCAGATCAGACACTTGTTAAGGGGCTGCCCCTCCCACTTCAACCGAGCATAGCCCTATGGAACAGCAACGACGGGACGGTCAGTTTTGTCAGAGAAAGGACATTATCTGTTCAGTTTCAGGACAGCCTTCATTTTGAATTGCTGTTCCTGACGCTGTAAGGCCCAGATCCGTGACCGCATTCCCGAGATTTCGATGTCCCCCATCATGACGATAGAACTTTTTTCATGGGAAGTCAGGCTGCATGTAAAACCACTCAACAACATCATAAGAGAAGATAGTAATACCATAAGGACAAAGCCCACTAGATGCGAGCATGACTTACGATCCTCTCTCTGAAAACCAGATGGCGACACGTTGTTGTTCATGGCCGTCTTCTGGAGGAACTTGCAAATGCATTAGTTGGTTTCTATTAGGATGATTAGCACTTCGCAGTGGTTTCAACCGTGTCCCGCACAGACTACCACAGGTGCTGTATGAAACTCTCAGAGAAGATTTTGTTTTCTGGACTATGTGGTCAACTGCCTTACCATTGAGTCTACCAGATGTTCCCAAGATTCTATATGCTGCGGTATTTCGGAAGTCAAATAAGTCTTGGAAGTTGAGTTCTTGACCTCAGATCAGTATAATTGTGATCACAAATCTTCTTACCGGTGTAGTCATACAACTTTACGAACATCGAAACCAGGGTCAGGAATGGAGTAACCTATTACTATCTGGCCCACAGCTATCGCAAACTGCTCAAAGTCCGAAAAGTGAGGGTCTATCTCGGGAGAGACCTTTCCCGGGAAGAAGTTGAGAAGAAACGAATTGAGGGGGAGATTGAGCTAAACCAGAAGCTCTCAGAACTCAAGGGAATCAAGGATCCATACAAGGAAACGCTTTCCAGCGAGGAGATATCTGAGCTCAACAAGCTTCTTCCGCAAGGGAAAATCGAACTTTCTCACATAAGCGACGACAACTGGCTGAAGTTCACCGAAGCCTTCACTTATGCCACCAATGCCATCGAGGGTTCCACGGTAAACAGGAAAGAAGTCGGGGACATCTTGGAAAAACGAAAGTGGCCCAATAAGCCCAGGGAAGAAATCTATGAAACCCTGGGCGTGGAGCAGGCGGTGAAATACCTGAGGAACACGGAGGAACATCTTTCCATAGACCTCATCAGGGAACTGCATAGGCTCGTGTTTAAGGACTCGAAGCCGTTTGCAGGTAATTTTCGCGAGATAGGTGAAGAAGTCTCGGTGATAGATTACGAGGGAAACGTGATCCACGATGGCGCTCCATCGCGATTGGTTTCTAAATTGCTGAACGAACTGGTAGCCTGGTACAACGTGAACAAGGGCACGTACCACCCCCTCATTCTATCCGTCGTGGTGCACAACCAGTTCGAGAACATTCACCCTTTCGCCGACGGGAACGGAAGGGTCGGAAGGCTGATCCTGATAAATGTCCTGATCAAGCATGGGCTTCCCCCTGTTAACATAGAAATGGCCAACCGGTCGGAGTACTATATCGCACTGTACCAGTATGACAATGAGAACGATATCAGGCCGAGTCTTAACCTTCTCCTCAAGGAAATGAGAAAATCTAAGAAAAGTCTGGATGTATGACTACGCAATTGCCGGCCGTGTAGTCACATCGATACAACACGTCAATTGAAGTCTTGTGAATTCGCGCAGCAGAACAAAGCTTTCCCGATCAGGTCCTCACATTCTGGGATAATTTCCTGAGTGAATCCCCGAGCATCATGTCCTTATCCGAGGATAGGAAAGAGGAACTCCTTCCAAGAATTTTCAGGCCCTTCGCGGATAGATAGGGCTTCAATATGGCCAGCACAATATCTGCACCGCGCTGTACCTGAACCGAGTCTTCTGGATTTCCGGTCACGTCGAGAAACGTTATCCAGCTCTGGAATACTAGCCATACTGCAATCATGACGTCCTTGCAGACAACAGATGATACGGGATATCTGAGCGCACCAATACTGTCGAGCTGTTCACCTAACCGGACTGAAAGTGCAAGTCTCTGCCTGTAATTTTCCAGGTAGATGCTCTTGAGTTCGGGATCTATTTCGGTAAGCGCAAGAATTTCCCGCTCCACGAACCTGTACTTCCAGGAGAGCCGTGTTGCCTCGACAAGGTTGGAACGCATTCTCATAAGGTTTCCCTCGGCCCCGATGTCCTTGTTCCAGGTCGAATCCTGGTAGGACGAGCATTCGAGGTACAGTTCCCTTATGATCTCCTCCTTGTTCCTGTAATGATAATAGAGGTTGCCGGGGCTAATGCCAAGTTCCCTGGCAATGAGGTTTGTGCTTACGTGGGAAGTTCCATTCTCATTGAACAGTTTTCTTGCTGCGTCCAGTATTCTCTTCCTGGTGAGGTCAGACTTGTGTTGCGGCCGCATGGATTTCGAGTGCACGCTCTAATTAGAGTATCTACTCTATTAAATTTTTGCAGCCCCCAGACCGGAGCAAATAGCTTCTTTCAAGCTAAGCCCTAGAAAGCCCTGGAGACGTTGACCTCGTTAACGGTCACGTACGGCATTGTGCTGGGAAATATCTCTTCCCACCACTTCACGTTCCAGGTTTCCTTTGAAATGAGGTCTATGTTCGCAAGTACGGACGGTATGGAATCGCTGATCCTGATTCCACCCCACGCCTCCTTGATTTCTCCGTCCTGCACGTAGAATACGCCATCCCGCGGAACGGTGGAAAACACACCATTCCTGTCGTCCTGAAACCTTGTGTACCACGCGTTACGGATGTACAGTCCTTCCTTCAGGGAGGCAAGCATCTCCTGTTCTGACGAATCACCGCCCGCCATCTTCATCTGGAACGGCATAGGAGCTATTATCCCCGCGTTGCCCGTAGTCCTGGTATTGTTCCTGGATGCAGTGGAATACGAGTGAAGATAACTTCGCAGTATACCGTTCTCGACGAGATTCTTCGAAAACGTGACCGTTCCCTCATCGTCTACCGGCCTGAATCCCGATCCAGAAGCATCGGAAGGATCGTCCAGGATCGTGAGCTTATCGTTGCCGACCTTCTTTCCCATGGATTCAGCAAAACAACTGAACCCTGACTCCACAGAATAATACGAGAAGTAGGCAGACGCATAAGAAACGATGTTTCCGATGAGGTATGGTGACATAAGTATCCTGAATTTTCCCTGTTTTCCCTCCTTCCGGTGATCAAGCATCATGGCAGTTTCAGCAGCTTGTTCTCCGAGGGATCTCGCGATGGAGTCCATGTCAGATCCGCCAGATCCTGTATGTGTTGCCTCCTGTCCTGTCATATCTCCCTTGAAAGCCCGGATCAGGAATTCGGTTCCGCCGGTGGAATACTGGACCCTGTTGTGGGTTGTAACGGTGGTCACTTCGGCAAAGTTGTTGTATATCAGGCCGGCAGATCTATCCGCTCCCTTCCCCGTGGCGGAATCGATCATAATGGATGCGAGTTCCTGGATATCCACGTCGTTCTTCCTTGCACCGTTTATTGAGGAGTAGTCCTGCTTTTCCGGATTTATTCCCATGAAGGATTCATTGTCCGGAGTGTGATCCAGCAGGAACATCAGCTGATCTATTGAAGAATCGAGAATGCCGTAATCCTTGACTATGGTGGACGCCGTCTTTTTTCCCCTGGCCACGAAAACGGAAGTGGAATCCTCCACCCAGTGGTTGTGAATGTCTTTCGAATTGCCAGAGAAGCGCACCTGGCTGCTGTCTTCTTTGACGTTGGAAACGGCTATGCTGTCAAGGCCAAATTTCTGCAGCCTGTCGAATATGTCGTCAGCGATACTCATTTCCTGCACCTCACGCTATCCTTATCCCGCGAAGCCTTACATGCGGCCCGCCAAGCCATACGTCACATCCCTGCTCCGGGTCGCCCTTTCCGCAGGTTGCAGCATGGAACTGCAGATCGTTGGCAACCGCGTCCACGGAACTGTAGAAATTGATGGTGTTAGTTTCTATGACCGGCCTCCTTAGTACGTCTGTCACTTTCCCGTTCTCGATCAGGTAAGCTTCCTTCCCCACGTATTTCTCGTTGAACCGGACATCGTCGATGTTCCACTCGGTGAAGGACTTCATGTAGATTCCGCGCTGTATGCCTTCAAACAGTTCATCCACCTCGAAGTTCCCCGGCTCTATGTAGGTGGTGCTCATGCGTGGAAGCGGCTCCATATCCCAAGACGACGATCTACCGCCTCCGTTGGGATCGACGCCAAGAATTGCTGCACTCTCCCTGTTGTGCAGGAATTCCGATGTCATGCCGTTCCTGTACAGGTACCTCTTCCTGGCCCGGACGCCCTCATCGTCGTACTGGTAGTATCCATAGCTTCCCGGGTAGGTGGGATCATCGATAATGCTGACGGCTTCCGATCCTATCCTGTAAGGAAACTCTTTGCCAGTCAGGAAGGATTCCCCGGCCAGCGCGCCCTCCCTTCCTATTATACGATCGTACTCGGTGGGATGGCCGCACGATTCATGCGCCACAATGCCGGAAACCTCCGGGCCGATCACGAAATCGTAAGTGCCCGGTTCAGGCCTTTTCGCCTGCGATGCCTTCTTAAGGACTGAAATCTCGTTCCTCACTATTTCGGGAAGATCGATCTCGTCCAAGTACTCGTAGCCCATGCTTGCGCCGAACTGGCCGGTGGACTGCTCGAATTCTTCTCCCGTCCCGACTCCGAACATGTAAAAATACTGGATCCTGCCGGATTCCCAGGAGACATTCGATCCCGACGAATTGGCATATTGTCCCTTCATCTGCTTGTCCAGGAGCTCGTTTATCCTCATGGGCGCGCCTTCGCTTTCCATGATCCTGTCCATATCCTTCAGGATCTGCAGCTTCTCCTCAAGAGGGAAATCCCGTATGCCCTTTCTCTGGGCGATTTTCCAGCTTGCCCTGTCCTCCCTCCCGATGCCTATCTGGTTCTTTCCGGGGAATTTTGATTTCCTGACCGCGACGTCAATTATCGTCTTTGCAGCGTCCCAGTCAGTGGTGTCAAAGTACGCAGAACTGATGGAGTCGTTCAGCAACCGGACCGCAATCCCGGATTCCCTGTTGTTGTCAATGCCGTCAAACTGCCCGTTCCGGTACATTGCCCTGGTTGTCTCCCGTTCCATGTAACGGATCTCAAACCACTTTGAATTCTTCCCCGCATACTCGAAAGCTTTGTCGAAAAGCGGATTCATTGCACTTTTTTCTCCTTCATCTTCCTGAGCCTGTTTTCGTAAGTCTCGAAAATGTCATACAGGCACTTACCGAAGTTCCAGTCAAAGGAATCCACTGTCAGGGATATTCCACCGGAAATGAGTCTGGTCCTGACTGAATATTTCGTGGACCCCTCTTCCTTGTACCGGATCACGTGCACGCTGAGTGTCCCGTTGGAATGCCCGGTAATCTTGGAGAATTTCTTGGCAAATTTCTCCGCATCCCTGTAAGCCATGTCGTAAAGATCCTCGTCGCCGTGATCCAGGCCGCTTATGGTCATCAGGAGGCCTTCCTGGGACAGGTTCGTGTTAATGATCCCAATCAGATCGGACTGGCTGACAACTCCCACCAGCATTCCCTCCCTGTCGGTAACGGGAATTATGTGCAGCGAGTGTTCGGTCATCAAGTCAGCGCACTCCGAAACGGGCGTATCGGTCATCGCATGGACATCATTATCCATGACTGATCCCACCTGCACCTTGACGGGTGCGCTTGTGGACTTGTACTGGCCGTAGCTGATCTTGTCCTTCTCGGTGATGGCCTTCTCCATCATGTCGTCCAGCCTGAGGATTCCCGCCGTGTGGCCCCTGTCGTCTACCACCGGGATCTCATATTCCCTTAGAATCCGGATCTTGTCGTGCGCTATGTCCAGGGCGTCGGTTTCCCTGACCGCAATGGGATCGGAAGACATCACGTCCATTGCAGTCAGGCCGGTGTCCCGGACTATCTCGTTGTATTTTCTCACTATGTCGGCGGTGCTGATTATGCCTGTAAGTGACCCCTTCGCCAGGACAGGGAGCGCGGCTATTCCGGAGGACCTGATCTTGTCTATTACCGCAAGAACGTCATCCTCAGGGGATATGACAGGGGTGCTGGTAACGTATCCCGAGGCTTTGGAGTTGAACTGGATGCTCCTTCTCCTGATCAGGTCTCTGTAGATCAGCATTCCCTGGTATTTCTTCCCATTCACGATTGGAATGGAGTGAACCCTTTTCTCGCCGAATATGGAAAGAGCCTGCGATACCTTCGAATCTGCACTAAGCGTCAACACCTTTTCGGTCATTATGTCCTTTGCTTTCATTTCAGTCACCAAACTTCATTGAGAGGCCGGAGACCAGGTCCGAGACCTCCTGAACTACCTTCACTCCCTGGAGAGCGCGATCCATGAGACTTGCGACTTTCGACATGTCCGAAACGCCCATTCTGGTAGCCTCAGACAGGCCTATTCTGGAATCCCTGTCCACTATAATCCTGTTGCTTTCCATTCGCTGGGAGAATTGCACCGGAGTGATCTTTCTGCTGGAAAAGAATTCGCCGGACAGCAGCACCTGGTGAGAATAGCTGAACCATGGGGGGAACCTCACTTCCCATCCCAGTTCATAAAGCCCTGACGCGAGGGACTTTGAATTCTTTGCCAGAGCCTTTGCATAGTCTTTCCCGTGCCTCTTCATCTCATCGGCTGCGATGGCAAGTGCAGCAACGCGGGAAGGATGGTAGTTATCCATAGTGTACCATATGGTATTCCTGTGTATTTCATTGTACAGGTCGCGATCATTGGTGAGGATTATCCCGCCCTGCGGGCCAAAGAATGACTTATGAGTCGACCCGTAGAGAGCCGCACAGTATTCAAGGGCATCGGGCTGGAATTCACCACCCGCTATCAGGCCCATTACATGGGATCCGTCGTAAACAATTGGCACGTGCATGTCCGAAGCAATCTGCGAAACGCCCCTGAGATCATATGGTCTCACGAACGCACTCTGACCAAGTACAATCAGGTCCGGCCGGTTCCTTTCCAATGCAGTGGAAAGGCCTTCAAGGTCTATCGCCTGGTTCTTGTCATCGTAGGGAATCCGGTAGCTCCTGTATCCCAGCATATCTGGCAGGTATGGCTGATCATATCCGGGATATCCGCCGGATTCTGGGCCTATATACAGGAAACTTCCTCCCTTAGGAAGTATCGACAGCAGGACCGTTTCCGCGGCGATGTGGCCGCCAATGGGCCTGACCTCCGCATATTCAGCATCATACAGGCTGGCAACAATCCTCTGGGCTTCCGAAAGAACCCGATCCGAGAATTCCGACCCTCCGTACGAGTTTTCTCCGGAATCAGTAACGTGGGAGTACCTTGCGTACATGTCGTTTCCCATCGCCTGGAGAGCATTATCGCTCAGCCTGTTCTCTGACGCCTGGAGATTGAGGCAGGACCTCCTGTAGGAAACGTGCTTCCTGAGAATTTCCAGAATTTCAGATGCCAAGTGCCCAGCCCTCGTTCGTCATTGCTATCATATCCAATGTGCCATTCGTGCGTGAAGAGAGCACAATATCCTAGTGTCTAAAATGTATATAATGCTTTCAACATTTTATCCACAGGGGTGAGGGCAATCCGATCGATAAAGAAAGGAGCAATGGTACTTGGTGTCGATGACGGGCCATTTAACAGGAGATTGGATACGAAATCGCTGATAATCGGCACAATGATGCGCCTTGACTTCAGGATTGAGGCCATCCTCACCAGGGAAATCGTGGTAGACGGGGAGGATGTGACCCCTGTGATCGCCTCGATGGTGGATTCGAAACACGGGCAGGAGATCGACCTCATCGTGACCAACGGTGTAACTTTTGCAGGAATGAACATCCTTGACATCGACTCGCTCAATGAGAAAACTGGAGTCCCTGTCATTTCCGTTTCTCGCAGGATTCCAGACCTGGTCGCGATGCGCCTGGCAATAGAAAAGCATAGTCCGCAAAAGCTTGATCAGGTCGCGTCGAGACTTTCTCACGAAACCTTTGCCGTTGAGTTGAACTCAAACAACAAGATTTACGCAAACTGCACAGGGATTTCTGCAGTGGATGCCACTCTCGTACTGAGAAGATCCTGCCTGAACGGGAAGGTCCCGGAGGCAGTCAGGATCTCTCACATGATTGGGTCGGCGATAAAATTTGGGGAAAGCGGAGGAAAGGCCTGACTCATTCCTGATACATGATCGGATCGAGTTCAGGGACTGCCTGCTCAGAGACGTCCTTGAGGTTCTTCATCACCTCGTCCAGCTTCTCGTGGCCCGTGGGGATGTATTTCATCCTCCCCCTGGACATGTAATATGATCCCGGGCACAGTGTTCCTTCCTTCACCACGATTGCATCCGGCCTGAGGGATATGATTCCCGCCATTGCCCGCTCTTTGCCGCCGTGAGTTGCCCCAAATCCTGGATTCTCGTATTCTTTGATGTCCTTGTTATCCGAATCGATTACCATGATTGAGTTGCCAAATTCGAGCGGCACTATGTAGTTCTCATCATCCACCACTGTTACGATTTTCATCAGGTTAGAATCATTATTAACTAATTAAAGTTAGGTGGTCTCATCCGACTGGACCGTTTCATCCAGATCCTGGAGTGGAGATAACGCAAATAATATGGTCTCGTTGTGTATGTTTTCTCCCATATGGTCTTCAACAAGCCTGTGTCGGACATGGCACTCGTGACAGCCGCTGGAAGGGCAAAGGAGAGCGAAAGGAGTGATTGCCTGGTTTATGACCCTTATGCGAAGAAACTGGCAGGAGATTCCGGTATGAAACTGGTGGAGCAATTCGGCGACATTTTCATTGACGCTGAGGCCATAACGACCCGGGTATTCGACGATGCCGTGATCAAGTTTGTTGAAGGGGGCGGCACCCAGATTGTCGTGCTTGGCGCGGGAGTCGACGCAAGACCTTACAGGCTACAGATTCTCAGGGACAGAAGTATCCGCTGGTGGGAAATGGACTACGAAGGAGTCCTTTCATACAAGGCAGGAGTCTTGGGGGATAGCAAACCGCTCTGCATGCTGGTTCGCATCCCGACGGACATTCTGGAAAAGGGGCTTTTCCAGAGGCTGATAGATACAGGATTAAACCCAGAGCTCAGAACTTTATGGGTTGCAGAAGGTGTTTTTCACTATTTGCGGAGAGAAGAGGTCGCTGAGTTCCTGGAAACAATTCACTCCGCATCATCGGACGGAAGCACCGTATTTTTCAGTGCGCTGAGCAGTTCCACGAAATCCCACACCGGAAAATTCGAAGATTCAATGAGCTATCTGCGGAAGATTGGCGCACCAATGACCTTCACTCTTGACGATCCGCGGGAACTCCTGGAGTCCCACGGGTACGCAAACATTGAAGTTACGTTCATGGGCCACCATTCGGCACATTACGGAAGGCTCCCCTGGCCTCCCGCCTACGAACCGCTTGAAGGATATCCTATGCATTGGTACATCAAAGGTGACATCAAGAAATGATGCTGTAACGAAAACCCATTGACAGGATCCCATCAGGAACTCGTCGTGATTAATCTTCTGTGTTTCTATATTAATCAGTAAAAAATATTTATACTGCCGCGATCATTGAGATCGGCAGTCAGAGGAAAAACAATGCTGATTAGGGAAATTAACAGGAAGCTTGACAGGAGAGTGGTCCTGTCATACAAGGGGAGGAGCAATTTTTTTTTCGATTTTCGAGAAACACAAGCAAGTTGCGCCCGCATACGGCTATGTCGATGGAGGCCGGGCGATTCTCAGCGTGTTTGTCCGGAAAGGCGATTCTTCGCTCCCCCCTCCTGCCCTTGACCAGTTTAACCCCGTGACCAAGGATGAGTACTCTATCATAAGGTTTGAGTCAGATCAAGACGCCGTGCCTGTGGAACATCTCAACAGGCTGTATGAAATTCCATCCCTGATAGGGAACATATTGTACGTGGAAGGGGGATGCGTTCGTCTGGAAATGAGGTTTCATCACTCCTCCGCAAAGATTGTTTCCGAAGTGCTGAGGGACCTGGCGAAGGAGGACGAGTACGTCAGCGTACAGGAGCTTGGCTCCTCGCCAGGTATCGTGGAGACGCTGAATTCAATCAACTCGCGCTTCCCTCTAATGCTGGTAGGCTACGAAGGATATGCTCCAAAAAATGCGATAACCCGTCAGGCCGGTCCCGACAGAGTGACTGAGGCAAGCCTTTCTTTTACCACCTCTGAGGGTTTCAAGATTGTTTCCTACTCCCCGTCTCCGCTTGACGGATCGGTCACCGCAGGAGTCATCTCCCGCGAGGACGGGATAGTGGAAACCCGTGCTTCCGTTCCTTTCATCTCCGAAATCTGGAAGAAATCAAGCGAACGAAGGATCCCGAGGTACGCGGCATTCGGACGGATACGAGGAGAGAAATTCGAGGGCTATTCCATAGTTTCCAGGATACTTGCGGAAGAGCAAATGCGTGTAATTCTGGAAGTAAGTGACAAGTCCCCGGATTCGGGTTTCTTCCTGACTCATTTCCAGCCCTACACCCCCGAGATATGGGACTGGCTGTAGGGGATCACGCCCGATCTTCTGCTGCGAACATCGGCTTTTTCAGCGCCGTTCACGGAACCCGGATGGAAAGGGGGATGCAGTACGGCTGCCTGTTCCTTTCAGGGCAGCAGGAAATGTCGCCTATTTTGAGATACGCGCCGTGGACATTGAAAGGATCAAGAGATTCCATTCAGAATGCTCCGGTTGGAAGATCCGGAAATCTTGGATGCAGGACACGGGCTACTCGTTCATAGCATCCGGTGAAGATGGTGAAGTTCCCATAAGGACCGGCCGCAAACCTGAACCGGATGCGCACCTGCATCTCCAATCCAGGGAGCGTTTCATCGCACAGGGGGCAACTCGGGGTTTTCCCCGCTCACCGCCCGGAACAGGCGTGAATTACTTTTGGTTCCTGTCCGCCTGGATGCCGTAATAATCGTACCATCCACCCTTGCTTCCTGCTTTCTTGCCCAGGTAACCGGCAAGAACGAGGCGCTTCAGGACGGTTGGTGCGGAATATGCGCGGTCCTTTGTCTCCTCGAACATGTAATCGGCCACATGAAGCATTGTGTCCAGGCCGATCAGGTCGGACAATTCAAATGGTCCCATGGGAAAGCCGAATGCCAGCTTGGACATCTGGTCAATCTCCTTTATTCCGGCAATCCCCTGCTCAAAAATTCTGTAAGCCTCCATCAGCCACGAATTGATGAACCTGGTCGTGAAGAATCCCGGACCGTCATTGACCACAATTGGCACCTTTTCCATGGCTCCGGACACCGATCTTATGACTTCCAGTGTGGAATCGGAAGTTTCCGGACCCCTGACCACCTCAACCAGCTTCATTACCTGAGGGGGGTTGAACCAGTGCATTCCCACGAATCTGTCACCCCTCCTGGTGCTGGACGCAAGCTCGCTTATCATTATGCCTGAGGTATTCGAAGCAAATATGGCATCCTGGCCGCAAATAGAGTCAAGCTCGGAAAACAGCTTCGCCTTCAGGGACCTGATTTCGGGCGCTGCCTCAACAACGAGGCCACAGTCCTTCAGATCGGATAGCTTTGTGGTGATGGAGATCCTTCCGATGATCTCGTTCTTCTTGTCCTCGGTAATCGTTCCCTTTGAGACAAGCCTCTGGAGGCCGAACTTGCCAGAGGAGATACTTTCCAGCCCTTTCTTCAGCAGGTCTTCAGAGATATCGTACATTACCGTGGGAAACCCATACCTGGCAAAGCTCATTGCAATACCATGCCCCATCACTCCGGAACCGATCACGCCGACCTTTGTCACGTCTGAAGGATTCATTGTCCTTCATCATCCCTGCGTTCATAATACCTCCAGAACTCCGGTTTCCTCTTCTCCATCATGGCATTCCTGCCTTCCATGGACTCTTTAGTGCCATAGTACAGTGAGAGGCCGCCCACTCCAAGTTCAGTGATCCCTGATAGCCCCTCAGAATCCGCGAGGAAGGAATACTTTAGCATCTTGAGTGCCGTTGGGCTTTTTGAAAGGATTTCTGAGCAGATCCTGTCTGTCTCACTGTCGAGTTCATTGTCCGGCACAACAAAATTCACAAGACCTATCTGCAATGCCTGCTTCGCGCTGTATTTTCCTGCAAGATACCACATTTCCTTAGCCAGTTTAATTCCAATCGTCCTGGAAAGTTCCCCGGTCCCGAAGCCGGGATCGAAGCTTCCGACTCTCGGTCCTGCCTGGCCCAGGGTTGCGCTTTCTGCCGCCACGCTGAGATCACAATTCACCTGCCACACATGCCCCCCTCCTATGGCGAATCCGTTTACCCTGGCTATTACCAGCTTCGGAATGTGCCTTATGAGGAAGGTGACGAACTGCCAGCTCTCCTCCAGAGGAAGCCTCGCTACCGGGTCTGCAATTTCAGAGGATGCATACCCTCCAGGACCCCGGGTCCCCTGATCTCCACCGGCGCAGAACGCCTTATTTCCCGCCCCTGTAAGGACCACAACTCCAATCCCGGCATCAGCCCAGGCTTCAAGGAAAGCAGCGTATAATTCAGACACCGTCCGGGAATCACACGCGTTCATCTTGTCCGGCCTGTTGATCGTGATTGTTGCCCGCCTGCCCTCTTTCTCGTAGATAATGTTCTGAAACCCGTTTTTCGACATAGTTGCAGATAGCCGATGTTTCCCTAATTTAGCTTCGCATTGCTTTCCTGCGACAGGCGATCTTTTTTCTTCTGGAATCCTATGACATAAGGAAAATGACTACCGATGGCAACGATAGCCGGGCTGTCGAAATTCTGGAGAACGCAGTAAAAACGTATTCCTACAAGGGGCTGGAATACACTGCCCTGAGGGGCATAAATCTCACGATTGAGAGAGGGAAGTTTTACAGCATAATGGGACCAAGCGGTTCTGGAAAGAGCACGCTTCTCCATATACTTGGGCTGCTGGATACGCCGACCTCCGGGAGGGTTGTGTACAAGTCCGTGGAGGCTGGCAGGATGAAGGACCGTGACCTGTCGGCAGTCAGGGGACGGGAGATAGGCTTTGTTTTCCAGTCCTATAACCTGATTCCCAGAATGACTGCTATGAAAAACATGCTGATGGCCATGTCATTCGGAAACAAGATTCCACAACAGGACAGGAAGGAGCGGGGCCAGTCACTCCTGTCAACGGTGGGAATGGGCGATAAGTCGGAGAAACTCGTATCCCAGCTGTCCGGCGGTGAGCAGCAGAGAGTCGCAATTGCAAGGGCAATGGCAAACGATCCTTCCCTGATCGTGGCCGACGAACCCACCGGCAATCTTGACAGCGAGAACGCGAGAATAATCATGGACCTGTTTACCGGAGTAAGGGGAGAGGAGAGAACAATCATTGTTGCGACCCACAACCCGGACGTTGCGAAATATGCAGACATAAACATCACAATCAGGGACGGAAAGTTGGCGGAGGAATCCCAGTGAGGATTGCGCATTCTGCGGCCATTGGGATTTCGAGCATAAGGCGCCACAAGCTCAGATCTGTGCTCACAGCATTGGGAATAATCATGGGAATAGGGTCCATACTCGCAATGGTCTCCCTGGGGTCAAGCTTCGAGAGCTACATAGTCGGAAGCTATTCCAACACCCTGATGCCCAACGAGTTTGTGGTCAGCATTGGACAAAAATCAGGGTCTGGAACTTCGGGGAGTTACTACAGCGTGGAGGTTCCGGTGTTCACCACAAAAGACATACATCACATCCAGAATGAATCCGGAATCACGTCCGTGCTGCCCTTTGGAGCCTTTCCCGGCAATAACCCGAACTCGGTAAAATTCGGAAACGTTTCCATCTTCGGTTCAGGCGCCACCGCTACAGAACCGAGCCTCAACAAGTTCTTCCGGATCGCCAACGGGAGCACGTTTACCAGCTCAAGCCAGTGCGTGGTAGGGTCATCGGTTGCGTCTGCAATTGACTCCATATCCAACAAGACGAGCCCCGCTTACGCAATTGGAAAAGTGATATCTGTTAACCTGTCCGGAAGCAAGATAGTGGATTTCACGATCTCGGGGGTCCTCGCTGCGTCCCCCCTGGGGATCAACGGAGACGTGTTCGTGGACCAGTCGTACTATAACCAGACAGGCAGTATCAACGGCACCAATTACGTTGCCTATACCGATCTGGCGGTCCTCACAGGCACTGCGGATCAGGTATCGTCCGGAATCTCTGAAACGCTTGCCTACCTCAACAGCAGCTCCCAGGCGAAGGAGATCCTGAAAGATTACGCTAACCTGAACCTGGGTTTTGTCACTTTCTCCCAGACTGAGATCATACAGTTCATAGACCAGGAGGTGCAGAGCTTCGCGGGGTTCATCATCGCGCTTGGCAGCGTGGCCCTCCTTGTGGGAATGGTTGGCATTGCAAACATAATGCTGGTCTCAGTGTCAGAAAGGGTGAGGGAGGTGGGAATGCTGAGGGCGGTGGGTGCCAGGAAACTGGACATCATGGAAATGTTCCTGGTGGAGGTCCTTATTCTTGGCCTGATTGGATCACTCATTGGGGTCTTGGTTGGAATCGCCCTTGGATTCGTGTTCCTCAAGCTCGGGCTATTCGGCGGGGCGAGTGTGCCTTTGGTAATAGACTGGGCCTGGGTTCCACTTGCCATACTCCTGGGCATGGCTATATCGGTGATCGCGGGCCTGTATCCAGCTTACAAGGCATCCCGAATTTCTCCGACAGAGGCAATCAGGAGCGAGTAATTTCCCGTGCTGCGGGAGTTCGATTGGAGTTTTGGCCGCCAGTCGCACTTCACTGCAGGCAAATCCTCTCTCTCACACAGAAGTGTCAGACCGTCCCTAGAACTGTGTTTTATTTGCTTTCTGGAAATATGCCACACATGGAAAAGAAGGTACATTTGTGGGAAGTGAAATGTTCAGCATGCAACGAGAGCTTTCAGCACATTTTTGTCGCTTCCGACGCGTTCAAACCCCACATCTTTAACAAGACAAGAATGAAGTGCCCGAAGTGCGGCGCAACCAAATACGATCCTGTAAGAGCGCTGGGAAAAGAGCCTCTGGAAAAGTGGAAAAACGAGCACCCTGACCTGAACATTGAGTCCCTGCCGGATCATTCATATGTTGAGGAATTGTGAGTAAGGGTTTCAATTTCCCCGGGATTGGCAGTGGAACTGGTCCACTCCTGAAAATGCTAAGCCCGTAGTCCCGACATCGCGTTTGCTGCGTGAGCTGCCATAGACGGACTAATAGTACCCCGTGAAAGTAGTCTCGAGTTTGGGAATCACCGTTCCGGTTCCGTTCTCAACGTGGCCAACTTCCTTTATGTGCACCTTGTTTTTCAACAGGCTCAAAAGATCGCGTTTTCCATCCGGGTCTATGATCATAACGAATCCCATTCCCATGTTGAAGGTCTCGTACATTTCCTGATCTGATAGGTTTCCCAGATTCTGTATCTGCGTGAAAACGTTCTGCGGATCCATGGGGCTGTCAAAGACGAAGTGCATGTCCTTCAGCCTGGAGACGTTCTTTATCCCCCCTCCAGTAATGTTTGCCATTCCCTTGACGTTCACGATGGTCATGGCTTCCAAAACTTCTCTCACGTAGATCTTGGTGGGTTCCAGCAGGAGATCACCAATGGTCTTCTGCTCCCCTGAGAACCTGTCGTGGACCGTGAGTCCCTCATCAGCCATTATCTTCCTGATTGGGGTAAACCCATTCGAGTGGACACCGCTGCTTCCGAGTGCAAAAATGAGGTCCCCGTCCCGTATGGACTCTCCGGTTATTATCTGGGACTTCTGGACTATGCCGAACACCGCACCCGCAAGATCGACATGGTTGACGAGATCCGGGACAATGGACGTTTCGCCGCCGACCAGGGTTATGTTTGCCATCTGTGAACCGACGTTCAGGCCTATTCCCAACTGTCGGCCCACCTCCGAATCAACGGACTTCAGCTCAACATAATCGACCATTGCTATGGGCTCTGCGCCCGATGTGATAGTGTCGTTGACATTCATTGCAATGCAGTCGATCCCGATAGTATCGTATCTGCCCATCTCCTCGGCAATTATGGATTTCGTGCCCACGTTATCAGTATTGAAAGCGATCGCAAAGTTACCCAGGTCTATAAGAGACGTAAATCCCCCAAAACTGCCAATGGTCCTGAAGTCTTCTCTCTTGAATTTCAACTGCCTGAGAAGGCTGCTTACGAAATCTCCCACTACCCTTCTGTTGTAAACATATGAGGGGTCCTTCGCCATGCGAACCGTATAGCAAAGTAGAATAAAATTATGGGGGCAAACCGTCGAGTATGGATGATATGGAGTTGGAATGGATCCTCGCGCTCAAGGAGAGCAAAGGTTCATGAAGTAGATGAATAGCAAGTCCGATATATTAAATATAATTCGGCGTTTCGGTTAAATTGGTGGAACATTGGTTAAAGTCGAGTCGCTGGATTACAAGCCCAAGCCAATAGACGAGAACTTTCTCGAGGAGAAGGACAAGTACCCTGTTACTGGAAAGCACGGAGAGCACGATGTCAGGGCCCAGGGTGTTGCCAGGATGGATGCCACTGGAAAGCAGAATCCCACTAAGTGGGGAATTCACGGTACAAAAGTGGCAGTTGACTGGGAAGCTTGTGTGGCAGACGGTGCGTGTATGGATGTTTGTCCCGTCAGTCTGTTCGAGTGGACCCTGAACTCCGGACAGATGGGGACCGGTAACGACAAGAAGATCGCTGATGATAATGATCTTTATGGGAAGTACAGGACTGACAAGTGTGATCCCGTGAGGGAGAGCGAGTGCATATTCTGTATGGCCTGTGAAAGCGTTTGTCCCACTAGAGCCATTAAGATTACGCCATAGTGGCGTAATCTGGAATTTGGAGCGGCTGCGTGGTCCTGCTACATGGCTGATATTGGGCAGTCGGTTGATCTGGCCTAATTCATTCCATGGGTCTTTCCATTGGTTTCTGATCTTGCCTTAATCGCCCTTTTCGCATTCGACGCTTTTATCCTGACTGTAGGATCGGTTTCCGACGTTTACACCAGGAAGGTAAACTCTTATCTCTTTGTAGCGCCGGCAGCGGGGGGCGTTGTGTACGACATTTTTTCCGGCAGCCCGGCAATCACATACGTTCCGGTATTTGCGATGTTCGCAGTCTGCTTCTTTCTCAGGGGCAACCTGATATACCTGCTCGTTCAGACGGCCATATTCACCATATCTCTTTTCCTTTCCTTGCTACTGGGCTTTGGGAACATTTCCCTTATTGTGGCATACGTCTACGCACTGATGGGGTACAGGGAATTCATAGGGATTGGTGACGTGAAGGCAATGCTTGCCCTTACAGGATCGTTTGCGGTACCATTCTTCGGCATTATTTCCGGAGGACCGGGGTTATTGATCTCATTCATTCCTGTTCCATTCTTTTTCATGCTGAACTCCACGGTACTTTCGGCTGCATATATCCCATATCTGCTCCTCTTGAATTTCAGGAGAGGGACGCTCAGGAAGAGGTATTCCTTTTACGCGATTGCGTACGACGAGAAGGAATACGGGAAGGCTGAGCACAAATACCGGTTACGGGACCTTGCGGACGGGAAGGTGATGGTTTACAAGATGCCGTTTCTCGTTCCGATCACCGCGGGCTTTCTGATTGCGATGATCACGGGGATCTAGGTGACCCCTTGATATTATTCAGGCCTGCACAGGTCGTGACCGGCCCAGGTTCACAGGGCGCATTGCACGGAAAGGATATGCAGCACCTTGTTGTGATGACGGAAAAATCAGTTGCGATCACCGAAGGCAAGATTGGCGGAATACTGGATAATGGCGAGGCAAAGAGACGGATTTCCGCAGGCGAGGAGTCACTCGACTGCGCTGGCATGACAGTTATGCCGGGTTTCGTTGACAGCCACACTCATATCCTTTACGCCGGGGAAAGGAGGGATGAGTTCATCCAGAGACTGGGAGGTGCAGGATATTCAGAAATTCTGGCTTCAGGAAACGGCATCCTCAAGACAGTCCGGGAAACCAGGGCTGCCAGCGAGAATGATATATTTCGCGAAACCTTGAAGAGGATTAGATCGGCCATCTTGAACGGTACGACCACGATGGAAATAAAAACGGGTTACTGCCTCGACAATCCCGGCGAGGAAAAACTGGTGAACGTCCTGAAGAGGATGTCTGATTCACTTCCCATATCGCTGGTCGGAACATTTCTGGGCGCACACGCAATTCCTCCGGGAACGACGGAGGACCGTTACGTGGATTCCATCATATCTGAAATGATCCCCAATCTTCCGGAGTGGATCAGGTATGTGGACGTTTTCTGTGATTCCGGGGCCTTCGGGGTCGATTCCACCAGGAGGATGTTTGATGCTGCCGTGCAAAGCGGGAAGAAACTTCGTCTCCATTCAGACGAGCTTGCCTGCATTGGCTGCTCGCAACTCGCAGAAGAATTTCCCGTCGTATCGGTCGACCACCTGATCAGGGCAAACAATGCGAGCCTTCAATCCCTGGAAAAGTCAGGTTCCATAGCAACGCTGCTTCCCACCACGGCATATTCCCTATCCAGAGACTCGATGCCCGACGGGCGGAAGTTTATGGAAAGGGGCATCCCGGTTGCGATTGCGACAGATTCGTCGCCGAATGTCCCCGGAACTGATCTGCTGGAGTCCCTGTTTCTTGCCTGCACGGAGTGTCACATGACCGTCGAACAGGCCGTCAACGCGATGACTGTGAACGCTGCACACTCGATTGATCTGGGCGATTCCAAGGGGACCATAGCTCCCGGCTATGACGCAGATCTCTGCGTCCTGGACATTGGCGACTACAGGGACCTCGTGTATATGCACGGCAATAGGATCGTCAGGAATGTGTTTGCCAGAGGATCCATGGTTGTGGAGAACTTTTCTCCCTCCCGGGCCGATCAAGACTAGGTTTTTCAAACAGTAAAAGTTCAGCGCGATATCCTTCCGATCTCGGAGGGGGATACACGCTTCCTCTTCTGTTCAATGATCCACTGATATTTCTTCTGGTTGAGGTTCAATCCTAGGGATCGCTGGCATTAAAATGAATCCCGGGTACATATAGGAAATCTTCACGGGATATCGCATCGAAATCGTAGCTAAGAATGACCTTATGCCATTCGGTCATAGTGCGTCACCAAATCCTTCGCGTTCGAGATCATTTGTCCAACATTAGCGTTCCTCGACTAGGGGGCTGTTGCAATCCGATACGTTACAGTATGAAGTTATGCAACAATGTCTCAAAAAAAATAACTTCTACGAGGCATTAGGACAAAATCTATGCCTTACATTGATCCATCATCAGTAATAGAGAAACTGGAGATTATGGGGGCGAAGAAGATACTCCTCCAGTTGCCAGATGGGCTCAAGCCCCACGTTTTTCAATACTTCTCCAAACTATCTGAAAGATTCTCCGTCATAGTCAGCTCCCAGCCATTCTACGGCGCCTGCGACATTGGAAACATGGAAGTTTATAGCGGGGTAGACTGTATTGTCCAGCTTGGCCATTCTGCGATTCCAAACATAGGGTACCCAAAACCGGTAATATTCGAGGAGTACAGGTATTCTCCCGCATCGCTTCCCGAGCCGGAACTTTTTGAACCCATTCGGGAACGCGGATTCAGGAGGATAGGTTTACTGGCATCAGTACAGTACCTGGATTTCCTGCCTGGCGTCAGGGAGGTCCTGGAGAAGTCGGGTTTTGCGACCGCAATTGGAAACCCAGACTCCAGGATGCGCCATCCGGGCCAGGTCCTGGGATGCAATTTTAGCGCAGCCCACTCCATTTCCGGGGAAGTGGATTGCTTCCTTATCATAAGCACAGGGAGGTTTCATTCGATCGGCGTGCAGCTATCCACCGATCTGGACACATTCCTCCTGGATGTGAATGAGATGAAGCTTCATTCAATGTCCGGGGAGAAGGAACGCTTCCTGAGGTCAAGATACGCAGTCCTGTCGAGAGCCAGGGACGCAAAGAAATTCTGCGTGGTGATGGACACCAAGATTGGGCAGAAAAGAACCTCGCTGGCTAATCTCATAGCAGGAAAGGTGAAAGAAATGGGTGGACAGGCGGTGATGGTTTCAGCTGACGACATCAGACCGTCAGATTTTGAGAACATGCAGTGCGATGCCGTGGTATTCACCGGATGTCCCAGGGTGCCTATCGACGACTGGGAAAAGTTCAGCATGCCGATCATGACTCCTCCGGAGTTCCTGCAGATCTACGGCTTCAAGCAGCAATCCGGGTATGTTATGGATGAGATAGTGACCGTCGATTAGATCGCTTTTCCATTGAGGTACGTGGGTCCGTGCCCTACTATCAGGCAATCCACGTACGTGTTGAGATCAAGGTCTCCGGATAACACCACCGGCCTGTAGGCTGAATCCCTTCCCACGCAGGTTCCGGGTTTTCCCTTTTCGGTGACGAGAACTCTCTCCAGTTTTCCTTCTAATTCTGAAAGTCTCTTATCCAGAAGTGTCCTGTGCAGTTCCATATAGGCGGTTGTCCATCTCTTGATGTAATTTGAAGTGGGAGTCCTTGCGCCGAAATCTTTCGTGTAAGGTCGCGGTGAAAACCTGGTAACGTTGAGTATTTCCGGCCTGGCTGATTCTATCACCTTCAAGGTTCGTTCAAAGGAATCCTCATCGTCTCCATGGTAGCCGGCAATGACGTCAGTGGAAAGTGTGGAGTCGGGATAGAGTCTCCTGAACTCCCTGATTATTTCCAAGAACGTTGAAGAATCGTATTCCCTGTTCATCTGCTGAAGAATCCTGTCGTCACCGCTCTGCACGGGCAGGTGCATGAACTTGAACACCCTTTCATCGGCATAAGCGTGCATCAGCGGACCAAGTATCTGTCGTGTGTTCCGCGGTTCCATCATTCCCACCCTGAGTCTAAAATCTTCCCCGACTGAGAGTATTTCGCCGATGAGGTCCGGAAGCCTAATGCCAGTATCAGTCCCGTAGGCCGCAGTGTCAAGGGAAGTAATCCGTATCTCCCGGATGCCGCGCTTCAACTGAAGCTCAACCTGTCCGCGTATCTTGGATGGCGGTCTGGAGAGCAGCCTCCCCCTTGCGACCCGGGAAATGCAGAAATTGCAGGATCCGGTGCATCCCTGGTTGATTGGAATCCCGTCCAGGATCGACGGTTCCCTTATCTCAACGTCGTCCAGCGCACCAGAATAAAACCCCTTGAACTCCCCGTTGGAAAGAAACTCGACGTTAGGATCAGACAGCGATCCGGCAGAAACGGGGGGGAGACACCCAATCACTTTGACTTTTCCCGTGCTGGAGAGGTCCCCTATTCTGCGTATCATCTTGTCCTCGGTATGCTTTATCACAACACAGGTGTTAATCACCGAGAGATCGGCTTCATCTTGCGTCCGAACCAGGGTTGACCCGTCCAGGAGAAGTTTGTTAACGTAAAGCCCTGCCTCAGACTTAGAGAGCGTGCAGCCATATGCCTCCAGATAGATCTTCATCCGACAAGCCCGAATTTAATACTAGTATTAACCGATTGCAGGGTTCACCATCCTGATCTCTTCCCTGCATTATGTCGAATAGCCGACTGGACTATGAAGCCCGGTAGTATTTTATCCCGTTTCTTTCGCTGGTTTCAACCAACCCGTCGTTCGCAAGCTTTCGAATGTGTGAAACGGCTTCCCCGAATGCAAAGTTCCGTTCCAGGTCATTCATGCTGTCGAACGATCTCCCCCTGCTCCACTTCATGGCCAGGGTTATTTCGAAAGCATTTCTGTAATTTTCCCTCACAATTCCTAGCACCTCTTCCAGCCTTTTCCCATGGTGCAGTTCGATTTCGGAAATTCGGTTATTCAGGTTGTCAAAAGGTTTTCCGTGTCCAGGGTTAGACCTGGTGAAATTGTATTTCTTTACCATTTGCAGGGTCTGAAGGTACGTCGATAGCGTGTCGGCAGCATCATCGTAGAAACTGATGTTTGGGGTAATTGTCTTCAAGACGAGATCCCCCACGAATATCTCCCCGCTATCAAGGTATGGTGAAATGGATCCCGGTGAGTGCCCCGGAGTTATGAGAGCTTTCAGGCTTGAGTCGTTCAGCAGGCTTTGCGGTGTGTCAACCTTGTGGTCAATTTCCATTTCTGAGTATCTGGTATACTCCCTGTGCATGGGATGGTCTCTCATTAACTGTCCAAGTACTGATTCCGGGACTCCATTTGATTTACAGAGGGACTTCAGCATATTGAGAAAGCCAAGGTGGTCTTCTCCGATCATCTCAGTCAACAGCGCGTCTTCTTTCCCCATTATGATTTCCGCACCGTACTTTCTCTTGATTTCCATTGCGCCGCCAAGATGATCGAGGTGCATATGCGTGATCAGGATGGCGTCCAATCCGCGCAGATCAGCTCCCATCCTTTCCAGTTCTCCGCAGGTCGACGGTCTCATACCGGAGTCGACCAGGAACTTATTCTGGTCAGTCCTGACGAGGTATACGCTTGCGGTCCCTAGAGCCCTTATTTCTATGGGAACCTCATAAATGTCAGATGCAACCATTAAGAAACCTCTTTCACAGGGAAAGGTTAAGCCGCTGATCCGGCTTTCACCCTATGCTCCTCGATATTGTCAACTACCCACACCTGAAGGAGTGGGCGTGTTGCTGTCCTCCACCAAGCCCGTAGGCATGGGTTCGATGGAGCGTAACGATTGGCTGGTTGACTTTCCCTTGCGGGGAACATGCCACCGGAACCAATATGCTCTTGCGAACAGTCCATCTTAACCGTTTTTCTCCTCAAGTGAGTGCCTTCCCGTTTCAGGAGCGGACAAAATATGTATGCTGTGCTGGCACTAAAGAGTTCCGTTGAGGGAAGTCCCTGTATCCCGCAGATAAACATGTGGGTTTTACTGCTTCCCTCAAACTCCTAACAGGATCATGAAATCGTCCTTCAATGGATCAAGAGACCGTCCTAGGGCAGGATCCAATTCTCGGTTGAATGACAATTATCGGATGGAGGCTATTATTCAGGTTCACCATAACGCTTATATCAGTCGGTAATATGCCACGGTTACGCTCAATGCACTCTGTGATGTGAGTCATAGGGGAAGGGTAAGAGGATTCATTTCCGATGATACCAGCCATTTGCAGTTACAGCAAAATGGATTGTGTAATGCTACTAAACTGCCTGGGGAATGGCTTGGTTTGGGGGCCGATGAAGGACGTGCCAAGCTGCGAAAAGCTTTGGGGAGGTGCAGGGAACCTTTGATCCAAAGATCTCCGAATGGGACTTCCTGTCTTTTAGACACTCCGAAAGGAGAGGGAACCCGGGGAATCGAAACATCCTAGTACCCGGAGGAAAAGAAATCAAGCGAGATACCGTTAGTAAAGGCGATCGAAAGCGGTATAAGGCAAACCGAATTGCTTCTCGAAAGAGGAGCCAGATGTGGAGTTTGGACTTTTTCCAATGCTTACCATTCCGACCGCAATCTCCTGGAAAGGAGAGCCATAGAGGGTAATAGCCCCGTACGGGAAGGAGAGGTTGCTACGAGAAGAAGTATCCAGAGTACCGTGCGTCGTTATTCGCGCGGGAATGCGGGTGTCACTAACATCCAACCTTAAATATCTCCCAAGTCCGATAGCGAACAAGTACCGTGAGGGAAAGCTGAAAAGTAACCCGGAAGGGTTGTGAAAAGAGCCTGAAACCAGGTAGTGATAGACTTATAGGGCACTAAAGGGGTGATTCCATTAATTATGGAGGACCGGTGTTCTATTGTCCGTGTTGAAGAACGGGCCAGGGAGTTTTGACGTGTGGCGAGGTTAACCATTCAGTGGGAAGCCGAAGCGAAAGCGAGTGCTCGCACAGCAATGGAGGAGCAGCGTAGCCTATGCGTGAAGTCACATGTGGAAGACCCGAATCCGGTCGATCTACGCCTGAGCAGGTTGAAGCCTAGCGAAAGCTAGGTGGAGGACCGAACCAGTTCTGATGTGCAAATCGTTTGGATGACTTGGGTGTAGGGGTTAAAGGCTAATCTAGGCCGGTAATAGCGGGTTCCCCCCGATACTACCCGCAGGTAGACTTCGACGGAGATGTTTGGCGAGGTAGAGCAACCGAATAGTTGGTAAGCAACCGAAAGGTTGCGCCGACTTCTCAAACTCCGAACTTGTCAAAATCGTAGATGTCGGATGCTAGAGTTCAGGGATAAGCTCTGAACTCGTGAAGGGAACATCCTAGACGAGGGTTAAGGTCCCTAAAACTAACTAAGTGCGAATCAAAGGGGTTTGCAGCCTAAAACAGTGTGGAGGTTGGCTTAGAAGCAGCCATCCTTTAAAGAGTGCGTAACAGCTCACTCACCGAGGCTGCATGCGCCGAAGATGGAAGGGGCTAAAGTTAGTTACCGAGACCTTCGAACACCGAAAGGTGATTTGGTAGGGGGGCGTGCCGTCTGGGCGGAAGGTCCTTCGAGAGGAGGACTGGACCGGTCGGTATCGCGGATCCTGGTAAAAGTAGCAGACAAGAATTGTGAGAATCAATTCCGTCGAAAGGGCTAAGGGTTCCTTGGCAATGTTCGTCAGCCGAGGGTTAGTCGATCCTAAGGTTGCCCCTAACTGGAGGCAGCCGAATGGGAAGCTGGTTAATATTCCAGCACCTTGCGCGTTTTGCTTTCTGCGTAAGCTTCAGGATATCGAAGGCACGCTTGCCTGCGTGTCGGCAGTTATAAGCCGGTGGAGAGTCGTAATGACGAGAAGCCGGAGAAATTCTGTTGATCCCCCTCAGGGGATTTTCGCCAGTCCCGGAGCCTATGAAGAACGCAGGAAGGTCAAGCGCAAGTCCGTACCGAGAACCGACACAGGTGCCCCTGGATGAATAGTCCAAGACGTTTGGGAATAATGGACGCGAGGGAACTCGGCCAAATAGCTCCGTATCTTCGGTAGAAGGAGTGCCTATCCCGTGATGGAATAGGTCGCAGTGGCAAGGGGACCCCGACTGTTTACCAAAAACACAGATCGCTGCGAGTCCGTAAGGATGTGTATAGCGGTTGAAACCTGCCCAGTGTCGGTACCTGAAAGCCTCGTTCAAGGGGAAGAAGGGCCGATAAACGGCGGGGGTAACTATGACCCTCTTAAGGTAGCGTAATACCTAGCCGCTTAATTGGCGGCTTGCATGAAGGTTCAACGAGAGTCCCACTGTCCCCGCGTTCAGCCCCGTGAAATTGATGCACTGGTGCACAATCCAGTACCTCCCACTTGAAAGCGAAGTCCCCGTGGAGCTTTACTGCAGCCTGTAGCTGTAATACGATTCTTGATGCGTAGCGTAGAAAGGAGCCGTCGATGTTCCGGTTTTGGCCGGAGCGGAGGCAACAATGAAACACTTTCCTTCAGGAATTGCGTTACTAACCTCGAAAGAGGGACAACTATTGGTGGGCAGTTTGGGTGGGGCGCCACGCTCCTGAAAATTTAACAGGAGCCCCCAATGGTCTGCTCAGGAGGGTCAGAAATCCTCCGTCGAGTGTAAGAGCAAAAGCAGGCTTGACCGTGTTGTGCTCAATGAGCAACGCGGATGCGAAAGCAAGGTCTAACGAACCACCCTGTCCCCTCTTTGTGAGGGCGGGTGATAAGAAAGAAGTTACCCCAGGGATAACTGAGTTGTCCTCGGCAAGAGTTCACATCGACCCGAGGGTTTGCTACTTCGATGTCGTCTGTTCCTATCCTGGTGCTGAACAAGGTGCCAAGGGTGGGGCTGTTCGCCCATTAAAAGGAATCCTGAGATGGGTTCACTACGTCGCGAGACAGTAGGGTTGCTTCTCCGTGGGA
>JAMDBT010000039.1 GCA_023487205.1 Thermoplasmatota archaeon
ATGCGCCAGTCCTCCAAGCCGTACAATTCTGACCCTCTTCCGCATAAGGAAGTGGATCAGAATTAAACCGGCGATCTGGATCACTTTTATTCCGGCGAAAATGCACAATTTTCAACCGGCGTTTACACGGCCCTTATGGGGTTCATCTATGGCTACTTGAAACGGGACATGAAATTGAGTCAGAATAGCCTTAAGTTGTTGCAAAGGTTTTTTGTTCTTCCCGTGTGCCACAAAAATCTGTCTCGGCTTATCTGTCTTCTCCTGCTTCTTTTGCTCATGAATCTCTGGGACTTCTGTCTCCCCTTCTTCAGTACCTTCTCCTGTCTCCCCAGGATCTGACTCAGAAATATCTACTTCTACAGGTGTCTCTGAAAGCTGACTGAGTTTCAAGCGGTCGACACCTTTGATTGTTTGGATCAAGCCGTAATCTCTGAGGTTCTCAATCATTACGTTAAAGCAAGTTTCTACGTCATCAGGATCGACATTAAACTCTTTCTTTAGAGTGTTCTTGAATAAGTCCTCTCGTGGTATGAGTTTGGTATCAAAGTAAGTCAATATCCCATTAAAAAGCTCCGGTGTGAGTAATGCTTGTCTTAGACCCGCTTGCGATTCTCCCTCTTTAGTCGGAGCGACTATTTGGCTGCCCAAGGAGTCAAAGAGATCTTAGGAGCTTTATATCCTCCTTCAGTTAGCCCATACCTCGAAGAGGAAGTAATGAGTTGTCTGAACCCACGACTATCTGGAGATCTATTAAGGGCCTGAGCAAGATCGAGCCTATCGTAAGGTTTTCCAGCATTGTCTTTTTCAATCGCTTCTGCGATCTCGACACATTTTTTAAGAGGATCACGAGGGAAAATTGGAATTTCAGCCTTCGGACGTCCTCTGACTTTCTTAGTCCCTCCAGAACTATTATCTTCTGCTGTCAATTCAATAAAGCTTACATAGTAAAAGCATAAAGTTGTTTGCAGAAGCGTAGTATGTTAGACATGCTGGCGCAATATAACTAACTCGTGCGCAATTCCTGCCATTCATTCTTGAGCTGCAACGTTATTCAGATTTTCGCTCTAAGACCTAAATGAGAACCCTATGATGACAAGCCCCGCAAATGGTCTCTGCTCTCTTGCCATAATGCTTGTTTGTAGGCTTAAGATCAGAGCACTTGCAGGAGCAAACTGTACTAAGAAACCCTACCTGACACTTACGACACATTATATGATAACTACTTTACGACAAATAATACTTTAGTCCTCGCATCTCGTAGAATGCTCCTACATCAATTTTCCACTTCAATACAGATATTATTCTCCCCTTTCTCCTCTATCTTGAACTGAATATCATTGAATCTAACCCAATTATTCAGCATCGTTCGATACTTCGAGGGGTACGATCCTGCTTTCCCCTCTGATTCCATTCTCTGCACGAAAGCTCAAAACAGATTCTTGAGATCTCCAGATTTAGCCAGATTGAGAATGCTCTCAGGGTCTGTATTCATTCTTTCGCAGAATAGCCCCAAATTCCTAACCCATACATCAGCAGATAAGAGCGACCTTCTCTTCGTCTTGTCATGCCATGCTTTTATTTTCTCATTCTCCAGCAGGTCAATGCGCTTTTGCTCCCAGGTCGTGAGATAGAGAACTCAAAGACATATTAAAAAGACTTGAAATGAAATCTATCTCAAATCTCAACGGTCCCATGCTAATTTCAGTTTAGGTCTCTTTTTGATTTTGTCTATGTAATTTTTCGGCTATATGTTTCTGAAGGATGCCGGGAGGTATTACCTCGGCTTTGTCGCTTTGGAATCGTTCGCCTGAAGTGAGGCCAGGACTTTCGCAAACAGTTTGTTATTCTCAAGACCGAGTTTTTTGCAGGATTCCAGGGGATCGAGGTGAAACGAGGCCTGCAGCATTCGGGCTTGAATAATTCTCACGAGTCCATAGAGTAATGTTGGCAGCGAGTTAACGTAATCCGAGTCCAGCTTAAGCAGAAGAAGTTGAGCAACATCTGCTGAAGAGGTATGCTGAAATACCAGCCTGCCGGACTTTATGATACTGTCCACAAATGGAAACTCTGAGGATTTCTCTTCGAAAGAATTAATGGCGGGCAATAATTTTTCGGAATCCAATGTAAAAGCCAGTCTCATGATGAGCGCCGCCTTTCCCCATGATCTGTAAAAGCGGTCCTCAGAATTCGAGGAACACGCTTCAATTAATCTGTCGATAGATTGCATGCCCTTGGTAAACTTGCCGTTCGCCAGAAAAGTCACAGACCCGAGGACATAAAAATACGGTAGAAAACTGTCCGACGGCTCGTACCGTTTTACGAACAGGTTCAGGTCGCTTATACTGTGATCATCCCCAAGGAACAGATTCAAAGAGGCGGTCATTGCCCTGAACATCTCTCTCCCCTCTTCATAATCCAGTTTGTTTGTAATTTCAATTGCTTCCTCAGCCACTGGTGCGAGTTCGGACAACTTCAGATCCATGAGCCCAAACATCATGGTGTTCCTGTTCTGCCAGAACTGCATGTTCGCGTTTCCCGTCGTCTCGACGAGTTCGGACTCTACTTGCAGGTAGGCCGCTGCTTCACGAATCTTCCCAAGGTTGTAGTAGACATCTATGAGCGAAGAAAGTGCGAATGACCTGACAGCTACCTCACTGATTGAATATGAAATTCTGAGTGCTTCGAGATATCCGGAAATCTCCTTGTCATTCTCCCCTCGCCCGCTATAGATGCTCCCCTTGTTGATCAGGTTAAACATCAATTGCGTCTTGAGTTCGTTCCTCTCGGAAACCTCAATGCTCCTATCGTAGCTTTTCATCGCCTCATCGAGCTTTCCCTGGGAAATGTAATTATTTCCAATAAGGGTGAGAGCTTTTCCAATCAGATCATAATAACCATTCTTCTCGCTTTGGGACAGGAGGTTCTGCGCCAACTCCATGGACTCATCCGTCCTGCCGGTGTTCAGGCAGACCTCGCTCATGATCGCGGTTGCGTCGCATCTACTTCTCTCTCCAATGCCGGGCGTACTGAGCACGGTTTGCGCACAGGCTTCAGACTTGGCGTATTCCCCCTGAATATTGTAGATAAGTCCAAGAAGAACATTCTGCTGTATCCGCTCCTTCTCCTCGAAAACTAATCCTTCCAGTCCCTTGGCAGCGTCTGCAGTGTATCCAAGATAATACAGGTGAGCTCCCCTGATAAGTTCCATCTGATGGCCCAGGTCTGATTCCGGAATTTTGCTCTTGGCTAACTCAATAAACCGGTCAAGCTGTCCCAGTGAGTGGAAAGACTTGACAATGGATACTCCCATGTCCCTGATAATACTCAGGACTTCGCCTGACTCACCATTTAACAGCATAGAAAGCAGTCTAAGGTGCAGCGGAAGAGTTCCAAATGTATTCCGGTATCGGACGGCCAGAAGCACGCGTTCTGGAACTTTTCCATTTCTCTGATTCGAGTAGTATTGGTAAAAGCTCACGCTGAAGAAACCAATCCTCTCCTTGGTCGCATGGATAATGCTGTTGTTGCGGAGCGCACTAACCACCTTTGACGTGTGGTATTCATTCTCCGGCAAAAGTGTGTCGAACTCCTGCCCATCCATGGATCCAGATTCCAGCATCAGGCAATCAAGGACAAGCTGTTCTTCCCTGGTCAATGACTTGTAAACTCCCCAGTAGTTATCTTCGATAGACGGGGGAATTGGAAGGTAGCGATACATGGCCCAGTCAATTTCCATGTCGGCGTTTATGATTCCAATCCTATGGTAGTATTCAATTGCGTGCGCAATATACCAAAGATTGCCGGAACACATCTCGTAGACGTTCTTGATGAAATCCTCAGGGAGTTTGTACCCGAGCTTCTCTGCAAGAAATACCACATCATCCAGAGTAGACTCCTTGAGTTCAACGAGGACGATTTTGGTATCATTTTCCACCATTACCCTGAAGAGCTCATATTCTGTCCATCCTCCGGCCGAATTGAGGATCGTCGCCAAGAGGAGATAAGAACCCCTCAGTTCCATCTGGGATAATCGAATGAACAGATCCCTGCTCTGATCACCGCATCTGTCAAGGCTCTCCAGGATAAAGGCAATTCCAGAAGGATACGCATTGTGAATAACCTGATGAAATGCTTCTAATATCTCGTCCGGGCCTAAGATCTTGTCCCTTTTCCCAGCCTGAGCAAGCAGGTCAACGAATTCGCGGTATCCTGTTGATTGGGTTCCGTGATACACTCTTGTATGATAGGGGAGGATCCCTTTGTTACGGAGACCGACAACCATGCTCCTGGCAAGCAAGCTTTTCCCGGAACCCTGTCTGCCGCTGATCACGAAGGTCCCTGCTCCAGTTCCCGCGGCATCGATCATCATCTTGTGGGCTTCCCGGATATTTGAAGAAACAATCAACTCGTATGTGACGTCTTTGGAGTACATATAATATTCCGGTGCGCTTGTCTGTCTATCTAGATTTTGCGGTGGTGGCGGGCTGAACAATACTATTCCTAATCCCGTTCAGCACTGTTTGCCGCAACGGTTAGAAATTTGCTACCACTGAGCAATGAGGACCCAGGAATGAGGATTCTAAATCATTCCTTTCCGGCTCTGTAACTTTATCTTCGATAGTTGGCTTCGGATTTGTGTCACGGTTGCTGACCTGCAGTATCTGCGGATCAGAGTTTATATGCGGAGCCCCGGCCCCCTGCTGGTGTTCTTCCGTCAAGGTGGAAGACGAGAAGCGGAAACTGCTGGCTATTCTGGCTAATGATTGTGTTTGCGGATCATGCCTTGAAAAAGGCACCGGATTACCGGGGGAGCAGCACTAGCTGACGTTCTTCATAATGCCTGGTTTCGGGCTACCTCCGGAAATCTTCTTACCCTGATGCGTTGGCCTGTTTATGAAATTGGAGAATTTCATTGGCTGCGCAGGGTTACACAAGATTCCTGAAATATTGTCAGACCCGTCCATCTCATTGGCCAGGTATGCCATGTTTTCGATAACGGTCTGTGCAGCACCAGGCATATAGGCTGCTTCCAGAAGCATCTCCTCGGAGAACGGTTCCCAAAAGCCGTCGCAGCATAGCAGTATCTTGTCGTCCCGAAATACCCTCCACCTGTAAGTTGGCGAAGAGACATCGCCCTCGTATCCCAGCGCGCGCATGATCTCGTTTTTCCTTGGATGGATTCTCGCGTCATCTTCCGTTATGACCCCAGAGAGGACAAGCTCCATTACGAATGAATCATCGATCGTCTTCACAATTGGCGCATCCTGGCTCAGCAGATAGGTCCTGCTGTCCCCAACGTTCACCGCGTTCAGGAACTCACCGTCATAAAAAGCTGCAGTCACCGTGGTACCCATTTCATTGATCCTCTTTGACTTGGCATATTCAACAATGTCTTTGTTGGCATCATCAAGACTCTCGAGCAAAATATCAAAGATGTTCTCCTCGCCGTTCGAAAATAGTCTTCTCGCGTTTCTCATGAATGCGTCAACCGCGATCTTGCTAGCCTTCTCCCCCCTTTGAGCTCCCCCCATACCATCGGCCAGGACCATAAGGCACCTTTCAGACTTCCCCTCCTCGGAGTCGGTAGTCCCAAACATTACCATCAGGGAGTCTTCGTCACGCTTTCTGACTTTGCCTTTCATACTGACATAACCAATATCCAAGTTAGAGCCTCCTGTAATACTCAAAAATTCCACTCTTGAAGTCCGCGTCGAATGAATAGGTATATCCCGGTTCTAACGCAAAAACCAGTGCTTTCTCGAGCAATGTGCCGATCTTTTTCCTGTAGACCGTCCTCCTCCTGTATGAAGAAATGACATACTTCCCGTGAGATTCACTGTAACTAAGCGCGCCGGCGACCGGATCCGACCCGGCAGAGTCTTTCAGGATAAGGTCTCCATTCTCCGGAGGCTTTACAGGGGTTTCCGGAGGTCGAGCTGAGGGATTGAGAACCACGTTAAATTTGGATTCAGGAGTTAGAGAATATGTATTGCCAATGTCGGTGACAACAAAATCCCCCTTGAATCCGAACAGATCCGATAATATTTCAAATGCGGACTGGTATCTTTCGTCTGCATTGTAAGAAACGGTCTTCTTGATGATGTCAAACATCTTCTGCGACACTTTTCCCTCCACTTCGTCCACAAGGTAGCGTGCGTTGACAAATGGAAGCCCGTACTTCTTGCGCATTTCCTCATCATCAAGAAACTTTCCAGTGACCATGGAGCACATAAGGGCTCCCACCGAGTAGGTATCGTACGACGACGACGCCGGAATCTTCTGATCCAGGTCCAGTTCTGGCGGATGGTAGCAGGGAACGCCCACCCTCTGGCTGTGGGAGAAGAAGGATTTGGACATCCTGCCGAGGAGTGTTTTAGAGGTCCCGAAGTCTATGATTTTCGGGGTTTTCTCGGAAAGTACGACATTGCCGGGGTTGAGATCCCTGTGAAATACCTCGTGCATGTGCATGTAGTTCAGTGACAGGAGGAGACGCACCGCAAAATCAAATACCTCATCCTCGCCCCACTTCTGTCCCGGCCTGAGGGAATCTCCAAGGAAACGGCTCAAATTCTTTCCGTCAGCGTACTCCTCCACGAGGTAGTAGTCGTTATTTTCCCTGAAAAAGTCTATGAATCCAACGATTCCCGGATAATTCAGCGAAGATAGTACCTTGCTCTCGCTGGTGAGTTGCCTTATGGCATCCTGAAGCAACTCCTTCCTCTCCCTGTCTCCCTTGCTCTCTTCGTCGTATACTCTTGGAACCTTGACCACAACGTCCTTGCCTTCCATTACGTCTCGTCCCTTGAAAACGTATGCGAAGCCGCCAGCGCCAAGAAGATCCTTGTTCCTCTTCTTGTTCTTTTCAAGGTTAACGTCGTACCTCCCCCTCAGGTACTGGGTAGAACCTAACTGGTGAGATATGGAGAGGGAAACTGGTATCTTGGTGGAATATCCTCTTGCTGCCCTGAAAGTTGGTTCATACAATACGATGGCCGCTATGGGAAGCGCTATGAAAATTGAAATCACCGGCCCTGTATCCCAGAAACCGCCATACCTGATTGAAAATATCGTGTACAGTCCCCAGAAGAACAGGAATATCGAGAGCGTATACAGAACTGCACTTGACGATCCGTTCCCGGTCCTGCTCAGCCCGGACAATATCAACAGGGCAATGAGAAATCCGAGAAGCGCAGGAAGGTTTCCCGAAAGCCATGAAATAGAGCCAAAAGAAAAGATTGAGGGAAACAGTCCAAAGAAATTGGAGAGGCCGATGACCGATACACCAAGTATGGGGACGGCCGGAAAACTTCGCTTTCCAAAGCGAAGGGACTTCACGACAATCCTGAACTGCCCGTCGAAAAATGAATTGCCCATAAGGATGAGTGCTACCTGAACGATCGCAAGTGTAAGAAGAAGGAACGTGTATGACGTGTACAGCAGTGCGGGGATCGTTAACAGCACTATTGCCAGTAAGAGAATGTCGTTGAGACGGGAAACAAAAGACACCCTGCTGAGCATTGATAGAAGGATTCCCAGCACGGCAAATATTATCCCCACCGCGAAAAAAAGCGCGATCCCGTATCCCGCGAACAGGGGATAGGCAATGAACGTGATTTCGCTTAAGGATATGGCAAATACCGGCATGAGCGATCTCCTCGCAGCTCTTTCCAGTCTATCCATCCGAATCATGTTCCTTGTGGAAAGGAATGAACTGAGCAGAATGATGGGAATCACATACAGGGGGCTAATTTGCGAAGTGAAAAGCATAGCAAATCCAATCAACGAAAGGGTTGCAGTGGAGGTTCCTGTGACCGCAGATCTGGCCGGGCCAGCCGGCTTTCCTTTCTTGTCCCTGGTCTGAGGCTGTGATTGGAACGCCGAAACAGATATCAGTGAAATGAAGAGGATGGCTTCGTAGAGCCTCCCAAACAAGTTCAGGATAAACAGGTATGCGAAAGTAGAAGAGATCATTGCCAGAAGCACGAGCATTAGGGCCACCGCTTTGGAATCCTCAATTTCTGCCCTCGTTTGCTGCACGGAAAAAGGGTGGGACAGCCAAAGAGCAATCGTCAAAATTGAGGCTGCGTACACCAGGTAAAGGGAAAACCTGGGCAGAATGCTGGAAATATTGGAAAACTCGATAAGTGCAAAGGAGAGACCTGTAGCCATAAGTGTTCCCGTAGCAAGGTAACTCCTCTTACTTGCGTGATATTTCAGCAAATCACCTCTCGTCTACACATGGCCCCACATGCTCCTTTCTAGAATCCTGAATACGATTCTGATTCCTTCCGGGTCTGATCCTCCTATTCGGATAACCCCTCCATCGCGTATTTCCTTTTTCCTCACTCCGCCTTTCTGGTTTATGAGCACTCCGTCAACGGAAGTACCGTTCAGTGTTTTAAGGTCCTGCACGAAATAGCGGTCTCCATCCCTGCTTATGCGCAGATGTCTGCTGTTTACCTTGCTGGACCATGGGTGCCTTGCAAGTTCCTTTCTTCCGATTTCCACCGGGAAGCCAGCTATATATAACACGCCAAAACCCTCAACTTCAAGCCTGGCCAGTCTCCCGTCGCGTTCAGGCTGGTGCGTCCTGTATCCGCAGACCGGGCAGGAATTCAAATTCTCGGTGAGTCTTGAGCCACATCTCGGACATTGTGATGGGACTCCGTCGCCAAGATTCTCGCTATCCAGGTAGAGCCTATGCCCGTCCTTCGAGCAGAAGAAATTATTCTGATCATATTCTGTATTACACATAGGACAGATTTTCACTATGCGCACTTCCGAACCGTCTTTCTTTTTCCACAGCATTATGTTGATTAGCTATCCACTGGAATGATATATTTCTTACATTTGAGATACGGTACAGGATGAAACTGACAATCAGTTCCGGTAACCGGTCACGCTGTAACATCGATACACGGGGTGCGCATGTATCAAGTTTGTTTCTGCAGGAGCAGGAAATATTGAAGCCGGCGGCAGACGGAATTGCGACACACGGTGGGGCAGCTGCCCTTATCCCCTACGCCAACAGGGTGAGAGACGCAACCTACTTTTTCGAGGGAAAGAGATATTCCTTGCCCAAGAATGATGGAAATAATTCAATCCATGGGCTCACCATGGATGTAGAATGGAACCCGATCCAGGCATCTGATTCAAGCATGCTTCTTCATACAGAAATCAAAAACCGCGGGCTCCCTTCTTCAGTGCGCTGTGATATGACATTCGAAATAGGCGAATCACGGTTAAGCTGCAAGTTCAGAATCAAGAACGTGGGCACAAAAAATACCCCCCTTGTGATAGGATCTCATCCATATTTCTGCTTCAATGGGGAGTGGAAGATCGTTTCCAATTCTGGTATCGAGATGTTGCGTTACGTGGATGGCCATTTTCCTGACGGCACCCTGATCCCCGTTGGGGACTGCATAGTTCCGACGGATGGGACTGCGTACGACAACTGCTTTCGGAGTGATGGCCTGATTCAACTGAACCTCGGATATGGTCTCGTGGAGATAGACAGGTCTAACATGCCATATTTCGTCGTTTACAATGGCAAGTATTCGGAATCCAAATCGGTCGCCGTGGAACCAATGACTG
>JAMDBT010000020.1 GCA_023487205.1 Thermoplasmatota archaeon
AGCGAACCGTTTTATGTCGTTATTGGATGTAATTTCTGTCCGCTGGCAGACAGAAGTGAAAGAGGTCGGATCGCATATTGCTCCATGCGTGCCTGCATCCGTAAAGTCAGGTGGCTTAGCATGGAGGACAGAGTACCTTCGGACCGAGGGGAATTCACGCCTGTGGAGACTCCGCCAGCAGTCGCTGAAGCAGGAAGCCCGCGGCTTTAGTCGTGGGAGGAGGTCACCTGCTGAAGACTCTCAATCACTTCCTTTTCCAACTTCGGGGTCTGGACATTCCCGTAGCCAAAAAGATTTTCCAGAAAATAGAAAGCACAAGAAGCGATCCACACAGGTTCTTTGTTAGGTTGGTCGGGAGGGCTGAGTACAAGCTGCGAGTTGGCGATTATAGGGTGATTGCGGACATTGAAGAAAATATAAGAGTGATAGTTGTCAGATCACTTGGTCATAGAAGAAGCATCTACAAGTGACCAGTCTCGTCTTTTCTATCAGGTTTTTGTAGTTGTGAAAGCCCATTACGGTTCGAATTGACCGTTCGGGATTCCTAACCTTCACTCTTTTCGCGCTTCCCCGAGGAGATGCCACAGGATTCCGCTAATAATCTCGGACGCCATTTCCTGTGCACCCCTGGATCCGGGAACCGCGAAAATTATTTTCCGATCGTAAATAAACATTGACGCGTCCGAAAGGTATGCCTTTAGTCCCACAGAATCCTCGCTCCTTCTCCGGAACAATTCTCCAAACCCAGGAATCTCCTTCTCACATTGCGATCTCAGGGTCACGGCAGTCAAGTCCATTCTTGAAGGGCCGGTACCGCCAACAAAAACGATTACATCTGACGTGGCTCCCTCAAGGGCCTTTACGATCTCCTCGGATGAATCCCTGATCAGCATTCTGGAGGTGCTGCCAGAGATCTGCCTCATTTTATCCTCCATCAACGATCCGGACACGTCGGAATCTGGAGTCCTGGATGTGGATACCGTGACTACGAGGGTGTCAATGTCGATCTTCTTTTCTACTGTGTGATCAGTCATTCAATGACCTGAACTGGCGTTATTATCTCATCCTCGATTTTCCAGTACGGCTCCCGCATTTTCACCGCACGGACAAAAGCACGGGATAGATCCAATTCTTTTCCTTTCCTCGAAAACTCGGAAATGTCCACGTCCAAATCAGACCTCATAAGGCAGGATTTCAATCTTCCTTCGGATGTTAGGCGCATCCTGGTACAGTTATTGCAGAACCTCCAGTTCTTCATGGGCATTACGAGTTCCACTTCAGTCCGTCCCTTTGCCGTTTCCACATTGAATCTCGGTCTCAGGTGTATATCATTGTACCTGATTCCATCAGATCTCACACTGAATTCTTCTACAAGGTAGGAAATGTCCCTATGGTATTTCTGGTACTGTTCGGATTCTAACCCCTCCCTGGTGGTTTCAAACTCTATCAGTTGCAGCGTAACGCCATTCTCTGCACAAAACTCCAGCATGCTTTCTATCTGATCCTCGTTTACGCCCTTCAGCACTACGAAGTTAATCTTGATAGGGTGGAAACCAGCATCCTTTGCCGAAGCAATCGCCGATCTGACTTTGGAAAGGCCGTCTGTTCCCGTAATGAAGCGAAACCCTTCCGACTCGATGGAATGCATTGAGATGTTCACTCGATCCAGGCCGGCGTTGCGCAATTCTCTTGCATACTTCGGCAGGAAGAACCCATTGGTCGTCATTGAGATGTCTCCGGATATGTGTTTTCTCGTACGGGCGACAATTTCTGCCATGTCACGCCTCATGAGGGGTTCACCTCCGGTGAACTTGATCTTGTTTACCCCATATCCGGAAGCTGTGCGCACAACTGCCTCGATTTCCTGCGGTGACATTGCGTCCATGTGGACGGGCGTGCCTTCCATGTGACAGAAGAAGCACTTAAGGTTGCAGGCGGTGTTCACCTGAATCCTCATGCTTTTGATTGGCCTGCCGAAATTATCCGCAAGCATTGTGCTGAGATACCCCAATAATAAATCAACTTTGCCTGCATAGAAGAGACCGTCCAGGAGAAGTCCGGTCCATGCCAGAGACCCGGTGATCCTGATCTCGCCAAATTCATTACCGGTGCTCCTATTGTCAGGCATGATCTATTCCGGCCGATTCAAATGCCAGATGTCACCGGAGTCTGTTTATGGCTTTGCGACCAACCTTCACCTTCTCCCGGAGATTGTGCCTGACCTGAAGGAGTTCACCGTGAAAGGCGATGACTTGGCGGAGTTGAAGGTAAAGGCGGGCGTTTCATTCATCAAGGGGAGCTTCAACGTAAATCTCCAGGTTACCGAAAAAGTTCCATATTCCCTGGTGAAAGCAAAAGGGAGGGGTTCCGGCGCAGGATCATCAATGAACTTCACGGTCTCTTTTGCCCTGGCATCCGGCGGGAAAGGAAGCGACATAAACTGGGAAGTGGACATGACCATCGGCGGAACCGCTGCGACCCTGGGGTCACGAATGGTAAACGATGCTGCACGGAAGTATGTAGACAGAGTTATAGAAGCATTCCAGGCGGCGCTGGTCAAGCACAATGAAAATTGATGCCATAATCGTCGCTGCCGGCCCTTCCAGGCGTTTCGGTGGCGACAAGACACGTGCGGTCCTGTGCGGACATCCGATCTTGCACTATCCCTTAATGGCGGCCATGAGGTCGAGGTGCAGGAGCGTGACGGCCGTTGTTGCCAGCACCGGGATTGCTGACATCCTTCCCCATGGGGTCTTGATGATCGTCAACGAAAATCCCGGCCACGGGATGTCTTCGTCCATCATCGCCGGCATCAGGTCAATGCCGAAGGATTCCGACGGCGTCCTGATAATCCCGGGAGACGAACCCCTGCTTCAGGAAAGTCTGCTGGATCGACTCATTTCGGCCTGTGAGGAGGATGACGGATCCATCGCTTCATGCACGCTGTCGGGAAAGCCCGTGAGCCCTGCGGTGTTTCCCCGATCTTATTTCCAGGAGTTGATTGAACTCAGGGGTGATTCCGGCGGGAGGGAAGTCCTCCTTAGGCACCGGGATAGACTGAGGACGGTGCCGGTCGATGAATGGCAGCTGATGGACGTGGATCTCCCGGAGGATCTTCGGGAAGCTGAAGCGGAGGGGCTGCGCAGGGGAATACTCAGGAAATAAGATCCTCCGGCTTTACCGGAGTATTCCTGATCCTCTTCCCCGTTGCAAGCTCTATGGATCTTGCAAGTGCAGTCGGAACCCCAATGGTCGGGGATTCCCCCACACCCTTGGCACCGTGGGGAAACTCGGACGGGTGCTCAGCATATTTCACCGTGAATTGCGGAATCTTTTCTGCAGTTGCAAGCCCGGCATCGGAGATACTCGCGGTCAGCAGCGTGCCGTCGCTGGAATACGCGATCTGTTCATACAGAGTCTGGCCGATTCCCTGGATCGCACCGCCCGTTATCTGGCCCCTGACCATGTGCGGGACAATGGCTTTTCCCACATCGTAGTACGACCTGCACTCCTTGACCCTGACGTTTCCGTATCGGTCCACATCCGAGGTCAACAGGTTAGCACCGTAGGAAATCAAGGTCTTCTTGAACGAAACGAAATCCTGCTCGTCATATTCTCCGTCAAGAAGAATCTCTGGCTTGTAGTGACCCTCCTCCCTCTGGATTCTTGATTTGATTCGCCCCGCAATTTCTATGATTGCGTTTCCGCCCACCATGGCGGATCTGCTTCCCCATGAACCTTCACCCTTTTCCAGAATGTCGGTGTCAGCATATTCGAGGGTTATTACCCCCGGGTCAACCTGAAATTGTGAAGACAGGAGAGACTTGACCCAGTGTTCATGTCCCTGCCCATGAGTGTTGCCGCCCAGCCACACCCTGATCCTTCCGTCCTTGCATTGAATCCTCGCCCCTTCTCCCGGAGAGGATGCAGGAAGAAGAGCAAAGAACGAAAATCCCGGGTTCTCTTCCCTCCGCACATCGCGATAGCCCAGTTCCCGAATCGCCTCCTCCAGGAACGACCTGGACTCTGGTATGTTCATTCCCGTTGGTGTTTTAAGAGGTTCAGTCGCAGCATTTTTCAGCCTCACATCCACCGGATCAAGATCCAGTTCGTCGGCCAGGAGATCAATCATCCTTTCCATGAGGAATGAAGCCTCCGGCCGTCCTGCTCCACGGTACGGTCCTTGCGGCGGCTTGTTTGTGACCAGGGCGAGCGCGTCGAAATAAACGTTCCTGATGTCGTATGGACCGGTGACCTGCAGTGCTATCCATCGCGGCGAGAACTCGTTGAATCCCCCAAAGGCACCGGCATCCACCAGAACCCTGCCCCTGATTCCGAGGATACGCCCGTCATTGCGCGCAGACATGGTGACCTCCCCCTTGACTCCCCGCCCCGGCTTGCTTGCTGAAATATGCTCCCTTCTGGTCTCAATCCACCTGACCGGCTTCTTGAACTTCATTGATGCATATGCAGCAATGGCATACTCCGGGTACATTCCCCCTTTCAGGCCAAATGCACCGCCCGTGTCAACATGAATGACATGCACTTTCTCCAGCGGGAGACCCAGGGTTCCTGCCATGCCCAGCTTTATGCTGTGGACCGACTGTCCCGAAATCCAGACCGTAAGCCTGTCCCCGTCATAGGAGCACACAATTCCGCGACCCTCTATGGGATTAGTGGCTATCCTCTCCATCATGAAAGTATCGGATAGAGTGACGTGTTTCTCGGAAATTGTGAAATCCTTCCCGACTCCCTTGCTGCTCAGAATGTTGGACGACAAGGACTTGTGTACTGGGGGAGACTCCAGAGAAGCTTCTATGCTCATCACTGGTTTCAGGGGGTCATATTCCACGTCCACGGATTCAGCAAGGTTCTCGCTTTCGTAAAGGGATTTTCCCATGACCGCAGCAACCGGCTGACCTGCATAGAAGGCGTGGTTCCTGGCAAACACCGGCTCCATGGTGCCGGGATCTCCGCCAGTCTCGCCCTCGCCGAAAGACCTCATCCTGGCATCCAGGTCCTTCCAGCAGATGCCTCCGCTTATGCTGCCTATCTTCGTGAAGGAGTATGGACTCCTCACTATGGTCAGGTGAAGCATCTCCGGAAGCACGATATCACCAATATAGCGCATCCCTCCGGTTACCATGTCTCGTTCGTTTCTCATGGGGCTCATTGTGAGACCTCGATTTGTTCCTCTTTGGGGTACATCAACCTGGAGGCATGCTTCACTGATTCAATGATGTCCTGGTACCCGGTGCACCTGCACAGGTTTCCGGAAAAGTGTCTCTTGATCTCTCCATCATTTGGATTCCTCCTGTTGTTCAAGAGCCAGTAAGCAGTCATGAGCATTCCAGACGTGCAGAAGCCACACTGCATGCCGTGCTTCTCCACGAAAGCCTTCTGGATAGGGTGAAGTTCGCCGTCCTTTGACAGCCCCTCTACAGTGGTAATCTCCTTCCCGTCTGCCTGCACTGCAAACATGGTGCAGGATTTTACCGCCCTGCCATCAACAATCACTGTACATGCTCCACAATTACTCGTTTCACATCCGACTTTTGTTCCCACCAGTCCAAGTTTATCCCGAATTACATCGACAAGCAATTCCCGCGGTTCGACTTCCACTCTCTTCTTGGTTCCGTTCACTTTAATTCGTATAATCGACGCCATCATCGTCGCCCTCCTTTAGCCCGGTCAAGGGCAATCTTGATTGCATCCCCGGTGAGCATGGATACAACGTTTCTCTTGTATTCTGCAGTGCCATGCACGTCATCCACCGGTCTGGAAACGGATGAAGCCCTCTTACAGATTCTGCCCATCACGTCAGGGGACAGGGTATTCCCGTGAATTATCGCGTAAAGTCCATCCACAGCCATAACCTTCGGGCCGCTTGACGTCAGGGCTATCTTCAACTTCGACACTGTTTCACCTTTCCCCAGTTCCAGATAGACGGCTACCCCGGCAAGGGAGAAATCTCCAGCCCTTTTCTCTGCCTTGAGATATGCGCTGCCCGACCTTTCAGGGGGGTTTGGAATAACGATCCCAGTAAGTATTTCTCCGCTTCTTACGTCTGTCTGCAGGGTATCCACAAAGAAATTCTCAACGTCAGAAATTCTCCGGTCTCCGGTTTTTTCAAGAACGAAATTTGCCCCAAGAACGTGCATTACCGCAGGAATATCGTTGCTTGGATCACCATGGCACACATTTCCTCCAACTGTGCCCGCATTCCTGATGAGAGGATCTGCAATCACCGACGATGCATCCCCCAGAGCGGGGAGATGTTCCCGGACCACCTTATCACTTTCGATTTCTGATATCGTTGTCAACGGCCCGATGTGAATCTCCTTCTTGTCCTCGGTCACACCCCGCATGCCTTCAATTCTTCCAATGTCGATGAGATGAGGGACAGCGAATAGCCTGGACTTCAATAGCGGTATCAGGCTCTGGCCGCCGGCCAGGATCTTGCCCCCTTCCCCATAACTGGAGACCATGGAAAGAGCTTCTTCCAGAGTATGCGGTGAATGATAATCGAATTCTCTCGACGTCACAACCTTCGGAGATATTGATAGTATTTACGTTTTACCTGAACAGGCACTGCAGTCTTTCCTGCGGGCGATCCGGATTTGCTCGTGGGAATCACGCCAGGGATCAACGAAATGAAGGTCCCCCACGTTTGGGTTTCCCAGGATTACTTTGATTGCCTCCGTATATGCCATGCCTGAGATGATGGAAGGCACGGAATTAAGGATGCCCTGTTCCGAGCAGCTGAGATGGGTAGCGTTCATCACGGGCACGAAACACCTCAAACACGATGTCACTCCCGGAATGATCGCTTTGTATTCGCCTGCAGTGCCGATGGCGGAGGTGAAAATCCATGGCGTTCCGCTATGCAATGAAAAATTGTTTATCGTGTCCCTTGCGACCATATTGTCTGTACCATCGAATATCAGGTTATTTCCTGAGAGTATTCTATCCGCGCTGGACTCATCCAGAGTTTCTCCACATTCTACGATTTCTGTATCGTCACGTATTCTGCGCAGGAGCGCCGCAGTCGCTTCTGTCTTTTTCCTTCTTAAGTCATCAGACCCGTAGTTAATCTGTCGCTGCAAGTTGGTGGCGTTAATGCCGTCGAAATCAACAATGGTTAATTTCTTTACCCCTGCCCTGACGAATAATTGCGCCGCGAGACTGCCTGTCCCGCCCAACCCTATTAGCGATATTCTGGATTTGCTGATTTTCTCGTTTCCTTCAGCAGATATCTCTTGAAGATTGACATGCCCCAAAGAGATCAGATTGCCCAGATTCACACTTCGTTATTTCCAATTCTATGATAGATGTTGCTAAGAGCCATAACTTTGCCAATTTGTCAGGTAGAGTGAAGTTTTCAGGCAAGCTGGCAGAAGATGGGGAAAGAATCAGATGATTTGAGCATGGAAATAGAGCGACAAATAAATTAATAAAGATTGCGATATAAGTCCATGACAAAATTCTCGTCGTTAAACAAGAAAGCCATTCTCCTGGCTATTTTTGTGGGTTTTCTAATGGTGGGATCTTCTTTTTTGATTGCTGCATTCCCACAGGAAAGGAACTCAGGTGGAGTTGGCGCTAGTCCATTCACCCCCCTCTCATATAAGGCATCTTTCCACGAGTCTGGACTCGCAAATGGGGTGACCTGGAAGGTAAATATGATCGGAACGGTTGCCAGCACCAACCAGTACGTTAACTTCACCGGCTTGGCAAACAGCACGTACAGCTTTACTGTTAATACCGTGTCACTTCCAACGTATCAGTACATTCCAACGCCGTCCAGCGGGACTGTGTTTGTGAGCGGGAAAAATGTAACTGTGAGTGTTTCATTCTACAACCAGACTACCTCAGCGCCGCCACCAAAAGGATACGACCTCAATTTCACGGTGACAAATTTCCCATCTGTCATGCCGGGAATTGCCTGGACGTGGTATGCGCAGGTCACTGGAGTGAACGTGGTATATGGCCCAACAGTGTCCGCACCACCGTCTACTAACAACCTGCTGGATTACTTCACCGGCCTGACGAACGGTACGTACTCGTACATTCTCTACCCCGCATACGGAACTGCACTGTCCCCTTCCGCTGGTAACGTCACCATAAGCGGTAAGAACACAACCGTGGGTACAAGCGTCTCCATTTTGCCAGCATACACCGTGGAATTCCTTGAATCCGGTTTGCCGAATACTCAAAAGTTTTCGGTTAGCGTGGTAGATGCGCCCACTCACGGAACACTTTACTCCAGCACCAATACCACCTACGTGTCCCAGCACGATTACGTTGACTTTTCATTGATTAACCAGACCTATTCCTACACAGTTACGGCCTTGAAGGGATACACGGCCACCCCGTCCTCTGGAACGGAGACCGTCTCGGGGTCGACATTGGTTATTCAGATCCAGTTCAGCACTGCAAAGGCGGCCTACCCCGTCACGTTCGTTATCACCAATCCTCCTAAGAATGTCCCTGGCACTGCGTGGTACTGGGGTTTGGCGATAAATGGAACTGGCTATGGTTCATTTTTCAACGCAACATCTTTTCCAATCTGGTTGCCGCACGGAAATTACAGCTATCTCACATACTCTTATGGGATCGCCCTCTCTCCATTGACCGGGACGTTCAGCGTTAAGAACTCCGGCCTGACCGTGTATCTGAAATCGATTCCCGGGTACCAGGTCTCGTTCAAGGTGCCAAATATAGCTCCGTCTCCTTTCCCGTATCCGTCCTTCACCGTGTCAGCTACCTTAAATTATCCGGGAATTGGCGGCTGGACTTTAGCAGGAAGCCCATTTTTCAGTACGGGGGCAGTGGTAACCATTCCGTCGTTGCCAAATGGCACGTACAGTTACACACTGGCATCCACAAATCGCTTTTACACGATCAGCCCGACCAGCGGTACATTTACAGTAAACGGCGGGAACGTGACAATCGATCTCAGTGCCTCGATCCAGCCATCCTACTCGGTGGAGTTCGAGGAGAATGGCCTGGTCGGTACCTCTGGCGTTACATGGGGGGTAGTGGTAGACAACGGGTTCTTCTGGAACGATACGATGAAAATACCTGGCGGAGGGTTACCCAACCAAGCTACTGCGCCTTCTGCTGTCATATTTGACCTACCGCAGGGAACTTACTGGGTGCAGGCCTTCGTCATTGACTCTGCAGGAGACTACCACTTCATGTCTCCGGTGCAGGTTAGCGTTGGAAGCGGGCAGAACCTGTATACCATTCAGTTCGCGACTGCATCAGGCAGTTCCAGTTCTTCGCTCAACTTGACAGCCACTGATTTTTACATAATCGGCGGGGTTGTGGC
>JAMDBT010000016.1 GCA_023487205.1 Thermoplasmatota archaeon
CCCAATAGGCATAAATCATAATATATTCGCTGATTCTCAGGGCGGACATCATGGGGGACAAATTGGCAGAAGTGGAGATTTCCAAGGATGGAGAAATGTACATAGCAAAGATACTGCTTCCAAGTGGAGAACTCGTCAACCTGGAGAATGAGGATTTCGAAGAGGTTCTAGAGCAGATTGCAAACGATCTCCAGGAAAGATACTCGAACTAGGCGGGGATGGCCCAGTGGTACGGCGGTAGCCTGCTAAGCTATTTCTCTATGAGAGCGAGGGTTCGAATCCCTCTCCCCGCGTCAAGGGTTATTGAACAAGTAGGAAAGAAAGGGCGATCATTACGTTGTTGTCTTGAGATAAAAGAAGCCGGATGGAAGTTCGCATCCAGCTGATTGAGTCTGATCTCCCTTCATGCAGCGGTCTTAGCAACCGGGTGATCTCTAGGCATATACATAGCAATTGGTGCCATTATAGTCGCAGCAACGATTAGGATTAGTCCTATGGCCTCAACTTGATACGCAAGGGTCATAGTGTAAATGAGTACTCCTTCGGATCCAATAACTGTTCCCGCAATCACCAGGGAAGCAATGTAATTGCTCATTCTCGGATGGATGCCGTAATGCATTATTGTCACAACGACCCCAGCTATCACAGTTATCAGGAAGAATGTGAAAAGCATGTGACCGTTCAGGAATGCGCTATCGTACGATGCGCCAGATCCTGAATAGAATGCCTCGTTGAATTCAATCAAGTAACCGATTCCCACCATCACGAACATCGCTGCTACCCAGGTACCAAGCTCCGAAATAGTCAATGAAATGCTTTCGCGGCTGACTCTGGACGCCGTGTAAATTCCAGCTATCGCAATCATTCCTCCCACGCCGACTATCCCGGTGAGTAAGTCGTCGAAAGCAAGTCCGTTGACTCCGCCAGGCCCTGAGGTGAAAATGCCCGGTATCTGGTATGTGCCAAAGGAAGAGACCCAGTAAACGTAGCTCATTGATATGGTCCCGAAAATTGAGACTAGGAGGCCAACGTTAACGAGCCAGCGCCATCTTGAAGTAAGTTTCTCATACCTGAATACGACTGCAGCAATTGCTATGATAGACCCCATGACCGCAGGCAACATCTGGTGGGAATGACTGCCAAGTAAATTAGCCAGAAATGTGTCAGAACCACCCACTGAGTTGACGAAAGTACTCATGAATCCTATTGAACTAAAGCCAAATAATGTACCGTACTCGAGAAACATACCCATGATTCCGGCTATCTCCGCCGATATGCCGGCGGTAAGAATCAGGATATAGGCACCCCATATTTTCTTGAACTGGCTACTGTCTCTTAACGGAATCACCATCAGAGACACAATAACGAGGAAGGCATCGAAAACAACAATAACGTCCCTTATGCTCTGGAATACTTCATCTGCAGTGACCGACCATGAAGGATAGAAGAAGAAAAGCCCCAAGATTGAGAACAAGAGCACAAGGTATGCGCTGTAATTTACGATTTTCATTATTCTGGGGTATACTTTAAGCATAGAACCGACAAGAATTATCAGCATCAGTGCGAACGGGATCATTATTGTGTGATAGTAATTCACTACGGGAAGGGTGAAATCACCAAGTTGAAACCAGCTTACCCCCGGGAATAAAGGACTTACCGCCAGGAACAAGGCCATGTAACCAAGAATCACAATGGTGACGAAACGACTCTCTGAAAGACTGCTGATCCATGTTTCCAGTTTTGTACCTCCCCTTTTTTCCATGTGCAATTAAACGTTATAGATCATATTAAATACTCACCTAATCCCTAAGGTCTCCAATTATCTTGAAATTCGCGCTTTGCAATTCGATAAAAGGAATACCCGCATTTGGATATCAACCATCTGGCTCCAGGAATCTGCGTCGCAAATAAGTCAGAAGACCAAGGGACCAAAAGAATAACCCTCCGGACTCAGAATTATCTTGTTAACCAGTCTTCGGGAAAGCTCTTAACTGATCGCTTGTGATTAGAGCCATAATAGATCATAATGACTGCTCTGTCAAAGATCGCCCTGTACCTATCATATACCAAACCGAGGGTTTGGATTCTCCTTGTATTTGTGTCGGGAGTGGGGGCTGTCATGGCTGCAGCAAATCGGGTTCTACCGAACCTTCCAATTATCGTTCTCGCTGTCGTGGCCACGCTTTTGGGATCTGCCGGCGCTGAATCGGTCACAAATTACCTGGATAGGGACATAGATTCAAAGATGCAAAGAACCAGAAACAGGCCAATTCCTTCCGGACGCATTTCGTCCAGGAATGGAGTGCTTCTTGGATACACACTCATATCTATTTCGATCATCATCCTGCTTTTATTTTCCAGAATTATTTCGGCGGCCTTTATGGCGCTGGGGATTTTCGATAACGTATTCATTTACAGTTACTTGCTTAAGAGGAGGAGTATCTGGAGCATTGTCCTGGGTGGATTCTCAGGAGGTTTTCCGGTTGTCATAGGCTGGTATTCGGTGACGGCCAGGTTTTCGATACTTCCATGGTTTCTGTTTGCACTGGTTGTGGTGTGGATCCCCATCCATGTCTGGAGCATAGCATACAGGTATGAAGAGGACTATAGGAATGCAAGAGTGCCAATGCTTCCCGCAGTTTACCCGGTGAAGATTTCTGCTACGTGCATATCTGCATCGGCTCTGATTCTGATCGTCGTATCGTTTATGCCAGTGCTCTTTGGAAATCAGTCTCCTTATTTGCTGTTGGCTCTAACAGTACTGTCAATTCCCCTGGCCGGGCTTTCGATTCGGTTCATGTGGCATCCCTCAAAAGAATACTCTTACCAGTTATTCAAGTATTCCAACCCATACCTAGCCATTCTGTTCATCGTGTTCATGGTTTACGGTATGGTGTAATCGTCTGAGCTTATCCAAAAGCGTACGGTTTATGTACAATTTGTGGTCCCATTTAAGCAAGCGGTGAATGATAACGGTGACTGAGAATCCAGAACGGAAGATACGCTTCAAGGCGTATGGGGAGTTGATACCCTGATCTGACCGCTCATAGTACTGCCATCTTATTTGTTTGTGAGGGACACAATGATCTCTCTTGCTCTTCTTGCGTCCTGAACAGACAGGTAACTCAATAAGGCGGGCCTGCGTACTTTAAATCGACTACGGTACGTTTTTGCCACCTTACCGCTGCCGAAGGAGTGAAGGTCCCGTGTCTGATCCCAAACGACCCTTTCGCTACCAGAATCCGTTCGAAGTTTTTCATTTGCCATATCTTCAACTCTCTTGTTCAAATGCCTGTCCACGATTAAGACGGACGAGTACAATCTTCTGATTCCTCTCCTGCCGACGACCAGCCTCGTGGACACGATGTCGTTTAAGGAAACGTCACGAATACCCGGTTTGAGCTTTCGGGTAACCTCCCTGAGTACAACCCGCTTATTGGTTATCAAATAACGCGTGTCTGAGAAAACCTTTCTATAATAGGAAGTTGCGGAGTGCAGAGTCATCACTGCCGGGACCCCAAACCAACAGCAAAAGTAATCAATATCAACGCGAGGGAAGGCGTGGAATTGACACCGGTTATCTCGGAAGCAATTGCAAAAAATCCTCCAACCAATGAAACACCCATTACGCTATAGAACGCGTGCCTCATTAGAACATTCTCTATTTTCCTATCAGGTGCAAATTCCGCAAATATGGACTCTTCAGAGTCAGGGTGAATCCTGTCTCGAACCGGATCATCTCTCTCGATTGAAATGTTGCGCTTGGGCCATTCTTCTCCGTGGAGGAAGGAACCACGCTTTTCGCATTACGCGTTTGTAAATGAATTCCTGTACCCGCAGTTATTGCACGCAATGTGCTTCAAGCGTGGTGGAAATCATACTTGCAACTTAAAGCTTCTCGGTGAGTGGGTCCGGGAAAGCAACCCCGACCATACGGGGATGCACTTTCTCGGTCATCGCCGGGGGATAATATTGCATCCTTAAGAGATAATACGGCAATTACCTATCCTTAGTGGAATTGCCATCTCACTGTTAAGATTCCCTTCCCCTCTGCTGCTGGTCATCTGAATCTGCGTCGTAGGGGTAAGTAACGAAAAGCTTGCTCGAGTTGTTGAGATCATTAACCTGGTCCTTGCTGAGTGCAAAATCTACTGAACCAATGTTATCCTTGAGCTGTTCCAGGTTTGAGGCGCCGATGATCGGCGCAGTCACAGCGGGATTAGCTAGAAGCCAGTTCAGAGCAACCTGTGACGGGGTCCTACCGATTTCGCTGGAAATTCTCCTGAGGGTGTCAAGTGTATTCCAAACGTAATTTCCATCTTCGTTCCACGGGAAGATCCGACCAGTTTCTTTCCATCTCCTCAGCCTTGTTCCTTCGGGAGGTTCGGGCATTTCCCTTGAATATTTCCCACTGAGGAGTCCTGACTTCAGCGGTCCCCACGGAATCACAGAGATACCTTCCCTCTTGCAATACGGAAGCAGTTCATATTCCGTGGCCCTTGTCAGAAGATTATATTGCGGCTGGAGACTCACAAATTCTTTCAGTTTGTGGTGCCTGCTGTAATCGATTGCTGTTGCTAGTTGCCATCCCCTGAAGTTGCTGGCTCCTATGTACAGGACCTTTCCCGACCTGACCAGATCGTCCAATACCGACAGCGTTTCTCCAATGGGGGTGAGGGGGTCCCAGGCATGAACCTGGAGCAGATCGATATAATCCGTGTTGAGGCGTTCCAGGCTGGCTTCCACGGACTTGAGGATATGTTTTCGGGACAGTCCCACATCGTTTGCACCGTCGCCAGTCCTGAATCTTACCTTGGTGGCAATTATAAGGTCGTCTCTTTCGTGTTCTTTCAACCACGTCCCAACTATCCTCTCAGAGTTTCCATTCTGGTAGACGTTCGCTGTATCTATGAAATTTCCCCCAGCTTCTTTGAACATGTCAATCGCCTTGTGAGATTCCTCTTCGCTCAATTTCCAGCCAAAAGTCATGGTTCCAAGACATAGTTCACTTACCTTCACTCCCGTTCTTCCCAGGGGTTTCAACTTCATACTTTCCCCAGAACATTCTGAACTAAAATCTTGATCATTACCGCGTGTGGGACAAGATGTACAACCGTTTAAGTATGATGATGAGGATATATTGCGGTTGAAAATGATAGAGGAAAGCGTAACCTTTGGTGGATTTGACGCGCAGCCGATGGATTTGTACATTGCGAGACCGGACAAATTGTCACCGGGCCTCATAATAGTCCACGAAGTGTACGGGCTTAACGAGAACATCAAAGGGATAGCCAGGAGGTTCGCAGCAGAGGGATTTGCATCCTTTGCCCCAAATCTATATTCGAGAGACAAGGGCTTCCTTAACGAAACCTCGATCGTGGAAGCGATGAGCATATTCAGTTCTATTCCGGTCGAGAAGAGAGGTAACCCGGAAGCTATGAAAGAGGCAGCTTCAGGGCTCAGCGAGAACTCAAGAAGAGTCATTGATACGGTATTCGGGGCGAGAGGTCCGCTGGAGGAAAACATGACCAAGGACCTCCAGAACCTGTATGATTACGTGAATACGAGGGATTACGTGAACAGGGATCATGTTGGTGCAACCGGATTCTGCCTTGGAGGCGGAATGGCGTTCGAACTCGCCGTGGAGTCACCCATCAGGGCAGTCTTTGTATTTTATGGTAGAAATCCCGCCCCCATAGACAGGGTTTCAAAGATGGCTGCCAATTTTATGGGCGTGTATGCAGGAGAAGACCCGCGTATCGACGCAGGGCTCCCAGAACTGGTCTCCGCATTTTCCAGGCATAAGAAGAACTTCACAATCAAGATGTACGCCGAAGCCTTCCATGGTTTCTTCAATGATACAGGAAAGGCATTCAATCCTGTTGCGGCGAGCGATGCTTGGGAACTGGCACTCAGGCATTTCAGAAAGAACCTGATGTGATCACGCGTGGAAAGAAAGGATCCTCTTTATGCATGTTTCGTGAATTATGCCATTACTCTGGAAACCATAGAGAATGAATCATCAAGTAAGAGCCCAAAGAAAAAGTATTCCGATAATCCCGGCACTTCTGGCTCGAAAGATTAGGTCTGTCTAATTTGTAACTTTAGATTTCTCTTGAATTTTAGCGTATAATCTATCTACCTCATCGGTCGGGGGTTACCTCATGTATCAGGCATGCCGTTCTTATTAACGGAAGATTTGCTCTAATCCATGTTCTCAGAGAGGACTTTCTATGCCGTAGTGCTTGCAATAGTGGTAGTAGGGGGCATATCAATTGGTGCTGCCTTTGATTTCGCCGCCTCGAATCCGCAGAAGGCGTCATCCCTGACGTCAACAACTCTTAATCTGATCATCGTCCCCAGCGGATGGTATGCAAATAAGACAATTGCACACGACCAGCCCGCCTTTGTGGTGGTCGCCCCCAATGGATCGCTCGAGTCCAGTGCGTCCATACAATTGCCGTCGCACGAATTGATTACACTTACAATCGTGGATTATGACAGCTATGGCCTGAGTCCAAACTTGGGTATAAACGGGACTTCCAACGACAGCACTTATGCAAAGGTAACGGGAACGGTGGGAGGATCGGAATATGTGTATAACGGAACAAACGTGAATGTCACGCTACCAACTAACACGTCCAACAATATATCAATTCCATCCGGATTTGCCGTTACAGATTTCCCATGGATTGGAAACAGCACGGGCGGGTACGATATCGCACACACTTTCACAATATATGATTCCTCGGCAATTTTCCTTAATCTGCCTTCACCAGGCATGTCAACGCTCCATGCACAATTCTACCTGAACCAAACCGGATCCTTCCTCTGGCAGTGCTATGTTCCCTGCGGTAATGGAAATGCAGGATGGGGAGGAGCAATGTCTACCACTGGATGGATGGCTGGAACTATTACTGTATCTTGAGGTCGGTGGAAAACCTGACGGAAGACAAGAATTCGGAAGCTCATCAAATTGCCCCCGGAAGGAGGCAGTTCCTCAAGATGGTTGCTATACTGGGTGTTGCAGCTGCGTCTGCGGGAGTTCTCAGATCCGGACTTCAGAACATTATACCGCCAGTATCGAGCGCAACTGGAGGCTTTCAAAGTCTCCAACTTGTCTCAACTGCCGGAATACCCATCAAAACAACAGACCTCACGGTCAACAATCCCGAGATCGTGATGTTTAACTATCCGCTTCTTAGTGATCCCAATTTTCTGTTAAGACTTGGTGACTCTAGAAACAACGACAAGGCGATCACATCCTCCACCGTTACAGTTCCTGCTGACGGCAGTACGTTCAAGTCACCTGCAGGAGTTGGCCCATACAGTTCAGTTGTGGCCGCAAGTGCTATCTGCCAGCATCTTGGTTGCAAACCACCTGAACTCAGGTATCACCCTCCTTCTGATTCATCATATCCTGGAAAGGTTCACTGCGATTGCCATGGCAGCGAATATGATCCATTCAATGGATTCTCCGTTGTCAGCACTCCCACCAATAAGCCGCTGCCGAGCGTGGTTCTAAGGTACGAATCATCGTCGGACGCTTACTACGCAGTGAATATGGTGGGCCCAACGATTTTCGGACAGCCTTCAGACCTGTCTGGAGGCACCCCATTTCCGTCTGGAACTGTGACCACGAAAATATCGACGGAATCTCCATAGGAGTGAGAAAATGCTGAAGAAAACAGAAAAACAATCAATCCTCGAGGAAATCCTGAACAATCCAAAACCTCTACCGAGGAAAGTTCCCGGCTACATGAGGGGTAGAGGGGGCCTCTGGTACTGGACAGGCGCAATGGTAATGACCGCTTTCTTCTATGAAGTCCTCACCGGGCTCATACTTCTCCTGTACTATCAGCCATCGAACCCGTACAACAGTACCGTGGGATTCTTGAACAACATTCCCTATGGTTCCCTGATCCTTACCACGCACCTGTATGGTGCTTACCTGATGATAGTGCTGGCGTACCTTCACCTTCTGAGAAACATGTTCATTGGTTCTTACAAGAAGCCTAGGGAAATGCAGTGGCTTACAGGCATAGCGCTGGTGGTTCTGACCATAGGGGCTGCGTACTTCGGCTATTCAATGAGCGGGGACGTGCTCTCGCAGGATGCCACTGACGTGGGAAGAGGGATAGCGCAGGGATTTCCCATTGCCATAATAGGGCAGTGGCTAGGCCTCATATTATTCGGAGGCGGATCCAGTATCTCCCTATTTACGAGGCTCCTGGGATGGCACATAGTCTTGGCCGCTGGAATTGGAGTCCTATTCCTGCTGCACTTTTTCCTGGCTGAATATAACAGCATAATGCCGAAAGTGGAGGCGGGATCCGACACTGCACCCCTTGTCGACGATGATAAGCCATCTTACAAGCCATGGTATCCATACAACTTGGTATACACAATTCAGGTAATGCTCCTGACTATCGGAGCAATAATCATCATTCCGTCCATACTTTCCGTTATCCCAGGTGTTCCAGTGCTGTTTTCACCTTTTCCACAGGCTGCTCCGGGCACTGCGGCCGCGAGCCAGGTACCACCATATCCCCCATGGTTCCTCCTCTTTGTGTACAAGGAGCTTGACTTCGCCCCTTCAGTTTCCATGGGTCCGTTCTGGGCGACAGTAGTTTTCATTGGAATGCCGCTGGCATATCTTGGCCTGCTCCCCTGGATCGAAAGGAACCCATCACTCAAGCCAACCGACAGGCCAATGACGATTTCGTTCGGAATCATCGGAATAATCTACCTGTCCTTGCTTTCAGTCTGGGGTGCAGTTTATTATGGGATACAAGTTCCTTACTGGGAAATATTTGCATTTTTCCTCGGAATCGGAATTCCCATCTTCCTGCTGGCCAGGATTGTTGCAGATCGCATGAAGAAAGGTGCATTCGAAGTAAAGTCGCCGTTTGCCCTAATTGCGACCTCGATTCTTCTTGTCATTCCTTCCTTCGGGATCGGGATATCCGCATCAAGCCTGCTTTCGTCCTTCTCGATACATACCTTGATCGTGCTGATTGTATCGGTTACTCTTTTGCTGGAAGGCATCATGCTGGTGTACGGAATTATGCATGGAATAATCCCAAGGCCCGCCAAGCCGAGGAAGAGGCTCGCGGACTGGCAATACACATTCTTTGGGGCTGCTTATGTTTTTGCAGCTATGATAGCACTCACAGTGATGATGTATATCCCTCCAACTGGCGTTACGTTTTCTTCCCTTTACGGAATAGGTCTGGGAATCGTGTTTATAATTTCTTCAATGCTGATAAGGATCTACAGATCTTACGCCTACGATGAGTAGGCAATCCATTTTCGTGACCTCCTCCCACGA
>JAMDBT010000004.1 GCA_023487205.1 Thermoplasmatota archaeon
GTTCGCGGCGGGTATTCCGCCCTGGAACTGATTCTCGGAATGTCGGACTATTCCGGGATTATCGAACAGATCGAGAAATCCGGACTTAAGGGAATGGGCGGAGCTGGTTTTCCCGTCGTAAAGAAGTGGAAGTCGATGCCGCGCGATCGTGGTTCCGACTCTAATCTGCTCGTAAACTGCCATGAAGGAGAGCCTGGTACGTTCAAGGATCGGACAATACTGGAACTCACTCCGCATGACGTGATCGAAGGGGCTGTCGTGACAGCAATCATTAACGGGCTGGGAAACATTGTCATTGCGATCAGGGCAGACTTCCGCAATGCAATCCAGAGTCTTGAGAGTGCTCTGAAGGAATTCTTGAAGAGATATGAGACCGCATCCAAGAGGGTCCCCATTCTCATTGTTTCGGTTCGGGGAGGGTACGTCGCAGGAGAGGAGACCGCTCTGATGGAGATCATAGAGGGGAAAAGGGGAGAGCCAAGGCTCAGGCCGCCGTTCCCGACTGAAGTTGGTCTCTACGGCAAGCCGACTCTTGTGCATAATGCGGAAACGTTGTCCATGATACCCCAGATTATTGTTCCCCGCAGTAACGGCATTTCCAAGAGTTTCTGTTTGACCGGTGACGTAGCGGAGCCGGGAAATTACAGGGCGGCCCTGGGAATCACCGCGGAAGAGCTGTTGCATGATCTTGGTGGTTCCGGCAAAGGCGATCTCAAGGCCTTCCTGCCCGGGGGCCTGTCCGGGTCGATCTTTCCTTTGTCTTCCCTGGGAATGAAACTCGACCATGATTCCGTAAGAGAGGCAGGTGGAGGTCTCGGAACTGGTGCGTTTATCGGTATCTCCAAGGAGCGTTGCATGGTGGACATCACCGGAAGGATCATGAAATTTTTCGAGCACGAGTCCTGCGGGAAATGCGTGCCTTGCCGCCTCGGAACAAAGGAACTTTCCGGCATCATTCATAGGCTTAGAACCGGTCAGGGCACCATGGAGGATCTGGAATCAGGAAAGAAAACTGCATCTGCAATGATCGACGGTTCAATCTGCGCGCTCGGACAGGCAGCGGGGAAGACGTTCTCCGACGTTCTGGAGAGGTTCGGAGAGGAGATCGTCAGTCACACTCATTCGAAGTGCCCGGAGGGAGTCTGCAGGATGGTACTTTCGTGACGACGCTGCTATTGAATGGAAAATTCGCGAAGGCAGAAAGTGGCGTTAGTATCATGGAAGCTGCCAGGCAGAACGGAGCCGCAATCCCGGCGTTGTGCCAGTATGATGGCCACGAGAATGGCAACTGCAGGCTCTGCATGGTTGAAGTGAAAGGTTCCGCGAAACTCGTGCCCTCCTGTTCGACCACCGTAAGGGACGGATTGGTGGTCACCACTGATTCGGAAAGGCTCGGTGAATACAGGAAATCCGTGATTGCAATGCTCATGCGCAGCCACGGGACGCACGAAGGCGAAAAGGAGTCCAAGTGTCTCCTGCATGCCTATGCTTCCCAATACGGAATCAAGGAGTCCCGTACAGTAAGCACGGAAAGCGTCGCTGACAAGAGTCATCCAGGGATAGTATTTGATCCATCTCTCTGCATCTATTGCAGGAAGTGCGTTACTGCCTGCAACGAGGAGCAGGGGAACTATGTCATCGGTTTAGCGGATATGGGAAGCAGGATCGCGCTAAAGTTCGATGGTGGCGTTCCGCTGGGCGAATCAAAGTGCACGTCTTGCGGAGCTTGCGTAGACGTATGTCCCACTGCCGCACTTATCGAGGAGGACTGGGTGAAAGCAGATGAAACCGTAAAATCGGTATGCCCTTACTGCGGCGTGGGGTGCACGGTGGAATACGGGATCAGGGAGAACAGGATAGTCTGGGCGAGGGGCATTAAAGGCGTTGGCGTTAACGACGGGAAACTCTGTGTCAAGGGGAAATTCGGTTTCCAGTTTGGAAGCAGCAGCGAGAGACTGAGAAAACCCCTGATTAGACGGAGCGGGATCGAAAAGTCTCCAATCGGCGGTAGACCTGTAAAGGAAGTTTTCAGGGAAGTGTCGTGGGAATTTGCGCTTCACCGCATTGCTTCGAGGATCAAGAAGATTCAGGATAAGTTTGGGACGGACAGCATCGGTGGAATTGCAAGCGACAGATCGACCAACGAGGACATATACTCTTTCCAGAAACTCATGAGGGCGACACTGGGAACCGATAATGTGGACCAGAGTGCAACGCTCTGCCACTCCCCTTCCGCGGCGATGCTTTCCTGGAGCTTGGGGGCGGGAGCCGCAACAAATCCAATCCGGGACGTGCTCAACTCCAGTACCATCCTGGTAGTTGGATCCAACACGGATCGAGCGCATCCGGTGATAAGTTCCTACATCAAGAAGGCAAGCAGGCAGGGGTCTTCCCTTATAGTCGTAGACCCAAGGAGGGTGGAACTTGCAAACTCCGCTGACATGTTCCTCCAGATCAGGCCCGGTACGGATGTATTCCTGTTTTCGGCAATCGCCAAGTATATCGTGGATTCCGGCACTTACGACAGGGAATACGTTCGGAAATTCTCCGAGGGGTTCGATGAATACCTCAGGAGCCTTGCGCCATTTGATCTGGAGAGTGCAGAGAGAATCACGGGAATCCCTGCAGAAACCATAAAGAAAGTGGCAGTCGCGTACAGCACTGCCAAGCCTTCCAGCATATTCTGGACGCTTGGGATCACGGAGCACAGGAACGGGTCGGATAACGTTTCCTCGCTCGTGAACCTGGCAATCCTGACCGGTAATATCGGGATCCAGGGCGGTGGGCTCAATCCTCTGAGGGGGCAGAACAACGTCCAGGGCGGGGCAGACATGGGAGCCTTTCCCGGATCGCTTCCCGGTTACCAGGACCCGACAGATGAGTCGGTGAGGCAGAGGTTTGAATCTGCGTGGAAGGCGAAGCTTCCCGCTGCAAAGGGCCTGAAGAGCACCGAGATGATCCAGGCAGCTCTGAAGGGCAAGATCAGGGGGATGTACATCTCAGGAGAGAATTCAGTAAGGAGCCATCCCAACACCTCGGAAGTCATCGCCGCACTGAAATCGCTGGACTTCCTCGTTGTACAGGATCTGTTTCTCACTGAAACAGCGGAACTCGCGGACGTTGTCCTGCCGGCCGCATCGGCAATGGAACAGGAGGGGACCTTCACCAACACGGAGAGGAGGGTGCAGATGGTCCATAAAGTTCTGGAACCCCCGAAAGGGGCGAAACCGGACTGGCAGATATATTCTGACCTGTCGCAGAAGCTTGGATACGATCTTGGATTCACCGAATCGGCTGGCATAATGCGGGAGATGTCCGAACTCGCGCCCACCTGGAAAGGAATCAACTACGATCGGCTCCAGGAATCCGGTTTGCAGTGGCCAGTTCACTCGGAAAATTCTCAGGGAACAAGCTTGCTCCACGCGGGAGGTGCAATGAGGGGCAAGGCAAGATTCAGGCCGGTAAGCTGGCACGATCTCCGCGTGGACAGGTATCCATACGTCCTGATCACCGGCAGGTACAGGGAACAGTACCACACCGCCACAATGAGCTCGCGGTCCCCTGTCATAACGAGGTTAACGGAAGGTCCGGTTGTGGAGATGAACCGGGACGACATGAAACGGGAGAACGTCAATGAGAACGATATGATTGAAGTGTTCTCGAAAGCAGGCAGTATAAAGGCTCGAGCCAGATCCAACGAGAACCTCCAGCCGGGAGTCATGTTCACGACCTTTCATTTCAGCAAACTTCCGGCAAACATCCTTACCGCATCTGAGTTCGATGCCATAACCAAGACCCCCGCATACAAGGACACGCGCGTGAGTATCCTGAAGGCAAGAGGTTGAATGCAGCCTCGCACGATCATGGTTCGGCAGGGATCAGCGTCACGAAATCGATCTGATCGCATTTCTCAACACGCTGATGGCAGTCGCCGCATCGTTTTCGGTAACCCATCCCATGTGGCCGATCCTGAGGTATTTTCCAGCTAGAGAAGGATGGACGCCGGATGCGAATTCAACTCCATGCGCAAAACATTCTGAGATAAGGCCCCGGGCATCCAGGTCACCCGTGAGCACTCCGGTGACGGTATTGCTCCTGAAACCGTCCTTTGCAAGGATACCCAGTCCGAGATCGTTGATTCCATCTGCGAGGAGAGCCCTGACGTTGGAATGCCTCTCCACGCGTCTCTTCATTGTCTCCTCCCGAATGAGGTCAATGGCGTACGAGAGCCCCAGAATCGTGTGCACCGGCGGTGTGGCGAAATATTTACCCTTACCTGACAGGTAAGACTCCATGGGGTCCATCCAGTTGGCCAGGTTCAGGGAGTATCCTGCAAGGGACTTATCGGGGATGCTTTCCATGAGCCTGTCCGATGCCACCGCGATCCCAGCTCCTGGGGGAGCGCCGATGGCCTTCTGGCTGGCCGTGACAAAATAGTCTATGCCCCATTTGGCGGCTTCAGCCTCCTCCCCGCCAATGGAGGCAACACCGTCCAGGACAACAAAATCAGATACTTTCCTGAGTTCCCTTGCGATTTCTGGCACCTGCGAACGGACCCCGGTGCTGGTCTCGACGTGTGTGAAGAATCCCATGCGGTACCTCCTGTCCCCGAATCTCTCGCTTATCATATTTCCGGTGACGGATTCTCCGGCGACAACGTTCACGTAATCAACCGTAACCCTGTATCTCCTGAATATTTCTCTCCATCTGTCTCCGAAAACGCCATTCGAAGCAACTAGAATCCTGTCATTTTCCTGCAGGAAAGTGGCTGCAGCCTCCATGACGGAAGTCCCGCCCCCCGGTATGATGAACTGCGTGTATGACTTATCGGCGCCGAACAGAAGGCTCACCCCGTCAAGGGAATTTTGCATCGATTCAAGAAACTCGGGAGAATTGAATCCCACGTTGTCCCTGACCATCCTGAGCAGAACTTCATAATTTCCTACCGATGGACCCACATGCATCAGTATTCTGCGCATATTGCTTCACCAGGCTAGCATGAGTATTCATCCTCATTAAGAACCGTTTGCTTTCTCCGATGGCGCTTTCCAGAGTGTACCGTCCGGAAGAATGACGGGATGGAAATCACCTGCTTAAGCGATCTCCGGGACAACCCGTGCGAACCATGATGGGATGAAATACCAGCATTCCAGATCGCTTTCAAGGCGGCAGCAACCGGGTCACAATATCTGCTCCGTGGAGGAGGATCAAAAAACCCATGCTTATCCTTTCCAGCTGATCTCCGCAATTCTCTTCCATGCCTTGAATTTCTTCTCGATGTAGAAATCGAGGCTGTACATGCTTGGGCCAAAAGCTCCGTTCACCAGGATCAGGAAGAGAAAGACCAGAACATAGATTACGCTCGTTCCAATGTCCGTCGATCCGGGAAGATAGAAGCCGCCAAATCCCTCCGGGATTGACCAGAGGAAGAAGCTGAAGGCTGCACCCAGCAGATAGGTGACTTTTCTCATGAATCCGAAAATGATGGCCAGGGCCAGAAGAGTTTCAACCAGTGCGATAAAGAGGGCGAAGGCATAAGGGTCTGTGGAAGTGACACTTATCCAGAAATTGAACCATGGGAGAATCCATGCGGGTTGGCCACTGACCGCTCCCTGAAGCATCGTTTCAAACCCGGAGAAAAAATCCGGCTGCCATTTCAGGTAGGCGTCCAGGAGCCAAACCAGGCCGAACACAATACGCATCCCTGTCTTGTATCCAGAGATATTCCTCTGGAACCAATTTTTTTCCACGTTTTCCTTCAAAAAGCCCACTGGGACGGTCAATCGATGCGAAGCTATTAATTCTCATCCCGAAAACTGGTACCTGACAATGCCTTTTACCGTCCGGGACAGGGATAATGATCACTCCGTTTCACCGATTCGGTTCCCGATTGCCCCTAAGGAATACCATGTCTTTTTCGAAATGAACATAGTCCATATGCAATGCAGGCATCGCGGCAACCACGATTAGATGGCTTTCGCAATCAGGAGACTTTTCCGGAAATATGCCAAGAAAAGCATGGCCTACAGGCGCCTCAGGAGGATAACGAGGACCTTGCGAATCGCGCGGCCCGATACAGTATTTTCCCAACAAAGAGAAATCTGCGATGTCCCGAGTGAAGGTTGCCACTCACGAATATCACGACGACAATTATTCCGATGCTGTTTAGGCCCATGATCCGCAGATAGAAGATTGCGGAAGCAGCAACAAGAACCAGGTTCAGTCCGTAAGACACGAGATATTTCCACGATTTGTTAATCTTGATATCCCCCATCCTCCTGGCGAGCCTTAGTGCAATAATCACTGTCGAAAGCGGAAACGGAAACCACAGAACAGCCAGAACGATGATTGAAATGACTACCTCGTACAAGACTTGATAAAGTGAATCCACGTGCTGGAACAGTTGATCAACAAACGGAATCAGAGCCCAAAGAATCAGTAGAGTAAAGAATCCGAAGTACAGGAGCAGTGGAAGCAGCCATCTTTTTCGGATAACCACCATAAGGAATATCGATTTCAGGCTTTAATCTTGATAACCTGACCCCTGCGCCTTGACCATAGGCGTGATATCATTCGTAGTGTCCAGAATCTTGTCCGGATGAGATCCGAGATTCATACCCCGACACCGGTCCCATCTGCCTTGATTTCCAAGGGATGCGGTTCTAGATAGGTTTTGATGAGTACTCCTCCTGCCGGGGCACGGTAAAGATCAAAGTCGGGGTGAGTTTCCTTCCGGGAGTGGAGGGTCCAGAAGCTGTCACACTGACAAGGAATCTTCGCGTTCCAGAATATGAGTTGGTGCGATCCGTCAGGATCAGCAGGATGTACGAGTTTGACCTGGCGAACGACGTGGGGAAGAACAGTTTCAGGAAATTGCCAGGAAACTGATCTGCAACGAAGGGATTCAGGATTTCCATGTCAAGAAGTACTGATTTTTCCAGAACAGCCACGATCAGGAGTCCGGATGAAGAGTCCCCGATGGATCTCGGCAAGAAACCTGGACCGGCTCTTTCCGGCGGAGAGACGTCCCAGTTGAGGTCCTATTCTCGCGGTACAGGCAGAGATCATAACGACGTGGAAACCGAGGCTATGGCACATACGTGCAGTGAACATTGCTGTTACAGTCCTCGTATGTGTGCCATTCTTCTCATAATCTCTTCACACCAGTGCCTGTCACCAGTCGACAGGAGTTTCCGGACAACACGAAGCTTGGTTTCCTGAAGTAACCTGCATAGGGGGCCAGTACAAACACGAAGGAAAGCATCTTCACGGACATGTTCCATGCAAACGATGCGTCCAGAGTCGCAGAGTCCCATGGCTGAGGGTAGCCAAACAGGTACCATAGCGTAAATGATACCGGGAATGCAATGGCCATTGGGATCGAAAGCAAGGAAAGGTTCCATCTCGGAATGCCGATGAAGACCAGTGCGATGAGTGATCCGAACGCTGCGGTGTAGGTCCAGAACGGTCCAAACCCAAACCACGAGACATATGGGCCAGGCGTCAGGAAAAACAGGTCCCAGAGATACTCAAAGAGCACGACAGACGACAGTGCCGTGACAATGCCCACTATCAAGCCGTCTGATTCCCCCGTCAGGAAGAGAAGGACTAGAATCACGAGGGATGCCACCGCAATAATAACAATGGATGAGGAATGGTTCCATAGGCTTGCAGCGACATAGACTCCTATGGCCAGAATGAATTGCGAGACGAGCCACTTCTTTGTGTCGTGTCTGAGGAAATATGACACCAGGACCACTACTACGGCCATTCCACCAATCGAGAAAGTTGTGAAGGGCGTGTGCATGGCTCCGGTCACAAAATCACCGTAGCCAAGAAGGAAGACCAAAGTTCCAAGCGTGCTGTTAATGAGCCATATGGCAATCAGCGATATTACGAATGACAACTTGATTACCGGGAACCCAAAACCGGCGTTTCTCCCGGAGTTACTCGTCTCGCCCATATTCATCGGATTCTCCATACTCAGCTTGCGATCCACGGATATTACCCCTTTGTGGTCTGGGAATCGGAGTGAATGGATACGTAGTGCAGGCAAGATCGGGGGAACATGCTAGCGATATGGATATCATTTGTTCTTGCTGCGGGGAATCTAGAGAACAATAAAGCATTGGATGACATCAGGCCCATCTGAAGTGAGGCCGTTCTAAAGATTGCTCGAATTCCTCCCGCGTGTGTATTGGACCCTGGTCAAAATGTGAAGCAATCACCCTCACGAACGGAAAACCAAGCATAGCACGGAGTGCCGGCAGTTCACGTTTTGTGTGCCAAGGTGAGTCCCACACGCGTAGTTGCCCCTTGCTTTCCATCAACGCATCCCCAATACGATTCATCGATGTTCGGGAAGGAAGATGGGTGCCTCCTCTCTCCCTCTTGCGTCAAAAAGAGGCATAAGTCCACCGGGCAATGCGGTTTCAGCTACTACGGGGATCAGCCCTGTGTGGGGCAACTGATCCGGAAACCGACATCCTCCCACGAATAAATTCATGGGGTTCTTTCCGTAACAAAGGTTCCTGCTTCATGGAGTGGCAACTCGTAGACCTCCTCTTGAGAGTTCCGCAGCAGCAGCACTTTCCACAGGCGTGAATTCGGGAATGCTCTTCCCTACCTTTATGAGACCCATATTGCGGACGTTGATGGCAGCATTGAGATCCCTGTTCAGGGAGAGACCGTATTCCGTGATCAGGGGGATATTCCATGGCGGCCATGTATTTGCTACAATGATCAGGAGGGTGAGGGTCAATGCCGTGTTTGCCTGCATGGGATACAACCTCCTCACCATCCTGACCCTGGAGAGGCAGGAGAAGATAGCGGCACCTCTCAAGAATTAGGGAAAAAGAGTGGAAAAAGGGAGAAAGTCAATGGTATTCACGGGTAAATCTCCATTTCCGGCTGGGGAAAGCTGAAAACATCGTTCAAGACCATGGATCACTGTAAGAGATTGAGGGTTGTTAGGAAACATCATTTGATGCTTATGGGGTGGAAGGCCTCAGATCAAGAACACGAAACTCGGATCCAGGGCATAAGGAAGCTCACTAAGGAGAATGAAAGGCTGAAGAAGATGCTTGCAGAGAAGGAGCTTGAAGTATCGATGCTGCAGGAAGCATATAAAAAAACGAGGAGGCGGCAATGCTGATGAATGAATACCGACCGAGAGGGCTCACAGTAACAAGGATGCTTGC
>JAMDBT010000007.1:0-19248 GCA_023487205.1 Thermoplasmatota archaeon
TTATCGTGCGAAATCACTTGATCCTCTATTCTCAAGTCCTTAGTCGCACAGGCATCGGAAATCACAATGCATTCGAATCCCAGGTCTGTTGCTGCTCTGGTGGTGGCATCCACGCACATGTGGGTCATCATTCCGGTGATGATCAGACTTCCAGCATTGAGTTCAGAAAGTTTACCTTCCAGTCCGGTGCCGAGAAAGCTATTTGGAAGATGCTTGATCAAGACGGTTTCGCCGTTAACTGGCTTCACGAGGGGATGGACTTCAATCCCTTCGGTACCGGGCAAGAAGAATCTTGAGCCCGGTTTGGTGGACACGTGATTAATGTGGATTACTGGCAGTCCAGACTTCCGAAATGATTCAAGAATCTTGTTTGCAGCGCGTGCTGCCGGAATTGGGTTTGCGAGTTCCATTCTTCCACCTTGAAAATAATCCATTTGAATATCAATCATGAGAAGAACGGGTGGATTGTTTCTATTTCTGATCTTACTGGTCATCCTGTCATCTCATCCTTCAACTGCGACACCCCGTGGAGCATCCTACCGCCTATTCGATCCAACATCTGCAATCAGTGAAGGCTAATAGATTTCCTTACTAAATTTCATTTTGTTCGGTGATTCGTCCAAGAAGAGGCAGGAATGCGAACCCACAGGAAGCATGTCCCGCAACACCCAAAAATCGTTAACCTTCTGTTCACTGTAACCGGGAGTATTCGATTTGCATCCCACCCTAATGCCCGTGCTTCTTTTCATATTCTCCACAAGATTAGAGGAACCCGTTGCTCATGAGCGTTCCCATGATCTATCAAATATGTACCGAGTTCTCCTTTCTGAATACGACAATGGACTTCGTTGTTGTTAAGTCGGGAGAAGTGGCTCAAGATGACCCGTGGCGACCAGAGGCTCTGGACTCACTTCTGTGCGGTCGCCCCGGAAGAGTCGCTAACTTTCCTTGAGGAGGTGTAATACACTGCGAGGAATGCGATTGCGAAGAACGGTATGAGGAAAAGATCGTTGACCTGATAGGCGGGTGCCGCATATGCGAGGGCGGACTCCACATACCAGAATCCGGAGAATGTCAGCAGCAGTGCGGAAACAGCCACTTTCATTATGGCTTGCTTGATCTTCCTGATCTGTTTCCGAAGTGCGAATGCAGCCACCACCACGACGGCTAGCCCGATGACGAGGCCGGAAATTGTTGAAACATATCCAAGGGGGAACAGTGCCACCAGTACGATGGCTGCCTCGAATGCCTCCACCACCCCAACGGAAAATGCAGTGGCGAATAGTCCCTTCTCGAGTTCCTCGTGCCCGACGGAGGAATCGCTATGTGTCCTCTGGAACTTGAACGACCTCCGTGCACTTTTCACCAGTCTCAATCCAAAATACAGAAGAAGCGTTGCCGAAAACAGGCGGACGTATTCCAGAGGGAGATATTGCACAAATCTTCCCAGGACTGCAGTGGGAACGAAGATTACTGTCAAACCCAATGCAACGTACAGGAAGACCGATGGTTTTTTCAGGTCCGCGTAGATAGCAATTCCAACAGCTGTTGCCTCTGAAACCTCAAGAAGCGTTATTCCTAAGGCTGCAAGTAAAATTCCAATTTCCAAGCGATCGCCAGTTGAACTCCGCAAGCTATTCAATTCTTGCGCCTGATCTGCTTTGTTGAATGAATTTTCAAGCTGTCTGCAGATCCAGCAGATTAATCTCCTCTCTTCCGGGGATCACTCTCCATTTCGATACCTTTGCACCTTTCCTTGATAGTTAAGGACAGACCCCCACGTCTTTTCTCTCAGAAAGCGCGATGAGATCACGATAATGGGAAGTGATGTGCTCCCTTTATCTCTTGGACACTTATAAGAGAGAATATATAGAACTAATAGGATATAAGGGGGGAGGGTCAAGGGAGGGGGTTTTGTCAATCTGCTGCGTCCTCCCCGGAATGGGTGGTATGAAAATGGCAGGAAAATTCACTGTTGAGCAGAAGGCAGCAATCGTAATTGAATCATTCACCGCTACGAACATAGCTGAGCTGTGCAGAAGGCATGGCGTGTCTGTAGCACAGTTCCACAGATGGAAGGACCGTTTCATGGAAGCAGGCAAAAGGGGTCTGTCGGAATCGCCAAAGGGCAATGAATACCAGAAGGAGATCGACGACCTGAAGCAGCTGGTCGGGGATCAGGCCCTGGCCATAGCCGCTTTTAAAAAAAGTCAACAAGTGAGGAAAAGATGATCGCGGTGAACGAACTCAGGGAAACATTGCCCGTTGAAAGGATATCCAGGGCACTGGATATTCCAAGATCGTTCATCTATTACAGCAGATCGGGACACACGGGGAAAGGAAACGGAGGATATCCAGCGACGTTGAGGAACAGATACGGAGGATTGCGGGAGAGAGAACTACCTATGGATACAGGAGGATATGGGCAGTGATGAGGAATTCCGGAACCCCTGTCAACATAAAGACCGTGAGGAGAGTCATGAAGGCACACAACCTTTCACTTCCATATGCGAAGCACAGGAAAGAAGGATCTAACAAAGCCGGATGGCATAAACAGGCTCTGGGAAACTGACATTCACCACATTTCAACAGCAAGGGATGGGATGATCCATCTCATGGGGATAAAGGACTGTTTCTCGAAACGCCGGATATCATACGAGATATCCAGGTCCTGCACAGCGAAGGACTGCGCCAGCGCAGTTGAAAAGGCATACATGGAAAGATTCCCCGGCGACATGCCTTTGAGCCTCATATTGAGAACGGACAACGGACCGCAATACACTGCAGGGGAATTCAGGGAATCCATGAAGATCCTCGGTATAAGGCAGGAATACATACAGAAACACACTCCTGAAGACAACGGAGATATCGAGTCGTTTCACAATTCCCTCAAGACGGATTACATATGGACGGGCGACATAGAAACGTTTGGAGACGCCTTCATTGACTACAACACCATGAGACCACATTCGTCCATATCATTTCTACCGCCAGTGGAATTCGAGAGGAGATGGAATGAAGATGAGGATTTCAGGAAAACATTCCTGGAAGAGAGGAAAAGGAGATTGAAGAACAGGATGGAGAAAAAAAGGAGGTTGAAAGAAAATGTCTCATTGGAAGGTGGAATTTCTGTCCAAAATTAAGGGGCTCAGATCACCGGGGACAACCGCCTGGTGCCTGGCTTGTTTGTGGATCTGTGCATGCTTTTCCGACCATTATTCCGGAATCTGTTCCATCTGCTTTCCTTCAGCTACGAGTCGGACTGAAGTGTCCCTGATTTGTCCAGCCCGCGTGATTGCCAGGTTGATCCTGTCTCCCGGCTTGTGCGTGGACAGTTCTTCCAGAAGATCCCTTATGGTCCTTATATCCCTGTTCCCGGCGTGGACGATGATGTCCCCCCTCCTGACGCCTGCTTGGTGAGCGGGGCTCCATTGCGACACCCTGAGCACATATACCCCGCTTTTCTGGGAAATGCCCATCCGTCGAGAAAACTCTTCTTCCAGGGTTACCCCGGAAATGCCTATGAACGCCCTTACCACTCTCCCGTTTTCAAGGAGCTGTTCCATGACCCTCCTGACAGTGTTGGAGGGAATAGCGAATCCCATTCCCTGGGCAAACGGAATCATTGCCGTGTTAATTCCGATCACGTTCCCTTCCAGATCGGCCAGAGGTCCACCACTATTTCCCGGGTTGATTGCTGCGTCCGTCTGAATAAGCCCTTCGAAAATGAAATCGGACCATGGCATCGGTCTGCCTACTGCACCCACCACGCCCATGGATACCGTCGGATCACCGGGCAGGCCCAGCGCATTACCAACCGCAAGAACCACCTGCCCGACTTTGATCTTATCCGAGTCTGCCAGGCTTGCATGTGGCAGGTTGTGCCTGTCAACCTTTACAACAGCAACGTCGGTTGCCTCGTCTCCGCCGATGACACTGCCTTCCGCTTCTGAACCGTCCGAAAGCCTCACTGTGACGTTCTCGGAGTCCCGGATGACGTGGTAGTTGGTCACGATGTACCCTGATCCGGAAACGATGATACCGGAACCTGCCCCCTTCAAGGGAATCAGGCCGTATCTGCTATTTGCAATGCGTGCTGATTCTACCGACACCACAGCTTCCCTGATCTTTGAGACTGCCTCCAGTATTTCCTCCTGCAAATTCTTCAGTTGTTCCGCTGACATGCGTGCCTTAGGACAGTATTGCTAATATAGTAAGTAGTATTTTCTGACCTACCTGGTGAGATCAAAATGATCAAGTCAACTGAAAATGACCAATCCCGCGGTGACGAATGCCCATTGGTCTCGAGGGTCTACAACGACCTGATGAGAAGATGGACAATGCCGATTATATATTCCCTTGGCAACAAAGGCGAATTGAGATTCAATGAAATGAAGCGCGAAATTGGAAATATCAGCTCAACAAGCCTTTCTGAGAGACTGTCGGAACTGGAGTCTCTTGGAATAATCAGAAAAAAGATATTCGCCGAGGTTCCGGTGAGGGTGGAGTATTCCCTGTCACCCAAGGGCTGGGAGCTGCACGCCATTCTCCATGAACTGGCCCAGTGGATGATTAAGTGGAAGAAGGGAGAAGTGGAGATAGTTTCAGGGAGATCTTGATCAGAGGTTTTCTCCCTCGATTTCCACCAAAGTCTGTCTGATCTGGCTCATTACCCCTTCGGAAACATGCTTCACTTTGCTTTGCCACCATTGATTCCAGTTTATATCATCCCCGTTCCTGCGCGGGAGCACATGAACGTGTAGGTGGAATACTGTCTGATCGGCCACGGAACCGTTGGCGATGAAAATGTTCGTTCCCTCTGCGAAACTGCTCTTTACCATTGCCAACGAGATTCTCCTGGCGGCATCCATTACGTTGAGGAACGATTCTGGATCCGCGTCCGAGACCCCTTGAAAATGCTCCTTCGGAACCACTATGACATGCCCCTCTGCGATTGGATTTATGTCTAGGAAAGCCTTCACGTTTGGATCAGAATATACCTCGTAGCTGGGAATCTCATTTGCGACTATCCTGCAGAAAATGCAGTCCCTTTCCGGCATGTTAATGCAAGTGCCGGTCAAGTAATCAATTTTCCGGAAGGTGGGAACCTGGACTCTGAAACGGATTTGTTTGCCTGGGCAGATTTCATTGATATGACATTATTTCCGAATTATCCTTCAGGTTCAGACCGAACATTGCGCGGACCTTCCAGTCGATTCTTCATTCCTTCAAGAATCTGTACCGCGTAAGTTGTGTATTCGCCTATCCATATGTCATAAAAATTGAACCTGATACTTGAGGAAACAGATTCGGCAAACCTAATTCTAACTGGACGTCCGTAAAACAACAGACTGAATGGCACTATTGTTCTATCCTTGACGCAGAGTCATGGTATGATGGGCTTCGCAGTGAAAGACAACAGAAACATCGCAACCGTAACTGCGGCTATTATTGCGTCCCGAAAGTTTATCTTGGAATAATCGTCAAGCGGTGGAGGATGTGAGAGCCCCATCACCATTCCGAACATCGCGAGAAAAATCCAGCCAGGGTAATTGTATGCCAACCCAATAAAAACGAGGAATCCAACAATGCCGTATCCCAGGATGTTCGAATTGCCGCCCAGAATACCACGAGCGATATGCCCTCCATCAAGCTGGCTCAGTGGGAGCAGGTTCATTGCTGTAGCCAGGAACCCCACCCACACCGCAAGTACCATTGGGAAGACTGGGGCAGAACCGCTATGCAGGCCGAGCAGATCATATAGATACGGAAAATTAACTGTGAACATTGAATTGTTTCCTGTTGCAGGAAAAAACTGTTGGAGGTAATTTGCCAGGAATAGGAATGGGATGCACGAGAGAAAACCGACAATTGGCCCTGCGGCACCTATTTCAACCATTGCCCTTCGGTTGGGGATCGGGTCCCTAAGCGATATGAACGCACCAAATGTACCCAGGTAAAGTGGAAACGGTATGAAGAATGGAAATGAGGCCTCAACGGAGAGCCTCTTCGCCACGATAAAGTGACCTAGTTCGTGAAGACCCAAAATAAGAAGAAGTGGACCGGCGAAGAAAAGAAAGCCGTACAGGATACTCTGCGTTTCAGACGTTGAGAAATTAGAAGCGTAGATTGATCCCCAGTATACCGTTGCAACAAGAGTCATGGCAAACAGAATGACGTTCACCTTGTTCTCCAGGTAATGCCTCTTCCTGGCAACTGTGACGATGAGTACGTTCTCCACGTCTTCACGCAGGAATGGTATGAACCCCATTGGAACAAGTTCTTTCCGCAGTTCGTCGAACTTCTGATCCATCGTTGGGTTGTCGCTCTTAAGGTAGAAAAACGTCAGTGCGACCGGGTTCACTTCAATATCATATGTTTGAATCTTGTCTTTGACAAGGTCTACTACCTGCGAAAGTGACCCGCTCTGCATTCTTCCGAATTCCATCGTTTCCATTTGACCAACTTTATTGTGATTTTCCCCAGGTTAACAAGTGGTTATTCACGTTTCGTAACCCTTTGACCCACTGGGGAGTTTTTTGCCATCCGCTGATCGGGCGGTCACTGATCGGGGGCACCCCGACTTCTCCACCCGAGGCCCATGGAATGGTAAGTTCTGGTCCCACGTCGTCATACGTTATCATGGATCAAACGTACTATATTATGGGACATCCACTCATAGAAATCAGCAATTAAAGCTTTCAGGAAAGGTGGCTATTACGAGACGTAACATTGACATTCGGTCGCAAGGAGGCTCATGAAGTTCTCGAAGTTTCCGATCCCTCAGATGAAAGTATTTTAACAACACGACTGCTCAGGGAGGAGGGGCCTGTGGTCCAGCGGCTACGACGTCGCTCTCACACAGCGAAGACCACCGGTTCGAATCCGGTCAGGCCCATTATTAATTGTGTAGAGTCACGCGGGTGTCTGGGGTCGAAGTCAAAATATATCGAGGTCGATTCCTAAATTAATGACCTCATCCGGGAACTGCGAGGACAAACAACGCGCGCCTTCAGTCTGGTTCGTGTTACTCACTTCTTCACCTCCGATACATTAACAAAGGCGAGGATATACTAACTGGAGAAGTCACTACACAATACTGGGAGACTCTATCCTGCGTGGCGATTTTAAGGCGGGAACAAACGGATGGACCGCAAGCATGGTCACTCCCTAATGCATACAAATTACGCTTTCCGCAACGTTAATGGGCATTAAGACAAGGCAGGATTCCTAGTTCTTCCTTTCAGGCTTGATCTGAATAAAAAGCACGGTATTGTGACCAGAGTCTGATGAAGGTGACCAGATACTTGCCTGACCAAACCGGACCGGCTACGTGCCTTCCTTCTTAGCACTGATGAATTTCCAGTCGGATTTCACTGGACCCTTCCCCTTCTTCCGGTAAACAAAATTGATTGCGGACAAAGCTGCTATTGAACCCTGTCCCGCAGATATGATGGCCTGCTTGAATGGCTGGTTAGTGACGTCGCCGGCCGCGTACACGCCCTCCCTGCTGGTCGCACAGTTTGCGTCAATCATTATTTCTCCATCCTTGTTCAGATTAACGAATTCCTTGACGAAATCCGTCTTTGCCAGGTATCCCATCTCAACGAAAAGCGCGGAAACCGGTATCTCTTCAGGTACCTTAGCTGAGTTTTGGACCAAGAGCCTGTTTACCTGCCTATCTCCCAGGATTTCCGTCACCTGAGATCCGGTCTTGACCTCAATGTTCTCGGACGCATTGACGGATGCAATCATTTCCTCGTCTCCAACCAGTTTCTGTGACCGCAGGATCAGTTGCACTTTCGAAGCGACAGTCGAAAGATAAAGGCCTGCCTGGAGTGCGTGATCGCCTGCACCGGCAACTGCAACCTCTTTTCCCCTGAAAAGCGGACCGTCACAGATTGCACAATATGACACCCCTTTTCCCTTGAAGGCAGTCTCTCCTTTTACGCCAAGATCTCTGGGAGTCTTACCAAATGCCAGAATTACAGAGTCTGCGCGGAATTCGGCTTGCGTGGTTTTCAGAAGGAATCCTTCACTGTCCTGCGAGATTCCCGTGACTTCGTCGTACTCAAACTCCGCCCCATATTCGATTGCCTGTTCCTGAAACTTTGATGCTAGGTCAAAGCCGGAAATGCTCTTGAAACCTGGATAATTCTGAATATCGGTGGTCAGGAGTCCCTGTCCACCAATATCCTTGGTAACTACTAGAGTTGAGAGCCCCTGCCTCGCTGAATACATGGCTGCAGTCAGGCCGGCAAAGGCGCCGCCTATGACAGCAATCTCATAACTCTTCATGCCGAACCAAGGAGAGATTTGATCTTCCCCTCAAGCACGTTCTTCGGAACAGCTCCAATCACATAATCCACAGGCTTTCCCTTCCTGAAGAACATAAGGGTGGGAATGCTTGTAATTCCGTACCTTGACGATACGATAGGATTATCGTCCACGTTCAGCTTGCCTGTGTTCATCGATGCTGCGTACTGGGTTCCCAACTGTTCGACCAGCGGAGATACAAACCTGCAGGGAGCACACCATGGTGCCCAGAAATCAACAAGGGTCAATCTGTCAGACGCCACGTAGGCGTCAAAGCCACCGTCGCTAAGATCTACAGCACCCTGTGGGTGGTTACCCTGACGTGACTGGTTCAGTATCTCAACTTCCATCTTTTTTCTTATGCTTCCAGTTTCATTATCAACCATTTGTTTCTCCTCCAGTTGCCGTGGACACATGATTAATCACACATCCGGGCATTCTTAGGACATCTTCCTTATCACGGGGAGCTTATAAGGTTTATCGTTATTGCGAATAACGAGAAATATCTAAATACATCTCCTGCATCCACCAATGATGATCTCACTGGCAAAACTCCGCTCCACAGGAGCAGGCTGCTTTGACCTGCTCTCTTGCATATTTGACATTGGCCCATCGGAGTTCCAGGTCTTCATGGAGATGAGAACCGGCCAGTGGATAGACCTTGATACCGTGGCTGCATCCCTAAACAAGAGCAGAACTTCAGTTTTCAAAGCGCTGCAGAGGCTTGTGAGCCTGGGTCTTGTTTACAGGGAAGCAAGGAACGTTAGATCTGGTGGGCAATACCACGTGTACTCGATGGCGGACCGGAAGATCATCAAGAAGATCGCTCAGGAAAGGGTTTCTGAAATCGAAATCTCCCTGAAGAGCCTCGTGGATAGGCTTGACGTTGAACTGGAGCAGAAGTGCGGCATATCTGTCACCAAGGTGCAGGATCTTAGGCTCTGATAATGAACGTTTTCGCATTGTAATAATTTGGACATGAAAGAAATCAGGTCTCGCAAACAATAAATCAAAGTCAACAATGGGGATTATCCGGGATTCTGATGCGTGGATTCATACCTGACCTATGGAACGAATTTGCTGCTGAGGTAATCCTTCACTCCCGATCAACGGTGAGGAAAGACTCTGCGCGGGATATTGGCCAGAGCTCGCCCACCGACAGTAATCTGTTTGCGCATTCTGTAGGATCATACAGGGGCCAGGATGACGATTTTCGATCGTCAATCCCTGGTTCGGAAAGAAGCATTCACGTCGTCGAATACGGCGCCGGATATGCGGCCCATATAGACCAGGTGGATCCGCACAAGAAGCCTGCGGAACATGTCTTTCTGGAGTTCGTGCTTCCCAAGATAGGGAGATCGATGGTTCTAGGAGGAATTCTCTGGTATCTCACAAGGAGGAAAGCCTGCTGATTGTGGATTCCTCTAATAATGGCTTTCGGGCAACATTTCCCGCGATATCAGTACTGCGCCGCACATCCAGTCGGGATTCTACGTTCACGGAGCGCGGACCATGAAAGTGAGCATCGTAATCCCCACAATCAATGAAGAGAAGACCATTGGCGGTGTTATAGAGAAACTGAGATCGATTGATAACCTTGAGATCATCATAGTTGATACCAATTCCACGGACAAGACGAGAGAAATCGCAAGAGCCGGCGGGGCCATAGTTATAGAAGAACCGAGGAGAGGCTACGGTCTTGCGTACAAGAGAGGGTTCGACGGAGCTTCCGGCGAAATCCTTGTCGGAATCGACGGGGATGGCACGTACCCTGCGGAGGCGATAAAGCCGCTCGTGGAACTGCTGATCACGAACGAAGTGGACTTCATTTCCGGCGATCGGATGACACTCAGAACTCCCCACAACTATACCATGTTGCACTTTGTGGGGAATAGTGTGCTTAACTTTGCAATAAGAACAATGTTCGGATACAGGATCATCGATTCCCAGAGCGGCCTATGGGTCTTTCGTTCCGGGATTTACAAGAAGATGAGACACCTGAGTGACGGCATGAGTTTCTCACAGGACATCAAGATTGAGGCGACCAGGCTAGGGAAGTTCATCGAGATTCCGATAAAGTATGGTGTCAGGGCCACCAAGCCGAAGCTCAGGACTTGGGAGGATGGGTTTTCAAACCTTTTCTATGTTTTTGTCAAGAGAGTCCGAATTTCCCCCTTACACCAGAAATGAGGAGTCCCCTGGTTTGAACCATTTATTCCACTAAGTCACTTCAAAAAATAGGAGATTTCCCAGAGTTTACCCTCATAGTCCTTAAAGAATGTGTACCTTTGGCCATCAAGCCGATTTGCCGGGTCAGTGACAAAGTCAACTCCTTTCCTGATCATGAGGTCTTCAAGAAGGATCGCCGAAAGAAAATGGAAATCGTGCGCCAGGCAAAATTTTCCTGACGCATGAAGATTATTGAACCGCTGTACCGCGGTGAGATGCTCTTCTGCGACCGGCCCCTAGTCAGTTCTCCTTGCCAGATAGAACGCGACCGCGAATGGAACTGCCATCCACAGGATTCCTGTAAGCACGAGAGCGAACTCCCCCACCCCATACGCGGCCGGATTGGCCGAAATGGAGGTGAGCGTGCCGATCTTGTTAGTGAAGTAGAACGAAACCAGGGTGCTATACCCTGAGGGGCTAGCGAAGTCGAAGGCTATAGTCAAAGGCAGATATGACGGACTGGAAGCTCCAATCCCAAGAGCAAGCTGGGTCACTGCCGAGATTACGCTCCAGAAAAGCCCCATCACAATGAACAGTGTAATGGTTATTCCAAGAAGAGCACCTTGGGATTTCACAAGCCGCGAGAACATATATACAAGTCCCAAGAATGAAAGTCCCTCAACCACGTACGTCCATATGTAAAAAAGCGTGAAATACGCCGTCGGGTACATGTGGAAATAGTGGTTGATAATCAGTTCCCCTATAACCATGGAAAGCACGATTGATCCTATTATCGAGACTGAGTTTGCCAAGTATCTTGAAGTAATTAGCCCGCCCCTGGTGACCGGGCGTTTCAGTACTGATTCCAGCACTCCGGTGGTCTTATCCTTTCCATAAGTAAGGTATCCTGCGAATACACCAAGTATGGGAATCAGCAGCCCCAGTATTGATCCGATTCCTCCAAGAAGCAGGCCCTGCAAAGTGTCTTGCGTCATTGGTGTGTACAGCGAAAGCCTGCCAAGGGAAAGAGATCCAGCCTTGGAAAGCTGGAGATATTTTCCATTCAACTGCAACGCAAGAGAGAATGACTCATTGTACTGGGAAACGGAAAGTGAAGGAATGAATGATTTCACGGTGAATCCTGAAATGTTATCGTAACTGACCGTCCTGTTCTGGAAAACCTGACTGTTCGTCATGAATGAGGTTGCATTTGGGTTGGGAGCCAGATAAATGCTGGTCTGAGGAGCCGTGCTGCCGTTGTTGCCCACGTACATGACCAGGAAACCCAAATTGCTGGAATTACTGGGAGATGTGATCATCCTGTATGCCGGATAAGACCCGATGACGTATCCCGAATAGCTCTGAATGGGACTTATGCCGATTTCTCCCGGCGAAGAATGTTCCCTGAGCCCGTAAATGCTGTAGCTGTAACTGAAGGATGCAGTGGTAAAGTTAACATTGTATGGAAACGTGAAGTTGGCAAAACCCTGACTGCTGGAGGATAGGGATTCCTGGTCATTCATGTAGGTCATGTTGATGCCGAGACCACTGTACGGATCTCCGTGTTCGTTATACGCGTAGGTCACGATGCTCAGGTTCCCGTCGGAGATATAGTATCCCCCCATCACGGAAGGAGCGCTGGCTGCCCCGGAACCAGAACCGAAACCTGCCGCAGAATCATAGGCCAGAAGGGATGAGAGGCCTACGATAGCAATGATCATGAGAATCACGAATTTGCTGGTAAGAGTCCTGCGTATCTCGTAGAATATTGGCTTCACTGTGTCTCACCTATCAGAGAGAAGAAGTAGTCCTCGAGGCTCTCTCCAGTGGAATGGAATTCACGAAGCTTGTAGCCGGACTTGATGATCTTTTCAGGAATTTCCGAATACTCCTTATCCGCCACCTTCAAGTGAGAAATAATAGCAGTATTGCCGGACATTCTCACGCCGCCGTATTCGCTCAGGAGACTGGAAAATTTGTCATCGACTTTATCCACTCCAACGTGAATCGTGTTCACTCCGAGTGACTTTAGCTGATCCTTCTTCAGAAGCTTTATCAGTTTCCCGTGATGAATAACCGCAACACGATCTGCTATGTTCTGTACCTCTGAAAGTATATGCGACGAGAGGAGAACAGCCTTCCCATCCTTCTTCAGGCCCATGATCATGTTTCGGACAAACTGGACGCCCTCGGGATCAAGCCCGTTCAGGGTCTCGTCGAACATGACGTTCTGCGGGTCCCCGATTAGTGATTCAGCCATAGAATACCTTTTCTTCATGCCCTGCGAATATGTCCTTAGCTTCTTATTGAGGTCCTGGCTCAACCCAACCGCTCCCAGCCGTTTCCTTATTTCTGAATCCTCTTCTTTTCCTCGCAGACCGTAAAATCCGGCGAAATAACTCATTAGGGGAACGGGTTTGGCGTTGGGTTCGAAATTCGGAAATTCCGGGATCCAGCCAACCTTTCCTGAAGCTTTCACTTTATCACGAACAATATCGTAGCCGTCGACGTTTATCTTCCCAGATGAGGGAAGGGTCACTCCCGACATCATCCTGATCGTGGTAGTCTTGCCTGCACCGTTAAGTCCAACCAGACCCAGAATTTCGCCATCGTTAACTTCCAGGTCCAGGGAATCGACTGCAAGCGGCTGTTTTGGCGAATACGACTTGGAGATGCCCTCAACGGATATCATCTATAATCATGCCTCGCAATGAACGAACTGGAACAAACTGAGCATTCACGTACTTCAAACAGAAATTTCCAAACAATAGACTTCATTCAATATCATCTTCTCCTAGTTTTCTTACCAGTATGGTCAAGGTTTCATTCAGTTTGAGGAGATCTTCCTGCGGTATTGTCCTCACTGTCTCCTCAAATATGGCCTCACCTTTGGTATCCAGTTTGAGGAACAGATCTGAACTTTTTTCCGTGAGGACAATGTTGACGCGCCTTCGGTCTACACTGTCGCGTTCCCGCCTTACATATCCTCTCTTTTCCAGTGTATCAACGAGCCCGGTCATTGCTGATTTGGTGGCCCCGGAATAACCTGCGAGTGTGGTGAGCGTAACAGGTGATTTGCTCCTGATGAACCTGAGCATCATTGATTGCGGAATCGAGAGATCCTCTTCCTGCACAATTCTCCTTTGGACAAACATCCATCTCTGTATTAGCTGCCTTAACAGTGATCGAAACGTGTCTCTGACCCCGGCCGCGTCGGGATTGTTGCGGGACGGCATAACATTGCTTTCCTGGGGCACAGTGCGTAATTAATATCCGATACTTAACTATTAAGTATTGTCAACTATCGAGTGACCAAAGGTGACCCGCGATCCGGAATCCTGCCATATGCAGGATGAACTTGTGTCCTTAGGCAAAGGCAGCAACGCGAATTGTCATTGAAATCCTTATATCCTAATTTTGTCTGACATCATTTGATGGCTAATATTCTCAAGCGCGGGATTTCCAGGCCAAGACGCGTCAACACAAGTGACCGAAAATTCATTGATCTCCACGATCTGAAGCAGCCCGACTATCCAGACATCAAGACCACCCTGAAAGTAGCTGAGATATACAAGCAAGAGGATGTCCGTCGGATTTCTGACCTGTTCTATGGAGGGAACATATTGCTGATAGACTGTTCCGCCGTTTCCAAGAATCCGAAGGACCTGAAGAGCGTCACTGAGGAAGTGATGGCTCTGGGGGAGGAGGTCAACGGCGACGTTGCAGCAATGAAGGAGGATTTCCTTATTTTCGCTCCAAAGGGCATTGCGATAGACAGGAACAGGATCAAAGGATATTACTAAGGGTTGGCAGCCGGAGCAATGGCGTGACTTATCCTTTTTCCAGCGGTGAGCCTTAGCGCGAGCCCGCTCCCCGTGAGTACAATTATTGCCGCAATAATGAAGTCGGGACCGTAACCGAGGTAGAAAGCAATCAGGCCCGCGCCGACGCCAGCGATGATCTGGGCAACTCCATTTAGGGAGTTGTAATATCCGATTGCCTTCCCTCTGAGTGCCTTACCGGCCAGTCTTGACACTCCCGTTATCTGCCCCAGTCCAATGAAAGACCATAGACCTCCAAGAACGCCGTAAACAACCACTGCAATCCATACATCAACATAGGAAGTGATTGTAAACGCCATTATTCCCATTGCAAGAAAGAGGATTATCCTTATTGCAAGTGCAATCGCGGTCATTTTCCTGTCGCCATACCGGCTGCTTAGATTGCCTGCGAATCGGTAGCCGACCGCAGATCCGATAGCATTGGCCAGGTAGAGAATGAATATGTCCGCTTGGGAAGCACCGAGCCGCTCCAGCACAAACACCGGAAATGCTACAAAGAATATCTGGAAGCCAAACATGAGGAAAGTGGTGGAAAGCAGGTAGCGCTTAAGGTCTGCAGTTAAGGGTTTACCTCCGTTCTCTGACTTTGAAATAACGTGTATAACGGCGTTCGGAAAATAGCGCACCTTCTCGAATACTCTGATTGAATTGATCTTCCAGAGTTTCCTCCTTGGAATGTTCGATCTGGGTTCCGGAACCGTAAGTGAAACGGACAGCGATGCAATAGCATACACCGCGCCTGCAAGAACGTAGAACATGGGAAGATTGGACGGTATTTCGCCGATGATCAGGAGAATCATCGCCGATCCGGCTATTAATCCGGCAATGGTACCCAGAGCGGAGATGCCGTTGAACTTGGAAATAGCCCCGGGCCAGGCTTTCTCGGTGGAATTCTCAACTATGATCAGCGTGGAAACTGGTACGCTCGCCATAACCACAATCTGGAAAATCATCATCACTGCGAGGTACGCCCATATGTTGTGGACAAGCAGTATGAGCAGGAGTGACGCAAAGGCTCCATAGAAACCGATGAGGATGAATGGCTTCCGTTTCCTGATCCTGTCGGAAAGATTCCCCCAGAATATCAGGGCAGGCACTGCTGCGGCAGAAGCGAGCGCACTGGCAATACCCACATAGAAAACGCCCAGTCCGAGATAGATAACCACAAAGAGGGTCATGAGTGGATTTGTGAGCCCGCCGGCAAGGTTTGAAAAGAAATAGCCGACAAACCATTTGTTATTGGGATATCTTTCCACTTGATCTTCGTCTGGCACTTTCGAGCCACATGGCAACGCGAAATAATAACGTAATTGATGACCCGGGTTTGATAATTTCAAATATGATGATTTCCTGAAGGTGGGTTGGCATCGACTGGCGTTCCAGCTGGAATTTTAGAATACTACCTCGTTCTTGGGATATTCGTAACGCTGATGGTGATCAGGAGGGTAAGAAGCTACCTTCGCGGGTACAAATACAACACCTCCAGGTTGATAAGAGTTCCAGTAATCTATGCCTTAATCCTTTTATTCTTCAGTTCAGACGTTATATTCCTCGCTCCCCCCAGCCTGATTCAATTGATCACCATGACGGCTGCGGCCGTTGCCGGGATTGTCGGCGGCTTATTCTTCGGGAAGTCAGGCGAAGTGTTCAAGCGTGACGACCAGATTTATTTCAGGAGGTCTGTGGTTATCCTTGCTATCTGGCTCATCTCATTCCTTTCCAGGTTGGTGCTCGATCTGTTGTACCCTACAGATTTCACGGTACAATACATGGTGATATCCCTCCTTGTCTTTTCCACGGGTCTTTTTGCCGGCGAGTCCGTAGCCATATACGGAACCTACAGGCAGTTCGCTGAAAAAAGTTCCGTTACCGATGCGTTTCAAATACAGTAGTACGATTTTCGCACCACCATGGATGCTTTTAGAGTCATAGCTATTTATTTACACGAACAATAATTTTGAATGGAAACTTCAATTTCAACCAGAAGACCAGAGGCTGTGAAGAATGAGATCGACATTAAAGTGACACCGCCTGGCCCGAAAGCGAAGAAGATTATCGAAGCGGACGAAAAGTACCTGATGAAGAGCACCAAGTCCCTTCCCGTTGTGGGATCGAGAGCGAAGGGTTGCTTTGTCGAAGACGTTGACGGCAATACCTATCTGGATTTTGCCTCAGGAATCAGTGTGCTCAACCTGGGACACGTACATCCTGCGGTGACTGAAGCGGTACAGAAGCAGTTGAACAGGCTCTGGCATTTTGCGGGAACAGACTACTATTACGAGGAACAGGTAACCGCGGCCAGAATGCTCACCGAAATAACCCCGGGCAGTTTCGGGAAGAAGGTCTTTTTCACCAATAGCGGGACAGAGAGCAACGAGGCTGCCATAAAGGTCGCCAAGTCTCACACCGGAAGACAGCAGTTCGTTGGATTCATCGGAGGATTCCATGGTCGGAGCCAGGGGTCTCTCTCCTTCACTGCCTCTCGGCCGGTTCATCACAAGGGATACTTCCCGGGCATGCCGGGAGTAGTGCACGTTCCTTATCCCAACCCATTCAGGAACCCTTTCGGCATTGACGGATATGAACACCCAGACGAGCTCGTGAACAGAGTAATCGATTACATCGAGAAGTGGACGTTCGGCACTTATGTTCCACCCGAGAACGTGGGGGCATTCCTGGTCGAGCCTGTGCAGGGCGAGGGCGGCTATGTAGTTCCTCCAAAGAACTTCTTCATTGAATTGAGGAAGATCATTAACAGCCATGGTCAACTCCTGCTCATGGACGAGGTCCAGACCGGATTTGGAAGAACTGGCAAATTCTTCGCCTCTGAGCACTTTGGAGTTGAACCTGACGTGATTTCTCTGGCAAAGGCCATAGCCTCCGGAATCCCCATGGGAGCAATCGTGGCAAAGGATACTCTGGATTTCCCGGAGTCTGGGCTCCATTCCAACACTTACGGCGGGAACGTACTGGCGTCCGTGGCTTGCTCAGCCACTATCAAGGCGATGAGAGAGGAAAAGGCCGTCGAGAATTCCGCCAAACAGGGAAAGTATCTGGAAACCAGGCTTAAAGAACTGATGGACAAGTATGATTCCATAGGCGATGTGAGGGGACTTGGCCTGATGCAGGCAATAGATTTCGTCAAGGATCGCGGGACACGGGAGCCAGCAACCAAACTGCGGGACAGCGTCGAGTACAAGAGTTTCCAGAATGGGCTTCTGCTCCTCTCCACGGGACAAAGCGCCATCAGGATCATACCTCCCCTCAATGTCAAGAGCGATCAGATAGACATGGGTATAGAAGCTCTGGAAAGAGGCATAAAGGCAAGCCTCTGAAACCTATTCCTGATTTACATATCCGAGAAACCTGGAGAGCGGGAAACCTTCTTTCCAGGTTAATTTATAGTTTCCGCTGTTTGTAACCGCCGGAGAGGGCAGTAGCCTGTATATGTATCTCATTGATCCGGACGGTTCCTTCCCGATTTTGAAGAGCATCCATGGGTCCCCTTTGGTGTTCTTGATTCTGTACGCATAGGTCACAAACAGCCCTGCCCGTTCGCTCATTTTCAGGAGCCTTTCTGCCTGTTCCTGCCTCATCCCGGAACTCTCGGAAAACACCAGCGAGTCGCGGGAGGAGGACTTCACCTCAATGATGAGTGTTAAGTTTTCCCTAAGTGCGATGAGATCAGCTCCAAGTGATCCTGCGGCCCTGACAGTGAAAAACGGCTTTTCCACTATGGAGGCTGCATCACTTTCACTCAATGAAGATCTCTTAGCGTATCTACCGAAAATGCGGATGTCTGCGGACAGTATATTTGCAAGCTCCCTTTCGTATTGAGAACCGTTCAACAAAAAGAGTATGTAAAATTTATATAAAGAGTTTAAAAAAAATTAAAGTGGGTCAGGGCTTATGGAGCCCTGCCCTTTCTCCCGCCAAACACAAAGCCGAGTGCAATACCCGCTGCAAGCCCTCCAACTACTCCAACAACGATGTAGATTATCACCGTGGTTGTAATTGTAGTTGAGCTGCTCGTGCTGGAGTACGCAACATTCACCGCACTGTTCCCGCTGACGCTAATGGTACCGGATCCGGGCGTATTGTAGCCGGAGACGTTTGACACTGTGTAGCTGTAACTTCCTGGAAGCAATCCAGACACGGTTATGGTCGAGCTTGTTGAGTTGTATTGTTTTCCGTTGAAAGTTACGCTCCAGGCGGTACCGGAAGAAAGACCCGCTTCAGTGAATTTCACGCTGTACGTGGACTGTGTGTTCAATGCGATCGAATATGAAGTGGATTCTCCGTTAGGATTGGTCGTGGTGTAAGTGACTGTATACTTGCCCGGGGCAAGAGAATTGAAGTTGTAGGAGAAGGTTGACGTATTCACGTTGAAGTACAGGTCAACCGTCGCCGCGTTGTTCGTAATCTCGACGGTAGATGTTGTGAATGCATTCTCACTGTTCGTCAGGTTGAAGTTCACCGTTCCCGTGTAATAGGCGACGCTGTTTGCCGTTATGTGCGGCGACGTGGCTGTATCTATGGACAGTCCAACTACCGGTGCGGTACCGTTAGAATTACTGATTATGTAGAAGTATTGTGTATACGTATAGGTAATTCCATAGAGCGTATCGTTGAACTCCATGTTGAAGGTGTGCAGACCGATCGATAGCACGGGGATTGCAATGTTGAATGCAATCTGGTCCTGTGGATCAGTGGTAGGCGTACCGGCTGCGATCATTTGTATCGCACCGGAATCAAACCAGTATGTCGGTCCCGTGGTCGATGAGGCATTGATGTACATTTGGCCAAATAGGGGGTCCTGATAGTTTGTAAACACCGTCCCTTGCTCGGTCCAGTTCTGACCTGCGTATAACGATCCCATCAGTGTTTGACTGGTAGGTATAGAACTTACACCCACTTCTCC
>JAMDBT010000007.1:19262-75804 GCA_023487205.1 Thermoplasmatota archaeon
CTCCTCCAATCAGTACAGGAATGTAGCTGCTTGGATTGTTTAATGCAAATCCGTTGTACCATGCAATCGTTCCACCAATCTGAGTCACGTTGAGGAAGTAGAGTCCAGGCAGATAGGCGTCACTGATGGTAAGGTTGAACACTCCAGTCTTGTTGGTCGTGGTCACGGGTATCATGTTCTGCAACACAAATGTGGGATACGGAGTCAGGAATCCGACAGACACATTTGCCTTCTCCGGCGTTGACTGGTTGTAGTTGAACACCTGCTCCTGAACGGTGTATGAAGTTCCGGGTGAAGCCGCAGGAAGTGAGATTATCCCGGTGTACACGTCAAACAGGGCCTGGTTTGAGTTTGTCGGCAATACTGAATACTGCGGGGTCACTTTCATAGTGGACGATGCAGAAAGGTTCTCGTATGTAGCGTTCACATAGTACGTGGAGTTGCTCCCTACGTTCCAAGTTTCAACGAATGCTATACCTGTTACATTGGTGAACCCGACGCTTCTGAAACTCGTTGAAGTTTCGTTTACAGCCGAGTACATTGGGGAGTATTTTGCCTGTTGAGCCAATACATAGGCACCGGAGACTGGCACACCGTTAAGGGTGACCTGGACCTCTGCAGTATTCGGGAACAGTGGCGCAAACCCCGGATAGCCCGGTGAGAGCATGTTATTGAATGCAGCGAACCCGCCCATAACTGTGCTCTGAAGAACTGTTACCTTCAGCGTTCCTGTTTTTAGAACGTTATTGATAAACACGTACCAGTAGGCAACGTTAAGTCCGTGCGTAATGGTGATCAACACAGTGTCGTTCCCAAATCCCGTGGTATTGAAAGTAACGTTGCCCTTTGCATCAGACGTTGGATTAAAGGTCTTCACGAATGAACCGCTGCTTGCGTATACCGTGAAGTTAACGGCGGCGCTTGCTTGAGGAAGTCCGGAAGTAGCATTCTCTACCGTGAGGGTATAGTCTATTCCGCTGTTGAGGGTCGTGCCGGCTGCAGCGCTAATCATATTTCCGGAAGTCAGGTTCTTAAGCGCGTATATGTTTTCTTCTTTCAATTTGACCATGTCGTGCGCAAACACGTACGCGTTTATGGTCCCCCATCCAGTAAGGAAGGTGTATCCCTTGTGCTCATTGGTCCAGCCCGTGGGATATGCGAGACCGTTTGGCCATCCAAACTCCTGGTTCTGGGCAGCCCATGGGTTTGACCCGTTTGTGACGTTGTAGAACGGACTGTTGCCGAATGTGTAGGCAAAATTGCCAAGCATGTATATCGGAACGTTGAAGTTACCTGAATAGTTCACACCAATAGTGGCATTGGTGTATGACAGTATATCAGCAATCTCTCCTGCAACAGTCGGGCAGGCGAAACTTGTGCCTCCCCAGAAGAATACCCACATCCCTGTGAAATACTCTGTTTCGTTGAAGTCAGCTTCGCCAGAAACGGCTACAGTATTCTGCCTGCCGGAAAATGGAATGCCCGGTCCGTGCTGGTACGCTGACTGGTTGAACCAGTAGCTGAGCCCTACCTGCCCGCCCGCAAATGGCGTACCTCCCTGGGAAGTGTACCAGTAAGACTGCGTTGCTATTCCGGATGCGTTACCAATCTGCAGCGGAAAATTGGGGTACCAGAGTGAACTTATTCCAGCTGGCTGGTTGCTGTATGGAGACAGCGTGAAGTTAGACACATTTCCGGTTGGGGTTAAGCCCTGGGTACTGTCCGCGACCGTTCTCACTCCACCAACGCCCACCACGTACGGGGATGTTGCACCGAAAGAAGGGGTGAGGAAATTCGTGAGTGCCCCCACACCGGCGCTGTCGCCGCTGGAGAACAGCACAGTTGATCCCATTGAGGTGAGCACTTCGAACAGAGAGTTCATGGTATACGCGTTCTGGAAGCTTGATCCATAAAGGTTGAACCAGAGATCCTCGTCACCGCCCCAGCTGTTTGTGACTATGTTCGGGGTCTTGGGCAGCGACACAAGTGCCTGGTAAGCTGTGTCAAGTGACATTGTTGTGAGATCAGGACCATAGACGGCATCAATATGGGCACCGGGTGCCATGGTGGCTGAGTACTCAATGTCAAGGGTGAATTCACCAGCTCCGCCGGATTGCCAATTCCAGTAAGTTGCATTGCTGGCATTCAGCGCACCATTGACTGGGTAGTTGGTAATCCTGTGAAGTATCTGTCCACCATTACCGAAGGCTTCTGTTGCATAGGTCGAAAGGTCTGAAGGGTTATAGCCCTGCTCCATCACGACCGCTATGGTAATTCCCTTTCCGTTGTAGCCTTGCTTAACTAGGCCCGTTGCATTGTAAAGGGCAGGCATGGTTGTAGGAAACAGGAACTGTGAGTATCCGAATCCGGGAACGTTTCCCCACGCAAAGGCATGCCTGTTGTAGTTGATGACATCAGACTGATTGAGGTAGTTGGTCAAGGCACTGCTTGTTATGCCTGGGGCATAAGCAGTTCCAGACTGGGCAGGTGAAGCAATCATAGAATCCGGCTTGAATGCCAGGAGATTGTTGAGCCCATCAATGGAAGAGACGCTGGCAGATAATACAGTTGGAATGGAAAGTGGCTGGTAGTTTGAGTACTTCGTTACGCCGTTCTGCGTGAAGCTGACCATGTGCGTCCTGAACGCGCTGTTCACCTGTGAAACATATCCCGTGAACTCTACTGCCAGAGGATACTTCTTCTCGAGAGTGAAGCCCTGACCCTGGTAGTACGTTACGGTATCAGTGTAAACAGTCTGACTGGGGCCGTATGCAGCACCTGGCTGAAAGTCCGCTGAGGTAAGGTACTTGTGATAATATGGTGAAAACACGTTGTTTTCCTCATTTATGTAGGCTGATAGCCCCTGAGGGTTTGAAACCTTGAAATTGACGAGGAAGCTGATCCTCTCATTCCCCGGCATTGCAGAGGGTGAATAAGTTGACAACTTCTGCTGAACACCGCTGAAGTTTTCCGTGGTCATCTGCACGGGAGCACCCGTGGACATCGATTTTGCAAAATCCTGCTGATATGGATTCACCGTATTGTTACTGCTCGTGTGAGTGCCATTAAATCCGGCATACAAAATACTCATTGACGAGGCAATCATTACAATGGCGATACCCAAAACGAGGTATTTCCTAATATTGCCATTCATGGTAATACGAATGAGCATTCGGACGTATATTAACGTTCTTCTGCCATAAATGGGTGTCGGCATTGCATTTAGGATCACAAAAACCCGGCAAATTTGGAAACAGAAAGAGGTACAGGTTTCCTGAAGTCCTTCCCCACACAGTTTTCCACCTTCCTGCGGAACCGGAGGTCGAACAACTTGTGAATTGCTTCCCACCGGACCCAATAAACAAATCCATGCTCGTGACCCCTGGGAGCCCTATCCTGAGATTTCAACAACCATTTAGAGGAGGATTGTGTCTCGATCGCGTATCGCGTTACGGAAATTATTTAGGAGCGTTTAAATCATAAGGTTGATGGAAAGAGAAAGTGTCTTTCTTCCTTCCCGTGCACAAATAGAAGCCACAAACCTGATGAAATTTGCAAGGAAAATGGGTTTCGATGACCTGAAAAGCTTCTATGATTTCGCGGACAGGAATCCGGTTGAATTCTGGGAAGGGGTTGTCAAGGATTGCGGAATAGAGTTTGACGATGGCTATACTTCCGTGCTGGACAATTCGTCGGGGAAGCCGTGGACCAAGTGGTTCGCGGGCGGAAAGGTTAATGTGGTTCACAATGCAGTTTCAAAACATACGTCTTCGTTGATTCCCGCAATAAAGTATGAGAGGGAGTCAGGAGAAACCGGTGAAATATCGTATGAAGGGCTTGAGACATTAACCGCAAAGCTCGCAGGGGGGATGGCGAGTTTGGGGGTAAAGAGAGGAGACAGAGTCGGCATCTTCATGCCCTCTTCCCCGGAAGCGGTGATCTCCCTTTATGCGATCCTGAGAATTGGCGCAGTTGCAGTCCCGATTTTCTCCGGATATGGAAGCGAAGCCGTCCAGGCAAGGGTGAACGATGCAGGAATCAGGCATATCCTCGCGTACAAGAACTATTCAAGACGCGGGAAGACCGTAGATATGTTATCTGTGTTAAGGGAAATAAATGCAGTGAAGATAGTCTACGGACTGGAAACAGAAATCGATGGCCTTGTGGATTTCCAGTCACTAATTGAACGCAGTGATCCTGTTGCGGTGCAAACAACCTCCTCCGAGGACCCGGCAATAATGCTCTATACGTCCGGGACAACAGGCAAGCCCAAGGGCACAGTCCACGTGCACGGCGGAGCGCTTGTCAGCATAGTCAAGGAGGTAAAGTACTACATGGACATGAATAATACAGACATCCTGATGTGGATTTCCGATCCAGGGTGGATGATGGGGCCGTGGTCCATGATCGGGGCAAACGTGATCGGCGGTACCATTTTCCTGTATGACGGCGCCCTGGACTTTCCCACGGCTGAAAGGCTCTGGGATGTCGTTGAAAAAAACGGCGTGACCCTGCTGGGACTGTCTCCGACCCTTGTAAGGTCGCTCAGATCAAAGGACAGGGCGATGCCTCTCAAGGGAGTCAGGGTATTCGGATCTACCGGCGAACCCTGGGACACTGAATCCTGGTTATGGTTATTCGAGAAACTCGGATCTTCAAAGGTCCCTATTTCGAATATTTCCGGGGGAACTGACATAATAGGTTGTTTTCTTGCTTCGACTCCCGCCATAGCTCAGACGCCGCGTTGCCTGTACAGGGGGCTTGGAATGGGCGTATCTGTTTACGACGAGAACGGAAATGAGGTATTCGATAAGATTGGATATCTTGTCGCCAAGGAGGCGTCCCCCTCTATGACCAGGGGGCTCTGGAAACAACCGGAAAAGTACGTGGACACCTACTGGAAGAGGTTTGATGGAGTGTGGTACCACGGAGACTGGGCCTCCATGGATAGGGAAGGCTACTTCTTCCTTTACGGCCGAGCAGATGATGTTATCAAGGTTGCAGGAAAAAGGGTAGGCCCCAATGAAGTCGAAGACCTGGTCTCTGGAGTCGCTGGGGTCGTGGAGTCGGCCGTTGTGGGCATTCCCGACGAGGTCAAAGGTGAAACCCTTGGGGTTTTCTATGTTTCCATAGGCAACAAGGATCTTCACCAGGAAGTAAAGAAGAAGGTGGAATCCTCAATGGGCAAATCGTTTACTCCTGGATACGTGGTCAGGCTAGATTCAATCCCAAAGACCAAGAACGGGAAGATAATGAGGAGGGTTGTCCGGAACGCGTTCATCGGTGAAGCGCTTGGCGACACTTCTGGTCTGGAAGACCAGTCCGCCGTGGAAGCGATCAGGAAGATTTCAGCTATGATGGGATACGGAAAGGTGGAGAACTGAAATATGGCAGACGAGGTTTCCATTGTCAAAGGAGGAACCTTTTCCCTTGACCCCGGTGCCGCTTTTGGGACCACTCCCCGGATTGTGTGGTCGAGGTTCGTCCAGACTAACGATCAGTACAGGATCCAGATGGATACGAACCTTCTGCTTGCAACCGCTGGCGGGAAGAAGATACTGATTGACTCGGGTATTGGATCGCATCATGACGAGAGGTTTGCCGGACTCTTCCAGGTCAATCCCAGGAAGGATCTTGCCAACGTCCTGATGCGCGAAAGTGAAAATTTGCCTGACGTCGTGGTCCACACGCACCTGCATTTTGATCACGCCGGGAATTCGCTGGACATAGCATCCAGAAAGAAAGACGTCGTTCTTATTGCTCAGGAAATCGAGAAGAAGGAGCTTTCCACACACAATGAACTCACGTCGGTAAGCTATGAAGCAATGAGGCCGCTGAAAGCAAGGCTCAAAACTGTAAGGGGAAATAGTAAGATCACGTCTTCACTGAGCGTGATACACACTGGCGGGCACACTGCGGGACACCAGTCTGTCATCCTGGAATCTGGGAATCGCAAATTCCTGTATTTCGGCGACATTGCGCCAACTCATTTCAATGTCAAGCCTTCCCGGATAACCGGCATAGATACGTTTCCGCTTGACACCCTGAAATGGAAGAAGAAGCTGATAATGAGGGCAATCAGGGAAAATATGGTGTGTGTTTTTGGCCATGACACCGTGATGCCGGCAGCCACCCTTTCCGGCAGCCTGGAAAAGATTGAGGTCACACCGTTCGATATCTCAACTTATTGAAATTTCCGAGTTTGCGAACGCAACTCTGTCCATTGCGAGTTCCGCTATGTCAGTGGAGTAGAGTGAGATCCTGGAAATGTCTTCGACCACAGAGGTGACCGCAACCAGTTCACCCCTCTTTGCTTCGGTTATCAGTCTGCTTTTTTCGTCTATGATCGCAGATTTTCTGCTTATGATCTCGTTTATTTCACCGAATTGCGGCGCATGTAGAACCTTGACTGCATCTGCGAATATTTTCCTGGCATCGTTGAAGAATTTTATCAGTTCCGTGGGATCTACCCCGGCTCCCCTGTCTTTCCAGGTCTTAGCCGCATTAACAGCGTGATCTGCAACTCTCTCAAGTATCCTGGATAGAATAAACAGAAGAATCGGTCCTTGAGCGCTTCCTTTCCTGTTTGTCTCGCGGAAAATGTACAGATGGTACCTGTCCACTTCGTCGTCTCTCGCTATAACGCTTTCAAGCAGATCGAGGTCGGAGGATTCAATCCCCTTTACAGTGTCTTCCAGCATAAGCTCCACGTTAGTGGACATCCTTCGTATCGCCTTATCGACGGGAAACGACTCAGAGTCAAGGACGTTCTGAAGAATAATGCGGTTAGAGGACTCCTCAAATGTTTCCACTCCCATCACAAGCCTGGCAAATTTCTTTGCCTGTTCCCTCAGCTCGTTTGTAAGATACCTGCTGCTCTCTATCACCAGAGTATCGAACTGCGAGATGTAAATGGAAATTAATCCTCTGAGAAACATCTCGCTGTCAACGCTGCCCGAAATGAGCACTTTCTTCACTATTTCCTTCTTTTTCTTTCCGAGAGAGAGTATCAGCCGATCTTCGTCTTCCTTGATGGAAACCTCACTGCCACGATCAATGCCGTTCTTCCCTGCCCAGGCTGATGGAAGTGAAACAATATAGGTGGAGCCCCCAGTCTTCTGAACGCGCCTAGTGTACATATAGCTATATACCACATAGCCGCATATATATTCCGCACCACGCAGGAACTCAAGGATCTCAGCAGGGATATAGATAGGGAGATATTCCTCAGATGGAGGGAGAAGCATCCCCTCAACCGAACGGACCATGTTGCCTATGACCTCACCATCGTACTCTTCTTCGGAACCTCATGTCCCCTGGCAGAATTCGGCTATAATCCCGGCCATCTCAATAGACGGCAGGTGAACATAGCACTCATGGTATCAAAGGAGGACTACCAGCCTGAATACCATGTAGTGTTTGAGGGATTGCGATCCGGTGTGACAACGGTGAGGAATCTCCTGGCTGCGCTTCCCGCCCGGGACGGTACTCCGGGAACCATCATATGGGATCGCTACAACATGTCTGCAGGGAACGTGACCGCCGTTGATCTGGCGGGATGGTTCCTGATATCAGGCATTCCGAAGAGCGTGAAGCAGGTCCGCACCATCCTGTCCAAGACGGAGATCAGCGAGGTTCCGCAGAACCTGGCCAGGAGGACAAGGATAGCCAACGTCTACGCCGATCTTGTCCATGGGAACGCATACGGAAAGACCAGGAACATGACGGTGTACCTCAGCCCCCTCAAGGCGCTGAACGAGAGGGAGGATCGCAACTCGGAACTTGCAAGGATCGGCAAAGAACTCGATGACCTGTCGGGGAGATGCACGGACTGGGACGAGCCCAGGATACGTGCCGAGATCTCGAAGATAGAAGGGGAATGGAAACCGTACATGGAGATCAGGATAAGCAGGAATGGCGGCAGGAGGATTCAGTGGCGATACCACTCACACGCAATCCTGGCATCTGCGAGGCTGGACGGGAAGTCTGCCATACTGTGCACCGATCCGTCCATGAGCGCCAGGGAGATAGTCAACCAGTATCTTGAGAAGGATTTCGCGGAGAAGGTCTTCCGCACCATGAAGACGCAGGAGGAGATCGTTCCTGTAAGGCACAGGCTGGAGAGACGCGTGAGGGCATACGTATTCGTCATGGTGACAGCATACAGGCTGATTGCAGCCCTTGTGTTCATGCTGAGGGAATCCGGCGATAGGGAATCATGGGAGGAGATGGAGAAGCTCCTCGACTCACTGTCGAGGGTGGAGAGGTTGGAGATCACACTGCGGAAAGAGCACAGGACATGGTATCTCAACGTGAGAAGGGAGACGGGAGAAACGTTGAAGAAAATAGGCTATGAATGGCTGTTTGACGAGAAAAAACAGGGATCACAGGTGTAATAGGTAATTCCCGTCGCTGTTCAGGCCATGAGTGGTTCCATGCACCTGGGAGTTGACCTTCTGCAGCCATTCATGGCACTGGGCATTCATATCCTGGAGGGATTCAAACGTCCTGCCTGCCCAGAAATTGTATCTGAGGTATTTGATCGTGTTTTCGATCTTTCCCTTTGTCTGGGCGCGATAGGGATGGCACAACCTCACAACGATGCCATAGTACTCGGCGAAACTCATGAACTCGCCGTTGAACCTTGATTCGGAGGCCTTGATCTTGCGCTCGAGAACGACCTGCTTCATGTTGTCGTAGAGGATCGTATCTGTGTATCCCCGGAAGAAACGGAACGCGTTCAGGTGCAGGCGGATCACGTTGCGAGTGCTGACGTCTGTAGTAAACTCGGCATACCTCATCCTTGAATATCCCAGGATCATGGAGAACGTATACAGCCTCCTGCGTTTTCCATCCTCTGCGATATAGCCAAATTCACCGAAATCCACCTCCGACTGTTTTCCCGGGTCTGTCTCGTATCTGTCGACTGCAATGATCTTCCTGTCATTTCTCATGGGCCTGCTGTGCATCTTCACAAGGGAATATGATCCCCGGAAGCCTTTCTTCCTCAATTCCTCGTGGATCCTCACAGCGGAAAGATTGTGCTGATCTATCATTTCCCTCATCAGGGGGAGAAATGGCTCAATGCTTGATCCTGCAGGACCCCTGTGATACTGTGGCACCATACCGGACTTGAGATATCTTCTCACCGTGGTCCTGCTTATCCCCAGTCTTCTCGAGATCTCGCTGATCGACAATCCCCGATCCTTCATCTCCCTGATCACGTACCATCCCTCCTGTTCAAGCAATCCGCTGCACCCTTGCTCCGCAAGCTAGACTGGCTATTTTTCGATTGCCGAAACTGGATACTTTTCGTTTGCCATAATTGGACAGAATTCACTTGCCATTTACAGTCCAAACATGCCTCGAAATTTAAGAGCACGGGAAAGATATGGAAGCGGACAGACAGACCAATTAGAACCAGATAATGTTATTTATGCCTTCAATTCCGTAATGGTTGTAGCATAATGGATCAGAATCCAATTCAGTTCGCCCTTAACAAAGCGAAACAATATTCGTTCGAAGATCTAAGTTTGATGATTGGATGCATATACCATTGGAACGGCTATGGTGCACAGAGACCCCTTTATCATTTGCTTCTTTCCGAACTTGCAGATTTGTGCCCACTGAGTGGGGAGATGACCCCTACGTTAGAGGATGCTCTGAATTTAATTAACACTTTTAGTGATGAATACAACAAATATAGATCTGAGAAACTTTCCTCGCACATATTTTCCGATCAAGAAGGGGACGATGTGGAAGAACTCACTATTAGCAGGATTGCGAGTGAAAGCATTATCAATCCTGATTCTGAAGCAAGATTAATGGAATATATTTTGGATAAATTTCAGCCAATTGATCAGTTACTTTTCGAAAAACTTGGTTTTCGAACCAGAGACTTGTTGAGAACTATCAGATATATTGAAATTCTAATGCAAGCTGATTTCTTAGATTATAACGAGATTGAGTTGCCTATATTCAAAATGAGGCGAGGATCTCCAGATCACTATAAACAAGAGTGGGAGATACCTCCATATGACTTTTATATTCAATGGAAAAGATCAAACTCGTTTGATTTAGAGAATGAATATTCGTTTCTAAGGCCAGAAACTAAAAGCGTATTCAGATTTCTCAGCAGTAGTCAGGCGGCGTTCTCAACTAAAGAATACGCTTTTAGAAGATGGGCATTCTTGAAAAAGGAAATTGATACAGCAGTTTTGCTTGACCCGACGCACTTGGCTAACACTCTGCTTACTGCAGTACATATCGGTTTGTTGAATAGTGTTACACAAATAGAAAAAGGTCGCTATCTTGAGAGTATAGGAAAGCAATTTGAAGAAATGATAGCAAATTCATTTAGACAAGCTTACCCATTCGCAACTATCAACCCAAATAAAAAGTATCCTGGTCAAGTAGGAGATACTGATATCGAAGTGACTTTGGAGGAAGATTTTTGCATATTAGCCCAGTGCAAAAGCAATCAACTGATTCAAAAAAATGCAAAGAAAGACGATCGAACTTTCGCAGAGTTTTACAACAAGAGTGTTCTAAGAGCGGCCCAGCAAGCAAAGGAATCATTGGAGTTCCATCCTAATGCGAAATCTGTAAAGTCCGTGTTTATAATAATAGATTCTTATCTGCCGGGTATATTTGTTTTACAAGGACGGAGTGGCGATACTTATAGAGCACTAAAAGAGCTCCCATCCCCAATTGTAATGAATTATTTTGACTTCAAATATCTACTCTATCGTATTCCATTCCGGAATTTGGCTAGGTACTTAGAATGGCGTGACAAAGTGATATCGTTGGGAATACTCATCCTCTATGATGAGTACGATTTAATAAGATTCTACTTGAAGACAGTAGAGGAGGGATTAGAAGAACAAATGTTGGATCTTTTTAAATTTGGCGCCGAAAAGGGGCTACCGCCTAAGATTATTTTTATAGGGTATGATGAAGAATGGGAAACGGAAGGATTTGCTTCATTGGATTTGAAACTTGGGTTATTCTAGGAGAGGAAGATCTAAGGTTTTCTTGCTCCGCTTTTTGAGTAGAACTCATTTTCTAATAGGAACCATGCCATTAAGAGCATATTCTCATCAAATCTATTTCCGATTTTGTTAGAAAATAGAGAATTCCGAAAAACCTGACCCGATTTGAAAGGGTTCCCGGGGAGAGCGAGATTATGGTGCGATCTCTGCGAGTCCGAAGAATGTGTGCATCTGAACTTCGTACGGTCAGTGCCTGAAGTGAGAGTTCTCCTATAAGTCAACAATTACGTGTGACTAACGTTTCGGTTTGAAATCGCGTTCAACCAGACTTTAGAGTTAAGTCTTGGACTCTTGCGTTATAGAGATATAGCGTTACAAAACTTCTTCTGTGGATGAACCGAATCTTGCCTCTTGGATTTCTATGCAATCTTCGCAAACTTGAATTGGGTACCCATTCATTAGTAGCTGTCTGGTAGGCTCGTCACCGCAAATCATACAAGCATTCTCATTTGTTTCAAGGATTGCTTTGCTCATTGCATACTGATGGAAAGGAAGATTAGCCAGAAGTTCCGAAATCGTGAAGAATCTAACCATAGGCTTTTTCTGTGAGGCATCTAATTCTCTTAGGTCTCGAAGTGGGATTATTCGTATCCCTTGAAACTCCTTTATTGGTTCAACGTTAAATGTCACATAAACTAGCTTTAGGTCGTATGCCTTATTTCGATTAAAACCAAATCTTTCAAGGTTTTCAGAAAGAAAAGATGCACGTCTCTTCATTTTTTCCGGTTCCTGCGACAAGATGCTCCCTAAATGTTTATTTCTGTTGCGCACAATGAACTCTGTGGTAAATACCAAATGTTTGCATTCTATAAGGTATATCTCATCATTCTTGTATGCTATTATGTCTATCTCCAAAGTTGGTTTTTGTGTGTCATCAAGTACATTAACCATTTTCTTGTTCTTGTCGTTTGGTTGATAGACTAGAAATTGATATTTCTCGAGCTCTTTGACAACTTGATCCTCAAATTCCCTTCCCACATCGCGAACCCTGTCCAGGTATTCCCTAAAATACTTCGCCTTGAGAAGTCTTGAAACCAGAACTAAGGTCTGTGGTCCAATAAATAACCCTTTAGATGTCGACAGGAGAAGTGGGAAGCCCTTCTTTCTGTTTGATGCTAGGTAACTCAGGATGTGATCAATCGCGTTTAAATCGAACCCTTCTTTTAGGAAGAAGTTATAGAATTGTATCAAAAGGATCGGTTTGAGTTCAAAGGAAGTAACTCTGCCCATCACGTTCTTTTCTGCGGAATAATAGAATGGAAATTCTATTGTCATTCTTTCGAAGGCTCGCAGAGTGTCCACTGAGTCCTTCAGGTCTGGAAACTCCAACAGTTCTCTATTGCCCGTACTCTGTTCCAGCGATATCTTTGTCCTAATTGAATCCCAGAACTCGTCAAGCAAGGGCACCTTGGCAGAACTGAAAACACCAAAATGTGCTTCATTCTTAGCTATGATACCGTTAGCGCTAAGGTTCTCAAGGACTTCTTTCCACTGATAAGTAAACTTCAATTCCGTTACCCAGTCATCCCCGTCTAGCTCTTCGAAATTCTTTTCATCAGCCTTCAATGAGTTTTCCAAGTCATAGCAGTAAGTTCTCAATTCGCTCTTTCTTATCCTAATAAACCGAATCCAGTCATTTTGCAGAAGTGAGATGATTTTCTTGTCCATATTCGCCCTTTCTGCTAAGTGATAGAGTTCTTGAACTCCGTCTTCATTCCAAACAGCTTGTTTATTTCCCAATTGGTCAAAGGACATTACTAGGTTTATCAGTTCAGAAATCCCTATGAAATAAGGGAGGTCGGGAACTTCTGAATGAAGCTCGCTCTCTCGCGTTATGTACGCAGATATCAAAAGACTTTCCTTCTCGTATTGTTTCATAACGTGCAATATTCTAGATGAAATGTCCTTGAATTCGGATACGAGATGGTTTTTGGAGACGACCACATTTTCAACCTCAACTCCCTCGCAACTAGGGCACCAGCCAACGTTTAACTTCCCTTTACCAAGCAAGAGCGTAGTGCCACATTTTTCGCATTTGTATTTGGTCATTAACTGTTCCCTATTCGAGGACTTACGGCTTACTTGTGCATTAAACTTCTTCCAGACGCTTCTTACGACCTTGGCATATAATATTGAGAAGTGAAAGAGGTCATACTTCTAAAGACGGGTTTCATGCCTTAAAAGAGTTTGTTATAAAACATAGAGTGGGCGCTTGAATCGCAGTACTCAAGATATATTATACGCGCACGGATAGTACGTAGAAACCGCGTGCTGGATTCTTGGTTTTTTGTTCTGGGGTATTGGGTATCTCACTGATTCTTGATATGGGGGGCTGCAACAAGCGGAAGAAGTACGGTTTGGTTAAGTACCCCAGAAGGGTTCAGGTTTATAGTTATCACGTATGGTTCTGGATCAAGTTCCCTTGGCTGGACTGCTTCACTAGGGGAGATCGGTGAGGCTCTGAATAGTCTGCCTCAGCAAACAATATCTGACGCAATTAGAGAATTATCGAAATTGGAAAACTTTCTAAAGTCGGTAAAACTCTCCGCAGACTTCAATGATGAGTTTCAAGTTCCGATATACAACTTCCCGAACTCCATCAGGGTACTGTTGCAGAGATTTCATCGAAAAGAAAACACCGGGAAAAGATTATGTCCCCAATCCAGGAGGGAGAAAGGGGAATTGGAAAGACAAGAAACCCAAAGAAACAAGGGATGGGGACGAAAAAGAATTGGGCTATCAAAATGATAACCTAATTTCTCATGCAGATCAAAAGACATCTGAAAAAATTGCCACTGAAACACGCACGTAAAATCTCAGATCAGCCTTTCCGTTTTCACATATCCAATTCAACCTCTCTTATGAACGTTCTCCTTTGGACCGGGATGGAATCTGCCTTCCCTGCCTTTCCGCAAACACGCATAAACACTCGAAGGTGTAAACTGACAATACAGCGGAGACAGGTAATGGCACTCAAATTGTAGAGTTCATGACTCATGTCCACAGAAGCCATGCAGCAGACCCCAGTGACCCGTATGTCCGGAGTGTTCATTCCTCATCCAGTCTTGATAGCTTGTTCTCCGTCACTGCGGGATTGGCATATTTCCACTCCTTTCTTTCGGAGAGCATTGTGTAGATCATCCTGACCAGCTTTCTCATGGTGGAAACATGGGCAAACTTACCGGATCCCTTGCGGTTCTTCACGGACTGATAGTATTCCTTTATGGGTTTGTTCCTCAGCGATACTGTATCCACCGCCACGGAGAGAGCCCATCTCGCTGTCGACGGGCTCTCCTTTGACATGTGGCCTCGCCTCTTGATGGATGATGAATCCCGTGTGGCAGGTATAACGCCGAAGTATGCTGCAAGCTTGTCAGGATTATCGAATCTCCTTATGTCGCCGATGTACGATGACAGCAGGGAGGCGAGATAATAGTCGATCCCGGGAATACTCATTAACAGGCGAACATCCCCGCTCTCCCTTGCCATCCTCTTTATCTCAGTCTCAAGGGGAATGATCTGTCTCTCCTGGAAGTCAAGGCGATCCATCAGTGTCTTGAGGACCAGATCCTTCTGGTTCCCGAACCTTATCTTCTTCATGGCCCCCCTCCTCTTTTCCGAGAAACTCTCGGATGACTCGGGTAGACCGCCGTAAAGACCTTCGCGCTTCAGGTAGCCGATGATGCCGTTCTTCGTGGATGCGACGGACTGTGACAGCTCCACCCTCTGTATCAGGAGATCCCGAAAGATCCTGTCGTCCTCATCGAGAAGGTGTGATTCAGGGATCATGTTTACGAGATGGAGCCTCGCAAGTTTAAGGCTGTCTACCTCGTCATTCTTCCTCTTCGATTTGGTGATCCAGGCGATCTCTTTCGGGTGTGCCACGGTGAGGTCACAGTAACCGAGATCCTTCATTGTCCTGCTGAAAGAATATGCCGATCCCGATGCCTCAAACACTATCCTCGTGTCCGGGGGTATCCTGAATGCAAAGTCAGCATACCCCTTCATGTCCATGGGAAAATCAAAGCTGTCTCTGACATCTCCGTCAGGCGCAAGATACGTGGCAAAGCTCTTCTCCTCTCCAATATCTATTCCAACAACAGGACTGTTCATTCTTTTGTTACGCTTCTTTTCCTTATCCATATTTCCCTCCCGGCTGCTTCCATGACTGACAGGAAGCAGCTCGGAAAGGCTGACCGGCTGGGGGAGATCTTACTATTCAGTCAAGTCGCAAGATTAAAAGTGAGAATTTATGTTCCTGACCGTATAAATGTCCGAGAAAACGGTATATAAAGCTGAAGAAAAGCTGAAGATCGTCCTGGAAGGCATGATCGGAACCATATCGGTGGCTGATCTGTGCAGGAAATACAACATCGGCACTGCGAGATTCTACTACTGGAAGGATCAGTTCATGAAGAGTGCCCCTGGCATATTCGAGAGCAGGGACAGGAAGGCCGACGAGGATCGCATCAGGGCGGAGAAGGACGGCGAGATCTCAAGGCTCAAGGACGTGATCGCGGAGATCACGCAGGAGAACCTGAAGATCAAAAAAAAAATCGGAGAACGCTTGCAGAGGAGGGGACGGACATGAGATCCCTGTTCTTCGATATCCACAGAACGGCCATGAATGCCGTGGAGAGGGCAGGATATTCCCTGTCGAAGGCGCTCTCCACCCTCGGAATATCGAGGTCCTGGTACTATGCGCAGCTGGATTTCTCTCCCCTGCTGGACGGAAGGTTCAACGCATTCGCCGCCATGGACGATGAGTGGATCGTGATAGGATTCAAGCACCGGTATCCGAGGATGTCGTTCAGGGAGATTGCCTATGCCCTCACCGACGGGGATCTTGCATATCTCACCCCGTCCACGGTGTACAAGATCCTGAAGAAACATGATCTCATAACGCCATGGAACCGCATCGCATGGGCATCTACCCGTCCCGAACGTACAAAGAGGCCCGACGAAAGGTGGCAGACGGGCATCATGTACGTCAAGATAACGGGCAGGTTCTTCTACCTCATAATCTTCATCGACGAATACTCCAGGTACATCGTGCATCATGCCCTCCTCACCTCCTGGATGCGGATTCCGTGTCGCTTGAAGCGCAGTCCGCAATTGATAAGCTCAGGAGGGATTCCATCGCGGAACCCGTGATACAGAGCGATAACGGATCGTCGTTCATGGCAATGGAGTTCAAGCAGGTGCTGAAGGAGAATCACCTGGCGCAGAAGCTCATAAGGCCGCACACGCCGGAGCAGAACGGCATCGTCGAGAGGGCCAGCAAGACCATGCGCGAATCCATGGTGCCCGTGATACTCGCGGATTACGAGCATGCGAAATCGGAGATTTCAGGGATAATCGGCTGCTATAACGATGAGAGGAGACACTCATCGTTAAACTATTTAACGCCGAAGCAGTACTACAGGGGAGAACCGGAGATCCTGATTGCAGTCAGGGAGGCAAAGATCGAGAAGGCAAGAGCATTAAGGAAGGAGAGGAACATGAAAGAGAGAAAAGGAGGTGAAATGGCAGGGACCTTCTCATAATTGATTTTGGGTTTTGTCCAGAAGTGAGATAAACAGTACACATTCCTCTCTGTGGAAATAGACGAACACGTCACCCCATATCCGGTGGCTCTGGAGGATTATTATTGCATTGTCCTTCCACTTGTCGAGGATCTTTCTTGCGACGGTCATCTTCATGTCCATCAGGAAGATGATCTTCTCCTCGTGTAACTGCGCCCTCAGGGAGGAGAAGAATTCATCAAGTCCTTCACCGGAATCCTCGTTTCCTATGTTCCCGAATTTCAGTCCGCCTGACACTCCAAGCATAAGCCCCCTGTGGCCCTTGTACATCATGTCTATGGTGACTATTGCGTACCTGGTGCCTTCGTATTCAACGGTATCCGGATCTCCTCTCCTGCTGTAACCGATGTTCGGCAGAGACATCCTCATCTCGTTGAACATGTCCTTTCCTAAGCCGAACATCTCAGCCGATCCTTCAGATGAGGCGCAATGCACATACGCCAGGAATGCGGTCATCTGTTTCCTGTACCTGAATGTGGTCAGCTCGAAGGTATTGTACAGGGACATCTTAGCCCCGCATTTCCTGCAGAGGAACTCCCTCGTACCGGATCCATTGCTTCCGTCGGATGTCAGGGGAGAGAAGCAGAATCTGCAGCAGAAACCCCCGTATCTACCCACTACCATTGAAGCAACCGTGTCATAATCCAGCATGGAGTCGAGGCGCATCAGAAACTCCGATCTGTCCCTCATCGCCGGGTCTGGAATGTTCACGCCCCAGTGGAACGATCTTGATCTGCTGAGGCTCAGATTACGCTCCGATGGACTATAATCAACGAGGAAGGGCATCAGCCTTCTTTCTCTTCCTCTTTGTCCATCGGTTCAAGGCGCACAACTCTTACTTTCTTCCCTATCCAGTGTCTTGGAACCAGAACCTTGGCTGATGTTGCGTGCTGTGTGACGACCTTCTCAATCACCTCGTATCCCTGCATCTGGATGTCCATTGGCTTTTCGGATACCTTCCGTTTCATATTGCAATAATATTGCATGCTTGTATTTCATGTTTTCTGTTGCTAGGGTGGTACCGTACGAAGATATGGATAACGACCAGAGGCCGAACAATTCCTACAGTAACACTACGCCAACAGTATATAAGCAATCACTCGGTATCCAACAATCTCTCCCAAAGCGGCTACCTGACAAGATTATAAATATCCAGTTAGCCTTACGGCTTGCCCGCTAAGTGAGGGAGATTCCTATGGATAAAAGTAGTTACGTGAAATTCGAGACTCCTGAGTCATTGGAGAAGAGTGCGCTGGATCTGGTTGAGAATTCCTTTAGAAACGGAAAGATAAAGAAAGGAACCAACGAAGTGATAAAGTCGATAGAGAGGGGAGAGAGCAAACTGGTGGTTATTTCTGAAGATGTTTCCCCGCCAGAGGTCGTTTATTACCTTCCAACCCTTTGCACAGAGAGGAAGGTACCGTTCGTTTACGTAAAGAAGAAGAACGACCTGGGCGGCAGGGTAGGAATTTCGTCCGCTGCCTCGATTTCCATTGTCGACTACGGCAAGAATCAGGAACTTTACACCAAGGTCGTAGAGGACTTGAATTCGATTAAGAAGTGATGAGCTTGGCAGACGATGCTACCCCCGCGGAAGTTCTTGAGTTGATGGGTCGTACCGGCATGGCTGGTGAGGCTACGACTGTCAAGGTCAGAGTTCTCAGCGGGAGAGATCAGGGCAGAATTATTGCGAGAAACGTGATAGGGCCCGTCAAGATCGGGGATATTGTCATGCTGAGGGAGACTGCCAGGGAAGCAAAGAAACTCTCCTTGAGGTGAAGCTATGGCAGTTAGAACCTGTAATTTCTGCGGAAAAGATATAGAGCCCGGGAGCGGGACCATTTACGTCAGAAAAGACGGATCGATCCTGAGCATGTGCAGCAGGAAGTGCCGGGTCAATTACCTTGTCCTTGGAAGGGTTTCGCGCCGTGTCAGATGGACCGGCGAGTTCTCCAGTATCAAGAGTTCCAAGGGTTCAAAGAAGAGAAGCCAGAAACATTAGTTGCGGGTGTTCACATTGGAGAAAACCTTAGTATTGATAAAACCGGATGGCGTACAGCGCAGGATCATCGGCAACATTATTGAAAGGTTCGAGAAGAGAGGACTGTTTGTCCGTGCCATGAAGCTTATGCTCCTTAGTCGCGAGAAAGCGGAAGAGCACTACAAGATACACAAGGGAAAGCCGTTCTTTAACGACCTTATAGAATACATTACTTCCGGCCCTATCGTCGCGATCATCCTGGAAGGGAAGGATGTCATATCCGTTGTCAGGGGAATGTGTGGCACAACTGACGGTGCAAAGGCTGCTCCCGGCACCATAAGGGGAGATTTCTGCACAGGCATTCAGAACAACGTTGTCCACGCATCTGATTCACAGGAATCGTATAAACACGAACACAAGATATTTTTCAGCAATGATGAAATACTGGATTACAGATACATAGACGAGGAATTGGTTTGAGGGGTTTCCATGGAAGAGAAAAGGTTGAGACAGCCCATTGTTTGCGTTCTTGGGCATGTCGACCATGGAAAAACAACACTGCTTGACCAGATCAGGGGAACCGCAGTAGCCAGATCAGAAGCTGGCGGCATTACACAGAGGATTGGAGCCACCGAAATAGACCGTACCCATATTGAAAAGATTGCTAAGGACCTGTTGAAGGGCGGGAAGATCCGTATCCCGGGACTGCTGTTCATAGACACGCCGGGCCATGTGGCATTTTCAAATATGCGTGCAAGGGGCGGTGCCTTGGCGGACATAGCAGTTCTGGTTGTTGATATCAATGATGGGTTAATGCCCCAGACCAGGGAATCAATCCACATTCTTAAGAAATTCAAGACTCCATTTGTCGTTGCGGCCAACAAGATAGACCTTGTGGATCTTTATACAGACTCCAAGAGCAAGACCTTCAAGGGAAGCATTAGCAGGCAACGCCCAGAGTATATTGAGAACCTCGATGCCAAGGTGTATGATCTTGTGAGCAGCCTGTATTCCCTTGGGTTTTCAGCGGACAGGTATGACAGGGTCTCAGACTTCTCCAGCATTATCGCAATTGTACCTGTTTCCGCCAAGTCTGGTTTGGGCGTACCGGACCTTCTGATGGTACTTTCGGGACTGGCGCAGAAATACCTTGAAAGGGACATCGGGTTGACAGAGTCGGGAGGACAGGGCACCGTTATTGAGGTCAAGAAAGAAACCTCAATAGGGACCACCCTCGACACAGTCCTCTTTCAGGGAAAATTGAGCAGGAGCGATAGCATTGCGGTTAACTCTTCTGATGGGCCGGCAACCACCAGGATCAAGGCAATTTTCGTCAACTCGGGGACCCGTAATGCCAGGCTTGCAGAGAAAGATACAGTTTCTGCAGCTGCGGGTGTCAGGATCCTAATATCCGACAAGCTTTCCGTGATCCCCGGGACCCCCCTTATAGCAGTGGACGGAAATACCGATGACGCTTATGCAACTATTCTGGCAGAGTCAACGCCGAACATTTCCACCGAAATGGACGGGATTACCGTCAAGGCGGACGCCCTGGGATCGCTTGAGGCAATTTGCTACGAACTGCAGCAGAAATCCATTAGAATCAGGAGTGCCACAATCGGAGATATTTCCAGGAAGGACGTTGTGTCCATATCTACCCTGAACAATCAGATGGATCGTGTTGTAATCGGGTTCAACGTGCAGATACTTCCGGATGCCAAGGATTTGCCAACGTTTTCTGATATTGGGATCATTTCAGGGAACGTTATCTATTCCATAGTTGCGGACACCGAGAAATGGTTATCCGACAGGAGGGCTCAGATTGAAGAGTCGCGAAAGGACTCAATGCCGGTTCCGTCGAGGATCTTTCTCATGCCTGAATACGTGTTCAGGGCCACGAAACCCGTAATAATTGGAGTCCGCGTTCTGTCGGGACGCGTCAAGGTTGGCGACGATCTCATCAAGAGCGACGGGAGATTCGGCGGCACCGTCAAGAGCATCCGGGACGGGGACGTGAGCAAGCGTTACAGCGATGCTGGTTCTGAGGTCGCGGTTGCCATAGACGGCATAACGCTGGGAAGGCAGATTTCTGCTGGCGAAACACTATACACGGACATAACCGAGGAGGTCGTCAGGTCCCTGCGCGCTCACAGCCTCGATGAGGAGACCATGAAGACCATGGAAGAGATAATTTCGATCAAGCGCAAGCAGAACATGTTCTGGGGAACGAAGGCTTGATCGCCTCAGAGCATTACCACAGTCACTATGGCAAAGGCCAGTATTGTGAGAAAAGAAAGAATTCTCCTTGGGCCAATCAGCGACGAAATTGACAAAACCACGGCCAGTACCACAAATGAGGTTATTGACCATAATGCATCACTTAGAATAACGGGCGACACCAGTGCGACTGCTGAAACCAGCAGTGTGGACTTGTACACCGTGCTTCCAGTCACGACGCCTGTTCCCACCTCCGCCCTTCGTCTCAGCACGGAATAATAGATTAGAAAAAACTCCGGGATTGATCCCGCAATTCCCGTCACCAGGATTCCAGAATACAGAGGACCTATCTTGAAGAAGGATGCCGTGAAATCGGCCTCATAGACAATGTCTACTGAGGAAAATGCCAGAAAGACTACCGCCATTGCAATTCGAATTATGTTGAACGACCCCTGGGAATCAGAAACTTCCTGTTCTTCTTCCCTTGATGCAAACATGTATATTGCGAGAACGGCAAGAAGTATGATTGATAATTCCCAATTTATTGTTCCAAGGAAGACATATGCAAATAGCAGGATCACCGAAGTTGCCAGAACCATCGCAGAATCGATCTTGAAGTGATCGATCCGGAATCCTGATGCGGAGAACGGAAAAAGTATCAGAAATGCAAAGAGAACAGCTATGTTTGATCCCATAAGGGCCCCGAAACTCAGTGCTGTTTTTCCCTGGACAAGCGCCACAGATATAACGGCAATTTCGTCCACGATAGCGGCAAGCGAGAGGATTACTGTCCCCGCAAATTTTGGACCTTTTCCGATCCGCGACGCAAGGGAAGTGGCTTCATCGAAAACGTTCTCTCCGCCTTCTCGGAGGCCAAGAATAGAAATTACAATTCCTGGAAAAACAACGATATAGTAGTAGCCCTGGAGAAAGAAAACTGCGACCAGGGCCAGTATGAGAAAGAAAGGGTATAACTTTCTTATTGGAGACAGCACATTTTCACTCTATCAGGACGTGCTGCGGCTTTACTACCCTAACCTCCTCTTCGACCTGTTTCCCTCTCGTCAGCTTCTTGTACTCGATCGAGGTCGGCTCGAATACGCTCACTATGTAATTGAAAGCAGTATCCGCATGCTGGGGTTCGCCACAGGTATAGATATCCAGGGTTATGAGCCCGTGTTCCGGCCAAGTGTGAAAAGAAAGGTGGGATTCCGCAAGCAGAATAACACCGCTCACACCCCTCGGCTGGAACTGGTAATAATCGGATGAAATCTTGGTGAGCTTACCAACTTTGACTGCCTTCTCCATAATTTCGTACACGGTCGTGGACTCTGAGATCAGACTCTCATCCACACCATAGAGATCCGCTATAATTTGGACCCCCACGGCCATCCTCATCGTCCTCCATTGAAGACCCCCAGTGCCATGTTTCCGATTAATAAATATGTTGTATTTAAATATTTTACAGCCGAGGTAGCGTTGTATATTATGTCTGTAACTGCATATTACTAGGCTGCCCGAAACTCGGTTATACTTTTTTGTAATTGCATAAAAATATAATTATATAATAGGAGTCCATGAATCAAAGATATTGTATTCTGAACCGCACTTCTGGCATTTTTCGTGCAATCTCCTCGATTTTGGATAGTTCAAATCTCATCCTTCCCTCGGATATGAATATCACGGAAGAAAGACCTCGTGCTGCGGCCTCGAATGCTCCCGCATTTGCCGAGAATTCCAGATCGATGCGGCCAAGTTTCCTTGCAGTCATGTATCCGTCCTCTCCCACCGACCCAACCAAATCGGGCCTAAGTTCGCCCAGAATCCCTTTTGCTCTTTCGGTTAGGTCGTGAGCCTTCTTACCAGCATCCGCAGATGGCAATACCAATATTGTCACTTTTCCGAGATCAAAATCTATGAGACCCTGAATGCCTGTGACAGAGCATGGTTCCGATTCAAGAGCGTTATTTGAAGCGATACCGGTACAGCCGCTAGCCTGATTCGTTGTTGAGTAAAGATATCCCCTCCTCATTCTCAGGTATACCCTATCTCCTTTGGAGATGGACTCCTCCGCGATGGTTTCCCATGGTTGGGAACGGTGCAAAGACGTGGAATAGCTGGAAATCCGGTTGCTGAGGCCTTCCAGCCCTTTTGCCAGGTGGTCATAGCCGGATTTGGTTATCCTGTTTTCATCGTCAACGAATCCTCCATTCTTCAGGTCCTTTATGTGGTAAAGAGCACCCTGCCTTGTCATGCCAATTCGTCTTGAAATCTCGGAAATCCTCGTAACGCCCTCGCTGATGATGGCAAGGACAAGGAGTTGGTTTACGTTAATTTCAGAGCTTTCCATATTGATTCCTTCATAAAATAACCACAATTTAAGATTTGTGAACGGTAAATCCCACACCATTTATGGGTGGAACGGGAGCGAGCAAGCGGAGCATGTATGAATATTGCATGTATCATTGTGCCCAGGGGGTTACGATGCCCCGCAGACATCAGTTCGTTTCGTGAGCTATCATTTTGTCCGGTGTCCCAAGTACAGGAGGGAGGTGATCACCGGGGAAGTCGAATCCAGGCTCAGAGAGATAATAGGAGACATTGCAGGGGAGAATGGCTGGGAGATCATGGCACTGGAGACCATGCCGTATTATGTCCACATGTTCATCAGGACATCTCCCAGGATTGCACCAAATAACATAATTGCCGGGATAAAGGGCAGGACGTCGAGAATTCTCAGGAACGGATTTCCACAACTGAGGAGAAGGTTGCCAACGCTGTGGACACGGAGCTATTTCTTATCCCCGCACGGTAATGTTACATCAGAAGCAATAAACAGGTATGTGGAGGAACAGAAAGGCGCAAGATGAAGACTTACAGGTTGAGATCGTGAATTTTCTCATGAAAGACTTATATAAGTATCTTAAACCCGTGCGGCATATTTAAGTACGTGACTCCTCATCTCTTCAGCCGGAGGTGAAGTGCTTGGATGAAATAAAGATCAGGAAATTGGAAAAGATTGAGGCAACGATTATAACGGGTTACTTCGGAACTGACTCTCCCAAATAAGCAATATCTGTTGTTAGGGTAGAGTAGTAATATTTTCTTCTTTTTTTTCACATCGATTACTTATCCGCAGTCCAATTTTGAGGTTATGGGGAACGGCCTTCTGGAAATTTCCAAGATCGGTACCGATAGAACGTTCACGGACCACAGGATGAGCTGCACGATCAATACACTAACAGTATCAAAGGGACCTGGTAGGTGGCTGGTTTGCATCATTCTTGGTTCAGGCACAGGAAGGTGAGGAGGATCTTGCCCACAAACGTTCCAGCGATCTGGCCAGGAACGACAGTATCCTTGCCTTTGAACGGTTGAATGTGCAGGGGATGGTGAGGAACCGCCATCTCGCAAGGATCATATCGGATGCCTCATGGATCATGCTGGTGCAATGCACCGCCCACATGGCTGAAAGGGGATCTGGAACTCTCGGATCGCAACTTTCACTGTGATAGTTGCGGCACGGGGATCGATCGGGACCTGAATGCCGCGATCAACACCTGCATACGCGGCATGACGGGGATGGGCATTCCCGAATTTACGCCTGTGGAGATTGGAACGCTACCCGCAGGGGCAACTCCGGTCGGAGAAGCAGGAAGCCCATGACATTAGTCGTGGGAGGATGTCACGTCAAAAGACTTTCCTCAGTAGTGCTGCCAGAAGTGATTGAGTGACCCGAACCCTTTTCCGGCAGGGAATGAGTTCTTTATCGCCCCCTCAATGAATTCCTTGGCATGTTCGATGGAATCGACAAGATTCACACCCTTGGCAAGCCCCGCGGTTATTGCAGCGGATAGTGTGTCTCCAGTTCCGTGTGTATTATCAGTGATGAATCTAGGACTGGAATATCGCTTCGAAATGTTTCCCATTCTCAGCATGTCAACGCTTTCTTTTCCACGCGAGTGCCCTCCTTTCAGGAGCACAGCACATCCAAATTCACCGGCGAGTTTCTCAGCAACAGCGTCAATTTCACTTTCTTCCGTTATTCTAATGCCTGACAGTTCTTCGGCCTCAGGAATATTTGGCGTTATCAGGCAAGCATCTGCAAGCAAGCCGGACTTCATTTCCTCAATTGCTTCAAGAAGCAGTAGACGCTTCCCACTTTTTGAAATCATCACAGGATCAACCACATACGGGACCGGGAATTCAGTGAACTCTTTGTGGACGGTCCTCACGATTTCTGCGGAGTAAAGCATACCCGTCTTTGCAGCATCGCATCCGATGTCCTGGAGAACCGCATCCATCTGCAATTTAACAAAATCAGGCGAGACTTCCCAGATACCCCGGACCTCATAACTGTTCTGCGCAGTTAATGCTGTAATGACACTACTGCCAAACACGGACATGGCTGTGAATGTCTTGAGATCTGCCTGAACGCCCGCTCCACCCCCAGAATCTGATCCGGCCACGGTCAACGCCCTTGGTATCTTCATCTTCCTGAAACTGGATGCACAATAATTGGCTTGCTGTTGCCCGTACGTCCACGAATCAACTATTTGCACAATATAACTTCAGACTGAGATTGAGATTCGTGCGAAATATTAATAAATAGAAACGAAGTAAATGTCCGCATGGACATTGCAAAACAACTTGGTCGTCTATTTGCCCTTCTGGTGGTCATTTTTTCGCTGATCGGACTTGCGGGTCCCGTTGCGTATTTTACGGTATCGGTAAGCTATAGCGGCTTCAGTAATTCCACTACCGCGTATGCTGGGTTCCTCGGATTTATAACCAGTACAAGCTATAGTGCATCCACAAATGCAGGCATGGCCCTGATTTACATCTCGCTTGTGACGATGATCATCGCCCTCCTCGTCGCCCTGGTTTGGCTGGTCTACAGTTTGATAGAACTGCCTTTCCTCGCTCCGATTAAGGAGATCGGACTGCCCCCTATTGTGAAGAAACTTGTGCCGTGGTCACCGCTCCTTGCTGGCATATTCCTGCTCCTGACCGTAATTCTGTATTATTTGGGAATATCCACCATAATGAACTCTGTTTCGTCTAAGATACCAAGCGGTTCTTCGATCACGTTTTCCTGGGGACTGGCTGTCGGTGGATGGATGATCGTTCTCGCGCTTATCCTGTGCTTCGTTAGTGTCGCAATGCCATCCATATTGAAACCGAAGAAGGCGGCAGAGAAGCCGTCTTCTTAAACCCATTTTTTTCTTGGTTTTCGTATTATTTAGCAGGCAATGAAAAATTTTAACTCTTTGCTCAATCTCGTTGCGATTGCCCCTGAATGTTTTCTTAGGGAAACGAGTCGATTATGGAAAATCGTTAATGATCCAGAGAAGCCTACGGGATCACGTGAACGGTGTTCCGGAAGACACCTTTCTGATGTTTCTTGAACACACTCCGGTATATACGGCCGGAAGGCATTCCAGGGAAACTGACCTGCTGAGTTCGTCAATCAAAATCTACAGCGTGGAGAGAGGAGGATCTTACACGTACCACGGCCCGGGGCAGCTTGTGGTATATTTCATCCTGAATCTCAACTACCTGCATATTACAATTAAGGATCTCCTGAAAGTGGTGGAGGATTCTGAGGTGAAGGTCCTTTCTTCTTACGGAATTCAGGCTGAATCCAGGACAGGGAAGGATGCGGGAGTATGGCTTGGACCCAGGAAGATAAGTTCGACGGGTCTTTCCGTGAAGGAATTTGCCACAATGCACGGAATAGCCCTCAATATCAATACGGACCTGGACCGGTTCAACGCAATAAATCCGTGCGGTTTTCCCGGTTCAATCATGACCTCGATGAGCGAAGTGCTTGGAAAGGAGGTAGACGTTCGGGAAGTCCGTAATAGACTATTCAGTAGTTTGCTCCGTGTCCTGGGTCAAAGGAGGATCAGACTTTTTTATAATCTGAACAGTCTTGCTCGCGAATACGGAATCAGTGAGCAATTGTCTGAGACTGTTCCCTGAGGAACTGCTGCAGATAATAGAATGATCCGGTACCCTTACCTGTGCTGCCGCTCATTTTCCATCCAACGAACGGTTGCGATCCCACCATCGCTCCAGTCGACCCCCCGCTCTTGCGGTTCGCGTAAATCACCCCCACCTCGGCGTGGTTGAAGTAATAGTTTATTTCCAGAGGATCCTCGGTAAAAATACCACCTGTTAGGCCATAGTCTAGAGAATTCACCAGTTTCACGGCATCTTCCAGCTTTCCATACTTAACCATTGCTAGTATAGGCAGGAAATGCTCTTCCTGTATCACGAATGATTCCCACTTCACGTCCGAGATTATCGTTGGCTCAACGTAAAATCCAGGGCGTTCAAGAGCAGTTCCCCCGTAGAGTATCTTTCCCTCCGCCGGTAGGCGTTCTGTGAGCGATTTGTATTTCTGGAACGCCTCGTTATTGATTACGGGATTAAGCAGCGTCTCCCTTTTCCTTGGATCGTCCGGCTTGAATTTGCCTGAAAACTCCAGAAGTGCTTCCTTGAATTTGTCATAAACACCTTCCTGCACAAGCACCACCGAGCAAGCGCTGCATTTCTGCCCGGCGTACCCAAAGGCAGACCTGGCCACACCCTCCGCAGCCTTCCTGATATCTGCGCTGCCGGAAACAATTATCGCGTCCTTCCCCCCCATTTCCGTTACGATTACTTTTGGGGAATCCCTGGATGCGTTGTGGTAAATATCCATTCCAACACTTCTCGATCCTGTGAAAACAACTCCTGAAACCCTCGAATCACCATAGACCGCCCTCCCGATCTTCGATCCAGAACCGGAGACGTATGCAACTGCATTCGTGGGGACCCCGTTCTCGTGAAGGAGCTTCACGAAAAGGTACGAAGCTAGCGGGATGTCGCTGGAAGGCTTGAGAAGAACGGCGTTTCCGACAGTAAGTGGTCCAACCGCCATTCCCACAGTTATGGAGAAGAAGTTGAACGGAGCTATCACGGCGAACACACCGTAAGGCTTCATGATGCTCCTGCTCTCCTCGTTCTCGTACGCTTTGCCCGTGAAGTTGTCAAACCCCCGGTTCTCCACCATGTTCAGGGCGTAGTACCTGATGAAGTCAATTGCTTCGTCCACATCCCCCATTGCCTCCATCCTGTTCTTGCCGTGCTCATAGGCGAGAAGTGCTCCAAACTCAAACTTCCTGCCGCTGAGCGCATCAGCGCATGCAAGCATAATTCTGGATCGTTCGACATAGCCAGTGTCGTACCAGGATCTGAAACCGGAATGCAGGAGTTCGATTGCCTTTGAAATAGAATCCGCAGAAGCCAACTGAAACGAAGCAAGGCTTGAGGCATCAATAGGCGAAATATCGGTAATCTTTTCTTGTTCCTTCACGTCGGATCCGATAATATTTGGATACTCCTTTCCGAAGTAATTACTGACTTGTTCCAGCGCAGACTCGTACTTCTTATGGAACTCCTCGGTCTCGTTTCTCCTTGACATGTTGATAAAAGTATTCTCGTTGTGGAACATGCCCGTGAATCGCCATATTACAGAAATAAGTATTGAGTGTATGATCCTGGCGGAACAACCGCAATTATCCAAAGACTGTGAAATGTCGCGCCTCTCGTTGAATTTCTGGCATTCCTTCTACCAAACAGGCATCATGAAAATGAAACTGCGTAATTCATCTCGTTTAGCGTCCTGCGTATTAACTCTCTGTTGGATCTCTCACCGTCTATCTTGGTGACGGTAAGGATTCTCCCCCTCTTCTTTGCCCTGAAGCCGCAAACTATCCTGCCATTTTCCACCAGGAGAAAGATGTTGGACGTTCCGTACCTCCTCTTGAAATACTCCCTGTTGTAAAGAATGAATGCCTCCCTAGGAAAGACGATGGTACCTCCCGAGATCTTGACCTTCTTGTGGGGGGACAGGTAAAGTACTGATCTCATGGAAGGGGAAAGCACCTGATTGGTCTTCCCCATGGAAAGGATGTTCCTCATGGATTCTTCTATTTCCTCCCGAGAAAGCGATCCGAACGCCTCCTTAATGCGGGATTCATTCACGAAACCGAACCTGTCCAGCAAATACAGGAACAGCAACACAAGAGTCTCCGATTTGCCCTTGCCCCGTGGTACGGCAAGGTATTTCCTGGAATAGTCCCGAGCCACCAGCGCGCTGGAGAAGAGGTCAACAAGGTGGCTCCGGAGGCCAATGCCGACCCCCCTGATGGCACCCCTGATCTCCTGTTCGGTTGAATATGGATTCTCTTCCAGGTATTCCAGAATGGATTCTTCCTCGTCCGTAACTCTCGCCGACCTCAGATCCCGATAGAGTGAAATCGTATCCATCGATGCGGTGGAAAGGTTCTGGAACGGCCCCATGAAATTGAACGTGAGCCTCGACCGAAGGTACGTATCATACTCACGCTGATTGATTCCGGTTCTCTCGACCTCAGATTCAGTTCGGAATCCCAGCCTGGAATTCTTGAGAGAAATAAACGGCTGGTCAACTGTAAGCGGCGTAAGATAACGTGCCAGCGACTGCAGTATGAAATCATCTTCAGGCGTTCCGTCGAGCGGGATCGATCCGGAAACCACAGTGCCGACTGCTGCGGATTCCGTTGAAGCGGCGATCGCGGCGGTTACGTACCTCGTTGAAACCATTGCATCAAGCGCACCTTTCAATGGTCCCTGATTGGAAATCGATCCTTCCAGGCCGTCGATCCAGCATACCCCATTCCTGATTTCCATGGAGAAATCCGCAAGTTCCTTCCCGGATTCCATCAGAAGCCCGTTTACCGTCGAAAGACCGGAGTAGTTTCTTTCGAGGTATATTCCAATGGGGTCCCACAGGTTGACCAGGGAAGGGCCGGTCTTCACGTCGTCCTGCAATTCCCCATAGTAGACCTCTCCCCTGTAGTAGGTGCTTTTCACGTCTTCCGGTACGGATGAGATATCTGCCCAGAAATAGTGGGACAATTCTCTCTTTGACACCGGCCCATAAGCCTTGACGAGTTTCCGTATCGCCTCTTCCCTTGCGATCTGGGGGGCTCCTTCCATGAACGGCTCATACCCGTTCCCTCCCTTCTTTAGCAGGAGGTGGTACTCCAGGATTGACAGGATCTGGCGGACTATTCTCCTTTCCAATCCGGATCTTGTACTTATCTCGGATTCCGTTGTATGACCGGATAGTACGAGGTTCAGAACCTCCTTCCCCTCGGCAGACAGGGGATCGTACCTGATCGAATAGATGCAGTCAAGGAGCCATCTTGCAACCATGTATTCTCTCCTCTTGATGGCCCTGCAGCGCACCACGGATCCCGATTGAATCAGCGCATCCACCGATTGCGACGTGACTGCGGGACCCCTGCACAGAATGTTCCATACGTTATATGCGAATCCATACCTGTCAAAGAATTCGGCCGCATCCTTCACGGGCTTCATAATGGACTTGCTTCTTTCTTCCAGCAGATCCATAGTGGACGTGGAGAGCAAGGCGTCCAGATCGGATTTCTGAATATACTGCTTCGAATATACCGGTGTAACGAAGTCAAGCAACAGAACCCCTTCACGCACCAGTGACGAGAGAGCGCTTGAAATCTCGTCACTGTTTGCAGGGACCTTAATCAGGATTTCGTCCGTGGTAAGAGGCCCGTAGGAGCTTATGGTTGACAACACGCCTTTCCTGATGCCCTCTGAGACTTCGTGGAAGGGAATGCCTACCGGGCAGTAAGTGGCCGTGCCGGATCGCATCTTCTTCCTGATTTTGTAAGAAGATTCCAGCCTTATGAGGGAATTTCTGAGATCGTTTTCTTCAAGTCCTGAGATTTCCTTTAGCTCGACGAAGGTCTTGCCATCGCACAGCTTCTGCACGTCAAGATCCAGAGGGTCCGCATCCCTGGAAGACGAGAATATGGATCTGCACAGGCTGTAATTGTCTATGTGCGTCCACTGTGTTCCGCGAACAAATACCGAAACGAGTTTATCCTCATCAATCAGATCTTCAGTGATGTCCGTGACAGGCACATCAGCGTACGGGAAAGGGGAATTGAACTTGTTCTTGAACGGATCCACATACAGGAAATACCTGAGGAATTCCTGGTACGATTCCGGATCCTTGATTCTGGGGACTTTCGAGGCAAAATACATCTCCACCGTTCTGGGGTCCTGGATCAGAAATCTTACGGCTTCAGACCCATAGACCTTTTCCAGTATCTTGCTCTGAAGCTGCCTGAGGAGTTTTGCCCTGTCCTCCATCAGGACGATGTCCGATACTCCCGCCAGAATTATGCCGTGCGAAAAAGGGCTTGGATCCGGGGAATAGTCTCTGGTGACGTATGATCCTTTACCGATGACATCGCGGACGTACCTTTCTGCAGACGGAACGTCCATCATGTCCTCCATGATCTCGCGGAACGTCTCCTTCAGGATGGGAAAATTCCGGAACGATTCCAGATACCTGAGCACCTTGTCGCTCCTGAGCTGCTGCTTCGCCACAGTGATGTCATAGCCCTTGTACTTCCTCAATACCATCAGGGCGCGTGCGGCACAGTGCCGAAAACGCTGCTTGAATATTTCTGTGTTCCATATGGATCGCCTCACCGTTTCCAGGAAATTTGACTCGTTGATCAGGGGAATGATCTCCTTCACCGGTATCTTGCTGGCAGAAGTGATCATGAATCCATCGTCCGTTATGGTAATGCGAAGGTTCTGGTTGTACTTGTTAGACACTGCCTGCGCATATGCTCTAGACAGGGCATCATTGACCCTCCTTCCGAGAGGCACATGAAAAATTATGTTGAAAGATCCGGATTCATCCTTGTAGCCCTCAACGTAGAGTTTCGAGTCGGTGGGAATAAAGAAACGGGACTGGTTGGTGACGTAAGAAACAAGACTGTCTGATCCTGAGTCGTCCAGCATGTAGTTATCCATTAACCATTGCCTGGCATCCTCCCCTCTACTGATCCTGGACGCAAGCTCCTGCCGGAACCTGCCGATGAGGACTCCAAGATCATGGCTCCTGGGAAGCATTTCCCCTGTCCAGGATGGGACCGTTGGCCTCATTCCCGTTGCTTCGCGAACCAGAATCCGGTTTCTGGATGACCTGAGGAAGAGGTAGGTCCTTGCTCCCAGGACGAAGACGTCACCCGTTTTCAGGCGCTCCGCAAACTTCTCGCTCAGTTGTCCAAGGTGACGGCCACGCTCGTTGACCACCTGAAAGTCCGATTCGTCCGGAATTGTCCCGGTGTTCATGAAATAAATCATCCTGGAACTCTTCTTTTTCCCGAATCTCCTTTCCTGTTTATCGAACCAAATCTTGGGATAGATTCCTCCGGCTTCCATGTCACCAGAAAGATATTCCAGCGTTGCGTCGAAGTCCTCTGCTGACAGGTTGTGGAAAGTGTACGATCCTTGAAGGAGCTTCAGGGCTTCATCAACGTCCCACGCCTTCTCGAGGGACATTCCCACAATCACCTGCGAAAGCACATCCAAAGGGTTTTCAGGCACTCTTACCCGATCGATATCCCTGTCGTATGCTGCCCTGGTGAGGACCGTGCATTCCATGAGATCGTCGAGATCGAAAACAAGAAAACGCCCCTTGGCCAGTTCGTGTATTGCGTGGCCCGACCTTCCGATCCTCTGCAGTCCCTTGGAAACGGATTTTGGGCTCCCTATCTGCAAAACCAGATCGATAAACCCTATGTCTATTCCCAGTTCCAGAGAGGTTGAGGTGATAACACATTTCAGCTCTCCCGCTTTGAGTTTGCCCTCCACCTCGTGCCGCGTCTCCTTTCCCAGGGAAGAGTGGTGAGCCTCGATGCTTTCCACTCCCCTCGCCTTCAGCCTTATGGCAACGTGCTCCGTGGAGCTCCGGGTGTTCGTAAACACGAGGGTAGTCCTGTGATCTGCGATGTACTTTGCCAGGATATCGTACATCAAGTTGTTTGCCACTTCCGCGCTGACCTGAGTCAAATCACGGACCGGGGTTATGGTCTGGAGGTCCAGAAACCTCTTTGTATCCACGTCTACGATCTCGAAGGGGCGTTCCTGGCCATCCTCGTATCCGCAGAGATATTTTCCTATCACTGAGAGAGGTGCCTGCGTTGCCGAGAGCCCGACGCGAATAAAATTCCCGGACAGGACGCGCAGCCTTTCAAGATTTGCAGAGAGTAGAGATCCACGTTTTGTGGACGATATCTCGTGAATCTCGTCAACTATGACCCACCTCACGGTCCCAAACTTTTCCCTGAACTTTGGGGCGGACAAAGCCAGCGACAGCGATTCTGGAGTAGTAATGAGAATGTTTGGAGGCTTCTTGAGCATCCTCTGCCTCTCGTTCTGCGAGGTGTCTCCCGACCTCACTCCAACGGTTATTCGCTTCAGATCCTCCCCGTCCTCCTTCAGGAGGTCGTATATTCCGTCCAGTGGCTTCTTCAGGTTTCTGTCGATGTCATTTGCCAGCGCTTTGAGTGGGCTAATGTACACACAGTAGATCTTATCCTCAAGCTGACCGGCTCTTGCAAGTCCCAGAAGCTCATTTATGACCGAAAGGAAGCCGGTGAGAGTCTTTCCGGTACCGGTGGGGCTTGAAACAAGCACGTTCCTCTTCTGGTGTATAAGGGGGATGGCTTTTTCCTGCGGTTCCGTTATTTCGGTGTAGTTCAGGTTGAACCATTCCGCGATCACGTGATCAAGAAACGGGAGATACTTCTCCACTCTGAATTGCTTTGTTTCTGCCTTTTCCATTGTGCGTAGTCCGCATCGTAGCCATTATTCGTATTTAACAATTAGCAGCGAAATGTGGATCCAGAGCGTGCATTTGTTGGGTCCACGGCACTGTTACGATTAGACCTCATGGCGGCTGAGGAGCGAAATTCCATGCCGGAAAAAAGGTGGGAGCGGCTACCCGATTTGGGAATAGCCACTCTCCGCAGCATTGTAGTACGTGTAACTCCACGTGGCCGGCGCGTTCAGCGTAAATGGAAGCATGTAGCTTGCGTTAAGTGCTGACAAGGAGGAGAAAGAGCTGCCGTACCCCATGTCAAAAAGCGATCCGTTGAGATAGTACTGGTCGATGGGAAATGCTGACGATGGCTGGAACTCCAGTTGTGTGTATGTCCCATAGAATTCCGTGCCGCTGTATGGAATGGTTGCATTCCAGTATCTGTCTCCTGACTGCACAGAAACGCTGTAGTCTATGATCTGGAAGAAGATCGAGTTCGTGGCCGGTTCATCCTCAATTGTCAATCCCAGCAAGGTTCCAGCTGGAGTTACGAAACCCGGCTGTGCTGCAGGGTTGTTTGAACTCACGAAGTAATGGGCAATGCAGTTCTTTCCCGGGACATACCACGGCGCTATGGCCCCATTCTGGCCAAGGTCCACGCCGAGCTGGAAGAAGCCGACGCAGGTGGAAGTGGTGGTGCCATAGTTGTTCATGGCATTAATCTGGAAACTCATTATGTTGTTCTCAGGGACACTCCAGCTATTGAGCTTCATGTTTGCATGAAGTATGGTGAAAGGATGCAACAGGGAGACCACGAGACCTGAACCCTGGCCATATCCCTCCATGGGGTTGTATCCGGGGTCGTAAATTGGGATCTGGTAGGTGCTGAATACCACACTTGTGAAATACGCATTCCCGGAAATCGCCGCCAGTTGAATTCCAGAGTACTGGTAAGCGTTCGGAACGGAAATATTTGCGAATACTGTATCAGTTTGATCCACGAATAGCTGCATCGTCCAGCTTGAGACTTTATTTGTACTGGTGTTCTGAATGTTGCCACTTATGTATGTCCATCCGGAAGGATATACCGTTCCCGTGGGCGACTGGCCAACGGGATGTAGTGCGGATCCACCGGCAAATACCTCGGTCCCGGATATTGCGACGGAAGCGACTGGGTTGCCAGCAGAATCCACGACCCTGAATGCACCCTCTCCCCCTGCGGCATATATTGCTGCCTGGAACGAAACAAACTGGTCACCCTGAGTTATTCCTGAACTGGACGTGAGAGACTCACCCCGAGAAACCTGGACGGAGGGCTCACCGAAATAATTCACAGACTGGGTTATGGCCGGAACCGGTCCGTGGCCTGACAACTGCCAGCCATAACTGGAGTAAGTACCGCCATTCTCGAAGTCGGAAACAAAAGCGAACGTGCCCTTAAGCGAAGTTGCAGGGGCGTTGCTTGTCTTTTCCTCCAGCGCAACCTTCCCGAAGGCGCCTCCGCTGCCAAGCGCCGGTAGAACGGAGAAACACATTATCACGGTGATCAAGAGCACCAGAATCTTTTTCATGGTCGATCTAGAATGAATTCATGTGGCGATTAATAAGACTATCGGTTCCCGGGCCCAATATCCGATCCCATGCGGCCAGCATGAAAATGTGGCATTAAGTCAGGTGAGCGTGGTCGGCGATCCCGTAGCACGCTTCCACGGAACTGCACGCAGCACGAGAATTGCGTGCTATTCCAGAGACCTGATCAACTTCTTGCCATATCTGCTGAGGTCGAAGTGACTATAGGTGGCCAGTGTTCGTTTACGGTAGAGGCCATCTCTGCCGTCGATTCCACGCCCCATACTGTTCACAAGAGTCTTGGTACCGTTGTCAGATGTGCTGCTGTAGTGATACTCGTGCCCGTACAGGATACTTCCGTTCCCGTAGAGGAATGTCCCTGAAGTTGCTTCCAGTTTGGTGTAGCTGAGGGTGAGCCTCCCGGTCATCTCAGTGGTTCCATCAAATACTCCACACATTGGATAGGAATTTCCGTCCACCACTATTGCCTTCTCCAGATACATCAGGCCACCACATTCCGCAAGTATCGGTTTTCCCTCTTCAGAGAATGATTTTAGGAATTGTGCGGTCCTGTGTGAAGATGATAGCTGTTTCGCATGGATTTCCGGATATCCTCCTCCTATGAGCACGAAATCCGGATCTTCTGGAACCTCGTCTTTCAGAGGAGAAAAATACTGGATTTCACCATTCCTTCCCAGAAAATCAATGCTGGACCAGTAGTAAAAGCTGAATGCATCGTCAAGCGCGACCGCGAACCTGAACTTCTTTCCGGTAGCTGCCTTGCGTCCTGGGGCAGAATCGGGCTTTATGTCCGGAAGATTGTCGACAAAACTGAAGTCCAGATAGCGGGAAACTTTCCCTGCTATTCGCTCCACTTTTCCCGGGTCGATGTCGTTCTTCAGACCCAGGTGCCTGCTCTCCAGCGTCAGGGAAGGGTCCTTTGGAATCGCACCAAGTATGCGCACTTTGTGGTCCGTGAACGGTTTCGATACCATCTCCAGATGTCTCGCAGACCCATAATTGTTCAGAACAACTCCAAGGCATAAGCCAGTGATGAAGCCTTTTGCCTGGTAGAATGCAGATTCGGCCATGACCTCAACGTTTAGCACCAGGACATACGGGACTCTGAACCTGCGGAAATAATAATCGGTGCTCTGATATTTGTGCCCGCCGGAATCAAACATGCCCATGACCCCTTCCAGGACTGCGAAGTCATACTGCCTTGCAAGTCCGGGAAGAACTCCCAGGTAACTGCGTCCCTGAATCCACCTGTCGATGTTCACCCCTTTTCCCCGCGTAAGTGAAGCCGTTATGGCAGGGTCTATGTAGTCAGGGCCAATTTTCACAGAAACAGCGTTATGAAGGCCTCCAAGGAGACCCATTGTGACTGTAGTCTTTCCAGATCCTGTGGAAGGTGCCGTTATTCCTACGACCTTCATCGCGAATCCAACCTGCATAGCTCACGCAATGAAATAACCTGCTGCTTCCAGATTCCGGGGGTTCAATCCTCAATCATATACACACGGACTGGACAAGAGATGCTGGGAGAGGGTCAGGTTACCACTCTTTATAAAGGGAATGCCTAATGAGTTAATCATGACCTATATAAAGTATTAAATTATATACTATGTAATGCTCAATCAAAGGTACGTTGATCTATTAAGGAAGTCAAACTATAAGATTACACCTCAACGCTTGAGAGTAATAGACTACGTTTCAAGTCATCCGGGCCACTTCAGGGCTGAAGACGTCTTTTTCCACGTAAAGGGCGTGGAACCTTCGATCACACTTGCAACAATTTACAACATTTTCCGCGCCATGATAAGGTCTGGAATTATCAACTCGTTCGAGATTAATGGAACAACGTGGTTCGAAAGCAACACCAATCCTCATGCCAATTTATTCTGTGAAGTATGTCACAAGTTTGAGGACGTGGAACTTCCGGATCAGTTCTTTACGAAGAAGCTTTCCAAGGAACTTGGCATACAGGTGAATTCTGCATCAGTCCTGCTTAAGGGCACGTGCAGCGTTTGTAATGCCAGGGCCAACTAAGGCTTTCTGCACGGTTCGTTTCGTTCACAGATCAAACTATCCGGGATTCTTTGTAGATCTTTCATCGTTCTGTGTTTTCAAGATCGAAAACTGCGGGGAAAAAATGCTTTGGCCATATGCAGCCTGTCAAATATTATGTGCATAAGTGCATTCCGACTCATGGGATAGAGAACTTTGGCATGGGCGGACAAATACAGGGCGAAGAGTTTTTCGGAACTGATAGTGAAGCCTGATATCCTCAGGTCCGTAATTGCCTGGGTAAACCAGTGGAGAGCAGGAGCCCCGGAAAAGAAGATCCTTCTGCTTCATGGTCCTCCCGGGGTGGGGAAGACAACCTTCGCGTCGGTAATCTCTTCAGAAATGGGCCTCAGCCTCGTTGAAATGAATTCTTCAGAGAGAAGGAACGAGGACAGCCTGAGGATCACAGGAAAGATGGCTGGCCTGTACAGGGACCTCCTGCAATTTGAAGCCGTACCGACCGGGCCGGACAAGATAATCCTGATCGATGAAGCTGATAACATTTTCGAAGGCAGATCCGAAGCTTCAGATTCCGGAGGAATGAGGGCTCTTGCCGAAATCGCGGAAACAACCCGGAATCCCGTAATTGTCACCATGAACGATTTCTATGAGTTCAGGCGCAAGTCACATTCCCGTGAAGTGCTGGACAATGCCCTTCAGATCGAGCTTGTCCCGTATCACAGAAAGAACGAGAAGGACTACTCGTCCTTCAGGACCAGGCTGAAGGAGAGAATGGCCAGGATCTGCGAGATCGAGGGAGTTTCGGTACCCGAGAATATAATTGACGGGATCATCGACAAGAACGGGACCGACATTCGCGCTTCCCTGAACGATCTTGAGTCCATGAGGTACGTCGACGGAACCCCAGGCGGATTCCGAGACCAGGAGGAGAGCCTGTACAAGGTTGTGGAGACAATCCTGTTCCGTGGGGAAATGGATAGGGCAGTGGAGGTTTCCAGGGATGGTGATTTTACTCCGGAGGATCTGTTGATGTGGCTTGACCAGAATGCACACTATGTGGGGGTTGAGGACAGTGACAGGGCTGCCATGTATCGCCTGATCTCATACTGTGACATGATGATTGGAAGAGTTACAAGGAAGCAACACTACGCGTTCAAGGGTTACGCTGAGGAATTAGCCTGTGGTATCAGGCACTTAGCTTCGAAACCGTACGGGCACTACGTCAAGTTTCAATTCCCCTCCTATATAAGAAACCTGGCCAGGATCAAGTCCGGGGGGTATGCCAGGAAGGGACTCGAAGCAAAACTGTCCAGATACACCCATATGGGTCCAGACGTGGTGAGGAACCATATGTGGTTCTTTTCGGGAATGGCGAAACACCGACCAGACCTTTTTCGTGAAATATCCAGGAAATTAATGATCAGGGATGAGGAGATCGGCTATCTTTAACTGAATTCTCCAGGCGGGAAATGACTCGCAAGCATTTGTGTATTGTCCCGCTGACGGTGACTATCCTCACATCAGGAAACAAAGATTCTATTTCCTTGCATAAACCGTCCTTTTCTAGCTGGTTGGTACCGATAACTGCGAATTCACCCCTTGTCAGCCGCACCCTGGCTTCATGCTTCCCTGAGAGTGCACGTTCCAGTTTTCTCAAATCTGCGCCGGAATGCGCAATTAACACGTACCTCCTCCTCTTCAGTGAACCCTTCACCTTAACAGTCTCCGTTATGGGGTTCCCTAAGTCCGCATAAGTTTTCCGGTTCGACCGATCCGGTGCCTGTTTCTAGCCATGAAATCGTAGAGCCCGTCACCGAAACCGATCAGCATTGAGAGCTTGAAAAAAGCCCAGAAAGGAAAGAGGGGCGGGATCATCCGTGTGATCTGCACGAGTGATTCCATCCCATTTTCAACGCGTCCATCCAGCCAAATAGTATGCATGCTTTTTTCGAGGTTCTCCTCGCTGATCCCGAAATCGGCCACGTCCTGAGCGTGAATCCCGGTGAACTGAAGCGTTCCATTTCCTCCCAGTTTCGAAGCGACATCGACGGACAGGGAGCATACGCTGCAATTATCATCGTACAGAACCGTAACCTTCTGGGGGTTTTTCACGATTCTAAATTAATAATCGAAAGAAATAGTCTTGCAACTACACAAACCGCAAGCAGTTGTGAGGGACCGACCAACCGGTGGCCCCCTGTATATGTCGCCTAAGCGGCCTTATTAAACCTGGCCCTGGCAATGACGCTCTCAACCCTCTTATATGCAAGATAGAAAGCAATGGTCATCAGTACATCAGGAATGCCGTTTAACAATGTATATTCCGACAGTTTAGAGGAAAGGCTCGAAACTGAGGATGTGTTGTTTGCCTGAACCGCTGTCGACACTACCTGGATGAACGTGGGAAGCAGGAACAAAAGCATGAAAACGCCTATGGCAACTGTAGCAACAAATGACGCGGCAAGTATTATTTTTCCCCGTGTTTCTTGCAGCGCAACTGATAGAAGAATATACGAGATCGACCCGAGTATAGATGCTGCCACGGTTAGAACCAGGAGCTCGGTTGTTGCAGTCTGAAGTGAAGAAATTACCTGTGAGCTGGTAAGATTTTGACCCGCCCCGCTAATGAAAGATGTCGAATTCAGGATCCCGATGGTAAATGCAACAATGGCGCCAATTTCCAAGCCTAAACTTATAAAGAACACAATGATTGCCCCCACCACCATTCTTGCGTGTTTAATCCCAAATGATTTTCTCCCCAATATTACCAGAATTGCTCCGACACAGATGAGGATGAGTCCAACAAGATCAACGCCCGGAAGCCACGCTAATCCAACACCTATGGCAAGAAGGATGAATCCATTCTTCGTTCGATCTACCTCCCTCCGCCAGACTTCCTCTCCAAACTTTGCAATGTCTGAAGGTGGTCCCCAAACGTTTTCACTGGAGCTGCCGATGGTCGTTGCCTTGCCCGGCAGGGTCAACCCACAATTGACGCAGTTCAGGGCGGATGCAACATTGATGGTACCGCACGTGGCGCATGTCTTGCCTTCCATGTTATCAAGAAGCGATCAGGAAAGTGCCTATATTATGTTGTCTTATGCCTTAACCGGGAAGGGCCTGTTTTCCCAAGCACCGGATCGCCATAACACAGTTCCATTTCCCGAGCACGGGCTTCCAAACGGTGAGGAAGATAAGTAGTACTTGGACAGACCGCAATACCATGATTGGTTTTGGGTAGGAATTCTTCTTGAGAAGAATATATATACAGTACAAAACTAACGCAAAACTGAATCAAGGGAAATAAAATGCAATCTTCCAGCACATACTCGGTAGTAAGAGGGGCCTGGAAAGGTCTCAAGGGTTCCGAAATCTATGATCTTCAGAAACAGCGGATGGTGGGGTGGAGGAATTCGCTCTCGGTTGAGCGAGTCGAGAAACCTACCAGAATTGACAGGGCGAGAGAACTGGGATACAAGAGCAAACAGGGATTCGTCGTTGTCAGGTCGAGAGTCAGGAGAGGGGGTAGACACAGACCAAAGATCATGGGCGGAAGAAGACCCAGAAGACTTGCATACAATAAACTCACTCCTAAGAAAAGCATCCAGTGGATTGCTGAGGAGAGAGCAGCAGATAAGTATCCAAATCTTGAGGTGCTGAATTCCTACTATGTTGGTGAGGATGGGTCATACAAATATTATGAGGTCATTCTCGTAGATCCGGACAGCCCGGTCATTATTTCGGATCCAAAAATCAATTGGATTTCTGAAGATACTCAAAAGGGAAGGGTCTACAGGGGACTGACTTCTGCAGGATACAAAGGCAGAGGCCTTCGAACCGGCAGGACTGGCAGCAGCAAGAGTAGACCATCTATCAGGGCAAACGGGAGAATAAGACGCTAAGCTCGCGGGATTGCTGCTACAGGACGCTCGGTGTAGATTAGACCAGCCCGCTACTGCAAAGCGATCACCGTCGGAAACCACAAACCGGGAGTAACCTGGAGCGGCTCGGGGCGCCAGTCAGACTTACCTAGCCATTTGAGCATTCAGCGATCAAGGTGAGGTCCTCTTATTCAACACAACTTTCATTAGTCGCTCTCACTTTCCACACGAAAAAGCCGCGGTGGCCCAGTGGTACGGCGCCAGACTTGAGATCTGGTTCCCTTGTGGATCGGGAGTTCGAATCTCTCCCGCGGCGTAAGTCCATGTTCGTGATGGGCAGTTTCAGTATTTTACTACCTCCGCTAGAAAAAAATTCCTCTTCACCTTATCCCTGATCTCATTGATGACCTCGCCCTAGTCGAGGTGGGCGTAAACCGATGTTGTCTGCAGGTCCTGATGACCGAGGATTTTCGATACTCCGTAGATGGAAACGTCCTGCCTAAAGAGTTAAGTAGCATAGGCGTGCGTGGCCAGGTAGTTGTGGAACCTTACTCCGGATTTTGAGACTTTCCTTCGCGGGGAAGAGGAACTGCCCTCAATAGTCCATTAATCTTTCTTCTCAACAATAATGAATTCAGGACTACGGACGATGAACTCATACCCATAGCGAAGGCTGCCAGGATAGGTAGGAGAGAGTAGATTGATAGCCCAAACACAGGTACAAGTGCACCTCCTGCAATGGGAATTAGGGCTGTGTTGTAACCAAATGCCCATCCGATGTTCTGTTTTACCTTTCCAACTGTCTTAGTTCCGATGATCTTGGAACGTGCCACGTCATTAAGATCATTCTTGAGGAGAATGATATCGCCACTCTCCCTGGCTATGTCGGAGCCTGATCCCATGGCAATTCCTACATCTGCGGTCTCCAGGGCTACCGTATCATTGATTCCGTCACCTGTGAATACCACGTAGTCGCCGGCTTCCTGGTACTTCTTGATTATTTCCGACTTGCCTGCAGGCGATACCTCAGCATGAATATCCTCGATTCCCACCCGGCCGGCTACCCTCCTGGCTTCTTCGAGGGAATCCCCGGTCACGATGGAAGACCTGATGCCCATATCCTTCAACCGTTTTACCGCGGAAATGGCATCTTCCCTGATCCTGTACGAGATGGATATCAACCCTTTCTCGGCTCCGTCCAGAGAGACAGAGACCGTTGAACCGCCTTCCCTCTTAGCTCTTGAGACTTTGACTTCACGTGTGTTGATGGTTCCTGTAATTCCAATCCCCGGGATTTCTTTGAAGTTGGAAACATTTGACAGCGTGATTTTTCTCCGCTCTGCCAGAGACACTATGGCCTTCGCTATTGGGTGATTGGACAGGGATTCCACAGAGGCGGCCAGCGATATGATATCATCCTCTGAGCTTCCCTGCGTCGTCGTAATTCCGGTCACGACGGGGTCGGGCTCTGTCAGGGTACCGGTCTTGTCAAAAACAGCCCTGTTAGCCTTCGACAACCTCTCCAGCGCGCTGGCGTTCTTGATTATGATCCCGTTCTCTGAAGAAACGCTGGATGAGATTAGAAGAGTGATAGGTCCCGCGAGCCCGATTGCACAGGGGCACGCGATGATAACTACGGATACAAACGCAAGTATGCAAATTTCAAGAGCCAGGGAATTTCCGATGCTGTTTAGATAGAAATACCAGAAGAATGATGCTGCCAGCGCCGAAACTATAACAACAGGCACAAAAACAGAAGAGAACACGTCGGCAATTCTCTGCACCTTCAGTCTCCCGGAAATTGCTCTCTGGATGAGCTCAAAGATCTGGCTCACAGTGCTATCCTTTCCGGTCCTGATGACATTGATTCGCAAGATTCCGTTAAGATTCTTGGTTCCGGAAGAGACTCCGTCTCCGGGAGATTTCAATACAGGCCCCTCCTCTCCCGTGAGCATTGACTCATCAACCTCACTCCTGCCTTCGTATACGCTGCCATCGACCGGGATGACCTCTCCGGGCTTCAGAAGGATGTTGTCCCCAGGCTTGACCTCCTCCGTCTTCCTGTCGATTATTTCTCCGTTGGGGGACACAAAATGAGCAATGTTGGGTATCATTCCAATGAGCTTGCCGGCAGCAGCATTGGCCCTGGCTTTTGTCAGATTCTCGACGAAGTTTCCGGTCAGGATAAGCGTAATTATAAAGGCAGACGCGTCGAAATATACCTCATCCGGGGGGATTGCACCTGGATGCGCAAGGGTTACGAATGCCGAAAACACGAATGCCGTGAGTGTACCCAGTGAAACCAGCAGATCCATGTTGGCAGATCTTGTCTTCAGGGCATGATAGGCTCCTTCGTAAAAACCAAGGCCAGAGTAGAACTGGACCGGAATCGTCATCGCAAGAAGCAGGTAGTTGAGATAATATATGGAATGCGAGAACCCGTAATCGAATACCAGGATGGGCACGGACAACATCCACCCCACGAAAAGCCTCCGCTTCAGCTTCTTCGATTCTCGCTCCGGGGAAACAAATTTATTCTGACATGTCTTTGAACAGAAGAAATAACCCTGTCCCTCCACGTCCGAAAATAGATCAGATGTTTCGGGAACAAACATCCCGCATACTGGATCTGTTGGCATTTCCGAACTGTTTTACCTGCTGTGCTTAAGGGGATTCTTGTCGAATTCCGCTTTGCACGCGCCGCTGCAGAAATAAAACTTCTTTCCCTGAAACTCGCTCTGAAATTTCGAGTCTTCCTTCACTTTCATTCCACAAATGACGTCTTTAGCCATGGAGTATGGAGTGTTGGATTACTAATAACCGTTCTGCATACACAATGTATTTACAACCTGCCGATATTTTGCAATATGAAAAGAAATATGACTGAGATCGAACAGCGATTGCTTGTCATATTGAAGAAGGATTCCAGGAGGACAATTGTCGAAGCTGCGGAAGAACTCGGTGTAAGCAGGATAACTGCCAAGAAAGCATTTGATTCGCTCATAAGCGAAGGCAGGATCAGGAATTTCACGGTTAACATCAACGACGACATGAAGGATCTGGTCCTCGTACACACGAAGAGCCTGAAGAGTTTCCCGCAGACTCTGCTCATTGAGAGCTTCAGGCTGCTGGACGGAACCTACTTGGCAGTTCTGTATTATGAAAACCTGCCCAGAATAAGGGATCTTCCGATAATCGACGTGCAAATTGCAACTGAACGCACCATCAACGACAGCGCAGGTAGGCTCGAGCATCTCCACTGTGACTATTGTGACAGGGAAATTACCGGAAACCCGATTATTCTTGAACTGCGAGGAAAAACCTATTATGCATGCTGTCCGAACTGCGAACGCGATCTCAACAAGGGACGGGAGTTCGAACCTCAAGAAACGGCTCATGCGCACGATTAGTGCTGTTCCTTGCCATTTTGGCCTGGCAGGGACTTACAGGGGAAACCTAACTGGCACCTTCCTCACTTTCAATTCACGAGTGTCTGAACAATGGACAGAGTAACTGCAGACCGTGAAATTTATTGCGGTTCAATTCCTGTGATGCCACCCATGGACGCTTGTCCGTCTTGCTGCAAAAGGTGCATCAGACTCCACAGGGAAATACCAAGCCTGCTACCAATGCACCATCCTGACTTGAGGATTGGAGGCGATGCGGATTTAGAAACTCTTCCCCGGCTATGGCTTCTCAGCCGGGTCGGCCGGGTCCCCCGGAACGTTTTGTTTAGCATCGGGTACCGTGCTCTTCTTTCGCTTGTGGCGACCGGAGTGTCCGGGCTTATGGTATTCAAACCCAAAAAGGAAATCCAGGAAACCAAGAAATATCAATACATAGGCACCTATCCTGATAAGCTGTGGATAAGACAAGTAAGCGAACAACGTCATTAGAAACACAATCGCAGTACCGGCCAAGGACATGCCGAACGCCTCATACTCCTTGTCGCGGAAATAGTGCTCCTCAACAAATGCAATCACAATCGCGGCAATGACAAGAACCCAGTAAGGTTCTGATCCAGCGCCCGTTAGTGAAGACGCAGAGCTTCCAAAGTTAGTATGCGTAATTGACGCAAGGTAGCCAAATATCAAGAAAGGGGCAATCATAAGCAGCCCCCTCAGCACATAGAAAAGTCCACCGAAGAACATTGATAGTTTCATATATCCGCCTCAAACCTCAAACAAGTTATATTTCTTTCGCGATACTCCAGAGAAATCTCACTTGACCCCTGCTTCCTTGAGCTCCTTTCCCTGTTCCTTGACTTTCTTTTCCAGCCTCTTCTTCTTGCGCCTTTCCCATTCCTGAATGGCTACGCCAATGACGTACAAGACGGCTGCAACCGCCTGCGCCGGAATAGCGGGCAAGCCGAGTTTTGTCATTGCGTAATAGGCGGCAAACGCACCGACAATTCCAGAAACAACGTGAACGAAGTCCTTATAGAGGATGTACGCAACACCGAAACCAATTACTGCAATGCCCAGGGCATAATAGAATTGAATGTGGAGCAGGTCGGTGGCAATCAGGTAAACCAGGTATCCAAAACCAACTGAAAGTCCCAGCCTGACTACGAACGTAAGGATAACTGCACCAATAATCGCCCCTATGGCAACTGCAATGTATATTGGAACTGAAGTAAAATTAAGGTATATTACCAGGTTATAGGTGAAATACCCGCCCAGGTAAAGACCAGCAGCAGTAAATACTGCCTTCCAGGCTTCCGTCCCCCTGAACATCATTGCCAAGCCAATGGCGAGCAATGCTCCGAAAACAAGATACAATTCAAGTGAAGAAAGACCGGTTGGCACAGACACGGCATTCCTGAACAGATTTTCCAGGTATGTCAGCGAGACCAAGTACATAGACCTGTGACTGACATGCAATATTTAAAACTTTGTCGGGAAAAAGCCGTTTCCAAGTGCAGGACGATATGCTACAGGTTATCTCGCTGATTCTATGATCCTGCTTGAAGAACTCCCTTCACTTGTTTTTCCTTTTCATATACATGAATTTCCTGACCTCGAACACCGCCACCGGTACAGCCATTGCTGCGACAAAAACGCCCACGAGAAATGCCGGCAGAAAATAGAAGGGCGTAATGGCGGTTTCAGCCTGCACAAAATACTGAGTGGCATTTTCCATGTTTATGGAACTGTTTCCGCTTTCGGCATAGGGCAGGGTTGACGAATTATACTGCAATGCAAGTGGAAAGTAGGCACCGATGCTCCCATTTGGAGTGGATTGGCTAAATTCAATACTTGGGGGCATAAATCGTGAAACTCCGGTCAGGTTTACGGGAGGACGGACAATGTTGCCGTCACTGTATTTCTTGTTGAAATTGAACATATCAAGAGGCAGGTTCGAATAAGCAACCAGCTTGTCGAGAGGAAGCATTCCCCAGTTATAGTCAACAAACGCAATCAGGGAAGTGTGCGACATTATGGTGGTGGAAAGGTAGTTCTCCTTAGCATACGGCGAGATGACTATGAATGGAACGCGAAAACCAAGTTGTGATCCCGCTGTAGTGGGCGGAGGGACAGAATCGTAGAATCCTCCGCCCTCGTCGTATGTTATGATGATTGCGGTTGAATTCCATTCACTGCTGTGCATGACTTTCTCAACTATGTACAGGAGCCATTGCTCTCCCACGAACACGCTGTCTGAGGGATGCTGGCTGTAACCATGTGCCCCGCCAGAAATGGGCTCGACCCACGAAACGGAAGGAAGCGTGTTGTTCTCAACGTTTCCCACAAACCCGTTCCATGAATTCACGTGTGACCAGGATTGCTGGATACCCTGAAAATATGGCAGCATCAATGACGGATCTCCGGGGTTAAGCAGGTAGTAACTCCAGGAGACGCCGTAATGGTTCATCTCCCCGAATATGGAATTGTTGATGGGAATGTAGGGCGGCGGACCATAGTCATCAATGACAGGCGTATATCCGGCAAGGCTGTACAGCCTGTTTGGCACCGTGTCAGTGAGCATAGATGAAAAATAACCAACCCCCATGGAAAACTCATGGGCAAGATCCCATTCTATGGCCATCTGGGATGCGTTGTAGTAGTACGATGATGCTGGCCCGGAATACTCCGAGAACCCGTCCATCTTGCCACTATTCCAGTCCAAATGGTAAAAAATCCATCCCTCTGCCGGATCTGCAGTTGAGTAAGTCCCGGAAGGTACCGGTTTCAGGCTAGACAACTGGCTGGCACTGAGGAACGGATTAACTGTCCTGCTGCCCACACGCATTGACAGATTGTCGGTGTATGGATAGGTGCCGAAAAGGTTGTCAAAGCTATGGTTCTCCATCATCAGGAAAATCACGTGTTTTATGGGGGTAGCTGTCGATTTTGCAGTCTGCGATTGCTCCGCGATGTAGACTGGTTGCATCATCAGGAACATTGCAGCGATTGCCAGGACTGCCAGCTGGATGGTTTTCAATCCACTGCCTCCGCATCGGTACCGGGAACATCCACAAAGATCGAGTATAGCAGAAACAGCACGAAGAAAGAACCTTCGGAGATGAGAATCATCTCAGGCAATCCCATAGACTGGTAGAAGAAATAGACGAGCAAGTACGCAGGAAGGATGAAGGTCGTCATCAGAGAAAGATAAAATGGATCGCGCATCCTCCGGGCAACGCTAACAGGTTTCAGCATCAGCCATGTTGGTATTATGATTGTTGAACTGACTGAGAACCCAAGCACTAGCAGGGTACCTTTCAAAATAAGAGGGATTGTGCTGATATACTGGTAGACTGTGACCGCAATAATCACGCTTGAAACCATCATTGCGACTGCGATCCATTTTGGCCATGAGTTAGACAGCACAAGAACGTTGAAAACGAAAATTCCCAGTATTCCTCCACCCAGAAGGTATGCGATCTGCACCCCGGTGCCAATGAGAAATAAGATTCCGGAAACATATACCCAGAGAAGCAGGATCGAGGCCTGCATGAATGCAGCAACAATCCAGATCAACCTTCCATTCAACAGAGAATCAATGGGGATTACCGAGATTAAGCTTATGCGATCTCCGCAGGAAAAATATTTTAACCGTTCCCGGCCTAACGGGACTGTTAACGAGAAATCATGTTGTGCTTCGATGTTTCAGTTTGTGATGATGAAGTAAGAGGGTTCGCATGAACGTCCGGAGGGTGGTTCTGGATGTTGACAAGTCCGTTAACAGGCCAACGCTCGTAGAACTGGCGAACGCCATTTCAGCCGTTCCGGGAGTTGAAGGCGTGAATATCCTGGTCACTGAAATGGATGTTGGAACAATGGGCATGAATATCACGGTTGAGGGCCAGAATATAGACTACGACGAGTTGCTGCAGGTCGTTGAGAATACTGGAGCAGCAGTCCATTCCATTGATGAAATAGCTGTGGGAAAAAGACTCATCGAGAACAAGAGACCATAATCGCCATGAAAGGATTGTTTCCCATCGTTTTGGGCCTGACCGACGGCATCATAACTTCGCTTGTTTTTACGGCCGGTCTCCTGGACCGTTCCTCGGCTATCACGCTGATCCTCATACTGAGGATCTCCATCGGGTCCAGCGTCATCGGAGCCTTCAGCTTTTTCATAGCAAATTATACGGAGCTGAGGGAAGAGCTGATAACCGTGGGCACGAAACTGAACCCTGCAAAGCCAACGCACCTTCTTGAAAGCAGCCAGGGGATCCGGATAGTGTCCGAGTCGATTGTAGAGGCGTCACTTGCCCTGGGAAGCGGTTTTCTGGGAGCCTTCCTCACGTTGTTCCCTGCCTATGCATTCCCGGAAGTGGGCATTCTTTCGCTTTCCCTGGCGCTTGCGATCCTTTCCATCCTTGGCGTGCTGATTTCAAGGTATCTGTACGGGGGACCCTTCAGATGGGCCCTTACCTTCGTCATAGTCGGATTGATCACAATCCTTCTGGGAATGTACCTCAATATAGTTTGAATCCACAATCGGGAAAGCATGGCTAGATAGACTGGATTTGACTGCATGCATAGGCAAATGCATCTTCCAGGTGTGTGGGATCTGGGTTCGCCGTGATGCACTACTACAGTTCTCGTAGAAGTGCCTATTTGCCAGGGTCTTGAGACCAGTTTTGAATCTCTCCCGGTATTGGGAATTATTGCTATATACATAGTACATAAACTGCAAAATCCAGAGATTTATGGAGTCGCCGGAAGATGTGGCAATACAACGGGGCGAAGCCGGGGAAGGAGCCGGTATTGGCTGGTTAGTACGGGATTCAGGCGACTTAATGACCAATGAGGAATTGAACCACCACAGGTGCTGTTCAGGAGAAGGTTTTCAATCGGAAGAGTTTCACAAATCTGGAACCTGTGTGTCCATGGTGGAAAAGCGCGGATGCCGTCTTGCCGCACTGCGAGATCATGGGGTCGACCGGATTTGAACCGGTGACCTCCCGGTTATCAGCCGGGTGCTCAAACCAAGCTAAGCTACGACCCCGTTAATGGAATGCGGGACGCATTTTCATGGATATAATGAATTTTTGCATAATGGCGGCGTGTCTATTGTACGCGCACACGGATATCCCACGCCGGTAGTTCCGGGAAATCATATCAAACCAGGGTCAACCAGTGATCCCTGGTGTTCCCTCGACCCCGCACAGCGTCAAAGTACTCCTTTCTTACAGCCAGAGATATGCTGTTATCCTCCGCAGAATCCAGCCGGTAGCCGCCTATCTCTAAAATCGGGGCGATCTCCGCCGCCGTTCCGGCAAAGAAAGCTTCGTCGGCAGAAATCAACTCTGACAGGCTTATCCTCTTTTCCACGACGGGATTTGATTCGCCCAACAACTCTATAACTGTATCTCTTGTTATTCCCCCGAGAACAGAAGAGTCCAGAGAAGGTGTGAACACCTTTCCATCCCTGACAATAAACACGTTTTCTCCCGGACCTTCGGCAAGGTATCCCTGCGTATCAAGGAGAATGGCCTCATCATATCCGTCCATCCTGGCGTCATGGGTAGCGAGGAAAGAATTCGCGTACTGTCCTGTTCCTTTCGCGAGGGAAGGGAGTTCTGATCCGTCGATCTTTCTCCACGGTGAAACCTTCGCCCTCACTCCGTCCTTCTTTCCCAGGTACAGGTCGAGTTTGGTCGTCATGATGGCAACCCCAATCACTGGATTCCTGGGATAGATGCCAAGCACAGTGTTTGCATAGAACGCAAGAGGCCTGATGTAGCATTCCCTGTTTCCGTTCTTTCTGACGGTATCAATTATGGCCTGCCTCATCTCGTCGAAATCGTATTCAATGTCCATCCGGTAAATCTTTGCCGATTTGAAGAATCGTTTAAGATGATCATCGAGCCTGAATATGGCGTTCCCCCTGTCTGATGCATACGCCCTGATCCCTTCAAAAATTCCCGTTCCGTAATGGAGCGCATGTGTCATCAGATTGACATTGGCTTCTTCTGACTCAAGGAATTTCCCGTTGAACCATATATGGTCACCACCACCCGCCATGCTCACTGATCCGCGATTCCCATTAAAATAGTTGCTTTCAGGCCATGGGAAGTTGATCGAAAAGGGGATTATTCCCAGGGATTTCGTGCCCCTGGGCTGTCATCCTGCAGACAGGGCACAATGCCGCGGAGGTGGGAGATCCACACCGGATGCATGCTCCAGGTCCCCCTGCCTTTTTCTCCAAGCGTCCTGTCCTTATTCTATCTGCAAACTTGAGAATCGCGAACCTTGAACCGGGAAATTCGCTCTCCAGGCCGTCAATCATTGCACGGAAATAATTGCGTTGTGCCCCACCGTAGTAAGGGCACCAGCTATGATCGTACTCGATTCCTTGCAGCATGCAGTACAGCAGGACTTCCTTTTCCGGAATCAACCGCAGGGGAGTAACCCTCCTTACCATTCCCCCTACCGGGGCTTCGTGGGGAGCCATCCGCTTGAGCCGGTCATAGTCTCCCCTGACAACGTTCATCATAACCGACTGAGCGTAGTCGTCGAGATTCATCCCGAGGGCAACATAATCCGCGTTCACTTTCAGGGAAGCCCGATTGATCAGGTTTCGCCTCATGGGACCGCACTTCGAACATGGTATGCCTCCAGAATGTCCGGAGACTTCCCTGTCCATTGTGGTCCCGAAGGCTTCCTCATACGACAACACGAAGTGAGGTATCCCCATGGATTCGCAGAGCCTTCTGGCGGATGCGAGACCATTCTCCCTGTATCCGCTTATCCCCTCGTCTATGGTGAACGCAAACAGGCTGACACCTTTCCACTTTGAGTACAATTCGTGGATCATCTTCAGTGTCAGGGATGAGTCCTTCCCACCGGAGATTGCCACCGCAATGGTGCCCTTCCGGTTCTCCAGCCTGATCTGGCTGCGCGCCTCCCTCCTTACGCGCCTTTCCACGGACTGCGAAAAATGCGTCTGGCAGAGAAAGGCTCCGCTATACCTTGCCTCGTAAACTGCCTCTTTCTTGCAAATTGTGCACCTCAATGGAAGCTGTCTCCCTCGATTGACGCTTCTATCAGCTTTCCCGACTTGTGCGCATTGTAAATGGCGCCGCCAGTTTCGCCCTCCAGCTTCATCCTGATCGTTCCCTTTGAGGAGCTCTTTGCCTGCAGCATCAGGATCCCGTCGGCGTACACCCTTACGTTGCTGTTGCTCTTGCCCACATCAATGTAGATCAGCCTGTTCTTTACCTCTATCCTTACAGGAGACCTTTCGTCAGAATGCTGGCTAACTTCCCCCATTGGCTCGACGTCGATTCTCAATCCCAGCGTGGATTCCAGTCCGCTTATGGTCACACCCTTGCGCCCGATCAGTCTTGCAATCTTATCCTCCGGGACCAATACCAGGACCTTGCCGGGATTGATGAACCGTGCGGAAAACCTGTCTGTGCCAATAACGTGCTGGATTTCTTCCTCCACCCTCATAAGCGCAAGCTTCTGAACGCCGTTAACTGAGTTTCCCACGGGCATAGCTACAACTTGTTCTCCGAATGTATAGATTTCGAACTTAGGTTCACCGGTGAAAAAGTCCTTTACCAGAATCACGGGTCTGGCAAGATCCTCCTGGCTCATTCCTGACGGGACCTTCACAACGCTCTCTGTCATCAGGACCTGTGAAATCCTTCCTGCTTCCACGAACACTATTGTATCCACCACCTGTGGGATTAGCCCAAGCTCTATCCTTCCAATGAACCTCTGAAGGGCGTCAATGGGCCTGGTGGCATGCACTACCCCAATCATGCCAACGCCGGAGAGCCTCAGGTCGGAATAGACCTTGAAGTCACTGGTAACACGCATCTCATCGAAAACAGTGTAATCTGTTCTAACAAGCAGAACAATGTCTCCGGTCTTCTCCATGGAGTTCTCCAAGGAGGTGTACTGGGTAATTTTCCTGGACACCTGCAGGTCCCTTGGATTCTCCATGGTCTTCACAATCTTTCCCTTTCCGGCGAGATATTCTGCAAGAGCCTGGACAAAGGTACTCTTTCCCGCACCCGGTGAACCGGCAACCAGTACCCCCGAGTTGCGGCTCTCCACTCCATAGACCAGCCTGCTGTCCAGTGAATATTCGTCCAGAGAAAGTTTCTTGATGGGCCTCACTGCAGTGATCTCGATTTCATCCGAAAACGGGGGTCTCGTGATCACCACCCTCATGTCTTTGATCTGCAGGACTGTGGCACCGAACATGTCCATTTCCAGGAACGATTCTTCTTCGAGCTTTCCCCTCTTGACCATGGTCGAGGCAATGGACTCTACGTCTGCCAGCGAGAGTTCCTGTTCCAGTCGTACGGTCTCCACGGAACCCGGAAAGCCCTTTTTTACGACCGGGTTCATCCCCGGCTTGAGGTGGACTGATGTGGTCAGTTCGTCAAAGAATTCTTCAATGTTCCTGGGACTCTTCTTGAGCGGTTCCAGAAACTGCACCCTGATTCCCTTAATTGTGGCCAGGTCTCGCTGGATGTTGTCTCCCGTCACAAGCGTTGCATCGTTCTCCGCAGCAGTGCTCCTGATCATCTCATCTATTTCTCCGGCTTTAGCTCTTTTTATCTGCCAGTCGCCGGGTCTGCGGCCGGAGAAGTCCAGCGCTATTTTTCCCTCCTTTTCCATTGCCCGGATATTCTTCAGCTCCTCCAGCGCGGCAAAACCGATTGACCTGCCCTGGTTTGCCTGATGTTCCACCTCCGCCAGCATTGCCTCCGAAAGTATCACCCTGGGGTCGTCCTGCTTTTCAATGAATGCGGTAAATCGACCGTCCACAATGACGGAAGTATCTGGAACGTAATCTGGCATGTGCATAGAATGCGGTTTTCGCTTAAATAGTATCTACGGATTAATGGTGGTTGACGGTCGATTCTGTCCAGAGTTACAGGACACTGCTTCAGGAGATCATCAGGTCACTTTCACTCGATATTTCGAATGCATCGGGATCTGCGCTCGCTTTCTCCGGAGGTGTCGACTCTTCGCTCCTTCTATGGCTTTCACGTGGTGGTCTAAGACCGTACACCACCGGATTTCCCGGTTCCCCCGACCTGAAGAGTGCTTCGACGGCGGCTGCACTCATGGGATTTTCGACCGTGGACATACTGCTTGATGACCAATATACAAAGAACGCTGCATCTGCGATCAGGAAGATTGATCCTGGAATCCCGACTGCCGAACTGGGATACGAGATTGTATTGTATGCAATCCTCGATCATGCACCAGTGGAGAGGCTGGTTACCGGCCAGGGAGCTGACGAGCTATTTTACGGCTATAGGGCGTTCATTGACAATCCACTGATGTCCAACGAGAGGCATCTGAAGGATTTGTTTGAAGTCACCTTGCCGAGGGAAACGAGGTTGGCTGAAGAATTCTCCAAGACTCTCCTGACTCCGTACCTCTCTCCGAGGATCCTGGAAATATCGCGATCGCTGGGGAGAGATAGGAACGTGATCGGCAGCAGGAACAAATCACCCTTGAGGGACGCGGCCATCGCAGCCGGGCTGCCTGAGGAAATTGCGGAAAGGCCAAAAAAGGCAGCGCAGTATGGAACATTAGTGCAAAAGAGGTTGAGGGCGATTCTCAGGCATTAGTACCTCAGCGTCCTCCGACCGGGAGCCGCCTCCTGCTGTCGGGTCTGCAGGCGATTTGCTCCGAACTACCATAAGAACTATTATAACTGCGCAAACGCTAAAACTGATCATGGAAAAATTGTTCGTTTCTGTGGTAAAACAAACACGGTTTCCTCCTGGCAAGTCTAGCAGGAGTAAGTTTGGAAAACTGCTTGTTTTTGCTTTGGTGATGGTTGTCGTTGTTTCATTACTGCCGTCGATTCTTGACGCAAAGGGCATACATCATACATCTCCCGGTGGAAGTGGATTGATGAATGTCCCAGACAAGGCCTATCTTTCTCCCCCGCCAGGGATCGTAACTTATAGGGCGAACAACACTTTCCTGCTTTTCAACAGTAGCACGGTTCCAGGCAGTCTCCTGAGGACTGGACAGGGAATTGGCCCAATAGCTGTTGCATATGATCCACAGACCAAGAACTTGTACGTTGCAAATAATATGGTAGATAACGTGTCTGTCATAAACTCCACCACCAATGAAGTTACCGCCTCAATCTATGTTGGAGCCGCCCCTTCTGCAGTTGCGTACGATCAGTACAATAACTATGTGTATGTTACTAACTACTTAAGCAACAACGTATCAGTCATTAACCCAAGTAACGACAGGGTAATCAATACCATAAGTTTAGTTGGTCAAATCGAGCCGAACGGAATTGCATACGATCCATCTGACAATGAAATGTATGTGGTGGACTCTTCCGCTAACGTCTCCATAATCGGCACGGGAAATACAGTGACCGCAACAGTGGCCGTGGGGCACCACCCCATAGGAATAGCGTACTCTCCGGTGACCGGCGGCATGTACGTTGCTAACGATGGAAGCGGTAATGTCTCAGTGATAAAAGGAAGTTCGATATATACAACTGTGAATGTCGGAGTGGACCCATACGCTGTGGCCTATGATCCGTATACGACAGACATCTATGTTTCAAATTACCTTCCAGGCAATGTTTCGGTTATCCATACGGTCAGCGTCATTACATCCATAAACGTGGGCAATAATCCGGAAGGCTTGGCCTACGACCCCACCACCCAAGATTTGTATGTGTCTAATTTGGGCAGTCACAATCTTTCGGTGATCGGTTCTGGAAATACGGTTACCCACACGATTAATCTCGGCAGTCTGTGGGTGGAACCCGTCGGTATGGCTTATGACGCTTCCAACGGTTTCCTTTATGTCGCCAATAATTACGGCGCAAACCTGACGCTCATTGACGGGTCAGATTACCAAGTCGTCGGCGTCGTTTCTGTTGGATTCTTCCCATCTGGAATTGTGTATGATAACCTCAATGGTTACTACTACGTGGGAAGCTTTGCTGGATCTTCTGTCCACGTAATCAATGCGGCTTCAAACAGTCTGGTGACAATAGTAAAGGTAGGAATAGAGCCCAGGAACCTGGCATTTGACCCCTACCACAACCAGGTTTATGCTTCGAACTACCAGTCTGACAACGTGACGGTCATCAACGCCACGACCAACCACGTCGCTAAGAATATAGGGATTGGAAGTGGTCCGCAGGGAATAGCCTATGATTCCGACAGCCACAACGTTTACGTTATTTGGAACAGTCATATTTCTGAGATTAACACGACAACGAACGTTGTTGCAACCTTTTTTGCGATACCTAGCAGTGCACAGGGCATAATCTACGACCCGTATTACAAATACCTCTATGTTGCGGTCGGACTTTTCCCCGGGAATGTATATGTGTTTGATCCGAATGGGAACCCCCAGTTCACGATCAACGTGGGAAACGAACCATATAACTTAGCCTGTGACCCTTCCACTGGAGACATCTACGTTTCCAACCTCGCGAGCAATAACATATCTGTCATTTCATACTCTGCAGTCATCGCAAATGTCAGCGTTGGGTCTGGACCCTTTGGCGTGGTGTACAATCCCCTCAACAAGGATGTTTATACTGCGAACGGGGGAAGCAACAACGTGTCCGTGATAAGCACCGTTTCAAAATCAGTCATCTCCACAATTAATACCGGAGAGGCCCCTCAGAGTGTCGGGTATGACTCCACCAACGGCAATCTCCTCGTCGGCGAACGCTTATCTGGAGCGATACTGGCCCTCTCCCCGGTGGAATTCGCCACCACTTTCTCAGAGACTGGGTTATCTTCCGGTTCATGGTACGTCAACATAACGGGATTCGCGCCCTCCGGGCCGATCTCCGGAAGCTCATACTCGAAGAGCATCTATAACGGAACCTTTGCCTATACGGTAGCGACCTCGAACAAGATCTTCGAACCATCCCTCTATTCCGGGTCCCTTTTAATATCGGGAACTCCGAAGTCCGTTGCGATAACATTCTCCAAGGTTACGTACGCTGTTAAGTTTTCGGAGACTGGTCTCCCATCAGGGTCATGGTATGTCAACCTGACCGGATCAAACTCTTCAGGTCCTATTTCCGGAAACTCTTATTCCTTC
>JAMDBT010000007.1:76245-100437 GCA_023487205.1 Thermoplasmatota archaeon
TTGAAAAAGAAGAAATGAGCTCTGGCTCATTTCCAATTTTCCGACCATGCCTCAACCTGAATCCAACCCGAAAATGAGTGCAGTTCCAAACTATTATTGTGCTCAGGATTTCTCTGTCGCGCAGACGAGTACCCACTATTTAAATATGATGCGCGGATGCAGGCAAAGTTAGAAAGCACGGAAGATTTAGATGCCCAAGATCGGAATAATCGGGGGCAGTGGCCTGTACAATTTATTGAAGGGACCTGTCTCCAAGACTGTTGAAACTGCTTACGGTAAACCTTCTGACGTCATCGATGTTGGAAAGATAGGCGAAGTGGAGGTTGCGTTTCTCGCAAGGCACGGTAAGAAGCACCAGATACCACCGCATATGGTGAACTACAGGGCCAATATACAGGCTCTTAAGGAACTTGGCGTGGAGAGGGTGCTTTCCTTCAGCGCAGTAGGATCACTGAAAGAGGACCTGCCTCCCGGTCAGATAGTTATACCTGACCAGTTCGTTGACTTCACAAAGCGCAGGAACCTCACCTTTTATGATGGCCCAGATGTGTATCACATCTCTGCCGCTGACCCGTTCTGCTCACACATGAATACAGTCCTGAATGAGGCTTCGACCAGCGAGGGGTTCAATACCAAACAGGGCGGAACCTATGTGTGCATTGAGGGACCAAGGTTTTCAACCAGATCCGAGTCAAAAATGTTCCGGACCTTTGCGGACATCATCGGGATGACTCTCGTTCCTGAGGTCAACCTGGCTATGGAAAGGGCCATGTGCTATTCCACAGTCGCGACGGTAACCGATTATGACGTATGGGCCGATCACCCTGTTGAAACATCCGAAGTTCTCAGGATTATCAAGGAGAACGAGGAGAAGGTTCCAAAGATACTCCAGGCTAGCCTGCCTGAGATCGCATCTGGCAGGAAATGCAACTGCTCTTCAAGGCTCGATAACGCAAAAATTTGAGGAAAAAACATGAAAATAAAATTTCTAGGAGGCGCCGAAGAAGTAGGGCGCCTGGCAATAAAGATTGAGAACAAAGATACCAGGGTGATGGTTGACTACGGCGTAATACCGGAAAAACCACCACTTTATCCAATGCCACCGGAACCCGTTGACGGTTTATTCCTGACACATTCACACCTGGATCATGCAGGCAGCCTGCCAATTTACTACCACTCAAAGCAGGCGAGGTTCTATGCAACAATGATGACTGCAAACAGCATAAGGCCATTGCTGAACGATTCACTAAAGATTGCTGCCCTGGAAGGCTATCCGGAGGTCTTCAACAGCACGGACGTTGATCAGTTGTACGAATCGCTCGTTCCCGTGAGGTACGGTGAAGAAGTTGAGGAGGGAAACTTTTCGGTCGTTCCCTATTCTGCCGGTCACATTCCCGGATCCACCATGTGGCAATTCAATAATTCCCGATCCACTCTTGTCACTGGAGACCTTAACACAGAGCAGTCCAATCTGCTTGATGGAGCTGTTCCGGTTAAGTCTGACGTTCTCGTGATTGAGAGCACGTATGCCGGCAAGAACCACGAACCGCGTGAACAGGTAATAAAGAGGCTGAGGAAGAGGGTCAGGGAAGTTGTTGAATCTGGCGGCAAGGTCATTTTCCCAACCTTTGCAGTTGGAAGGACGCAGGAGCTGGCAATGATACTTGCCGATCTCGACCTTAATATAGCCACAGACGGAATGGGCAACGGGATCACGGATATCTATATGCATACGCCCGGTTATCTCAGGTCATACAAGGACTTCAAGAGGGCCATCCACCAGACGAGGCGCATAAGGGGAAACGGAATGCGCAGCCATGCCCTTGAAAATGACGTCATCATCACAACGTCCGGAATGATGGACGGCGGACCGGTACTTGGATACGTTGATAAGCTGCTGACTGACGAGAAGAGTGCCATTTTCCTGACGGGTTACCAGGTCGAAAACACAAACGGCAGGAGCCTTATGGAGAACGGGACCCTGAAGATCGCAGGCAATACCGTGAAACCGCTCATGCAGAAGGAGTTCTTCGATCTCTCCGCGCATGCCGGACACGATTCTCTTGTCAAATTTGTCAGGGGAGTATCTCCGGAGACCGTAATCCTATGCCATGGGGAACAGCGTGAAAACCTTCTCTCTGATCTTGCGGAATTCGAGGTTATCTTGCCTATGAATGGCCAGGAGTTTGAAGTGAAGTAGTTCCTTTGCCGAAGAATACGGCAGGAAGCAGCACTATGCTTATGATTCCCAAGAATTCCCACGCATAGGCGAATCCGAAGGATACCAGAAAGGCGAAAATAAAGGAAAAGACAGACCCCAAAGAAATCTGGATTGAATTGAACAATCCGAGCCTGAGAGGACGGTATTTCCTGTCCGGCTCGCTTCCAATCACCACCACGTATTCCAGTGCCGATACCAGAACGAATAGAGCAGCTTCACCTATTGTGACCAGCAGGATTCCTGTTAACCCCAGGAGGGGAAGTGCCATTATTCCCATGCCTGCGCATATTGAAAGGATCAGGGACTTTTTGATCTGGTTGTTTCCCCGCACGAACGGAATCAGGACCAGTCCTGACAGCCCTGCGATCAGAGATATGGATCCGATTGCACCCGGGACCAGGCCAGTATATCCGCTGCTGCTCAGATACTGCTTCAGGAATTCCGGATATTCATATGTCGAGGTCCAGAAACCGGAGAATCCAATTGCAATCATCCAGATCCTCAGGTCGAGAATCTTGCTTCTTACGCTCCCGAGGTCGATTTTGGTCAGTGCTTCCGACTGGGGAACCAGAAGGTAAATGAACAAGATAAATGGGGATGTCATCGCCCCCATCAACAACGAGTTTGCGACCCATGAGTATGGGTTCATGAGCCCTGCCATGAGGAGGATTCCGAAGCCTCCACCAAGATTGAATGCGGCGTTGTAGATCCAGACGATAGAAGTGATCTTCTCCGGGTATACCTCACTGAGAACGGCAAGCGCTGACGAAAAGAAGAATGCTGCTCCCACCCCGTTTATAGCCCTGTACAGGAGCAGGAGGTAGAAATTGGGAGCGAAGTATGCAGCAACATCCGATGCGGTCATCAGCAATATGCCTATCATTGAGCAGTTCTTGGAACCAATGCGGGAAGCAAACATTCCAGAGGGAATCTGGAAGACCGCTGCACCCACAAGGAAGGTGGTGAATATCAGTCCAACTTCCGAAATGCTGATTCCATACGATTGCTGGATCTTGTCCACAGCAGGAGAAAGGTTGTACCAGTTGGCCGCATAAATGAATCTTGACGCGAGGAGAACGACTGCGGCAGACCGCCTGGATACCATCCGGCCCCCATTCTCTTCAGGATTAATACGTAATGTTTGTTTGCCTTATACAAGTCCGGCAGATGCAACGCGTTTCCTTAATCTGTGCAAACCGCGTCCCCCCTGCAGGTAAATCCTCCCTTTCATGAACGGATTTCCATACAATGCTTTCAGAAGACACCTTTTTTTGGCTATACCATCAAGAGAGTGGCGATCATATGAAACCGGATTCTTTCGATTGAACTCGGTGCTCTGCCTGAGGTCGAAAAAGCATGGCAATCACTCGGCCAGCCAGTGAAAGTGTGACTGCAAAGTAATTTATGAAGTGATATTATGAGGTCACATTGCAATCTGCACTCAGAGAACAGGTAATTAATTGGCTAAGCAAGGGGCGCGAGAATGCGCGAAGACTGATAGATCTCAACTGGAAAGTGGAGGATAAGGATAACCTCGTAGTCCTGGAGAATGCAAAGATTCCGTTCGTCATCTTCATGCATTTTGGGGAGAAGCTGATACATCTTTTCGTTGACACGGGAGTGGAGACTGCTACTGTGGATAATGCTACCCGCCTCTCCATGTACAGGGTGTTGCTCATCCTGAACAGGCGCACGGAACTTGTGAAATTCATGCTCAACGGAACAAATGAGAACATTACTGCAAGGGTGGACCTTGATGTGAATTCCATTACGAAGCGCGAGGTCGACGAGGCAATGAACGTATTGCTGAGTTCCGTGTACATAATGGTGAAGGAACTGAACCTGGAGGAGCAGTTCCACGAAAGGGTTCTTGAACGAATGTACATGATGATCGAAAGCATGGAAAAGGAAGGGAAAAGCAGGAACGAGATAATGGTATTCCTCACCGAGAAAGTTGGGGTAAAGGATGATGAAGCTAAGTCCCTTATGCAGAACTTTTCTGGTCAGAAGTTCATGTCCAGGGAAGAGGAGGAGATGTACAGATAGCCATGACAAAGATTGGAGACATCAAGGACGAGACAAAATCTGCCGGCGTAATCGTAAAAGTCGTTGCAATCAAGGAGAAGGAGTACGAAAGCGAACGTGGCAAGGGCACCTACTTCTACGGAATCATCGGTGATGAAACTGGTACGCTTCCCTTTACTGCCTGGGTCCTTCCCTCCACGGTGAGGGTGGGAGACGTTGTGGAACTCAAGAACTGTTCAGTCAGAAAGTACAACGAGAGGCTGAGGTTGTACGTCGATTCCAGGTCTGAAGTTATCCTGAGGCCCGAGGACGTCATGGAGGTGAAGAGAACATACCGTGACTACAAGGTAAGGAGCCTTAACCTGAACGATTCCTATGTCTCCGTAACGGGGTTGATAACCCAGGTCTCGAGAAGTACTTACGAGAAGGACGGTATCCAGAAAGAAGTCATCAGCGGCCAATTCACGGACGATACCGGGACTGTCAGGATCAGTTCTTTCGGGCCCGAACTGAAGGATGGCATGAAAGTCCAGATATCGGGGGCCAGGGTCCAGGAATATCGCGGAAGACTGAGATTGTCTATAAATGAAAATAGCGCCATCGCGGGCGCGGACTTTCCGACCCCTGAAGTACCTCTTTACAGGATTTCAGAGGTTGACCGGGGAATATCAGGAATTGAAGTTACCGGCATTTGCGTCGCGGTTGGCGATCGGAGCGGCCTGACAATGAGGTGCTCACAATGCAGAAGAAGGGTTGACGATGGAAGTTGCGAAGAGCATCCTGACGCGGAAAAAACGCTTGATCTCTATGCAACCTTCACGCTGGAAGACGGCACTGCGTCAATTCAGTGCAACACTGGAAAAGATGTCACTTCGACCCTCACAGGAATATCCGTTGATGGCAAGGAGTTCAATCAGGTTGAGATCGAATCCGTGCATTCCGGGATTAAGAACAAACTGCTTGGACGACCGTTCCTGGTTCGGGGGGAAGCGTCTGTAACGGATCAGGGAACGAGCCTTAGGGCCGAGAGCATAGTGGAAATCGACGTCGAAACTTTGAAAAGGATTCGGGCTGCAATGCGGATGGGGATTGATTAATGATCCCGGGAGAAAGACGCAGAAGGGAACCCTCAAGGTGGATATTTTCCCGTGAACTCAAGGAATCCACCTTTTTGGAGGAGTCCCAGGATGAAAGAATCAGACCGTATATCATCACCCCCCTCGGCACTCGTGTGAAGAGGGTCCTTTTCAACGGCAACATTACTTCGATGAACGTGGAAGAAGACGCGACCAAGGCAGTGATTTCCGATCCTGTGGGGTCGTTCTATGTTAACGTTTTTAACAGGGACTTCTCCTCTGCACAGAAAATCGTGCTGGACACACACGCTGTCGGTGATCTCGTGACAGTTGTTGGAAGGGTCTCCTCGTTCAGGACTGATCAGGGTACACTTTACTTCAACGTGCTGCCGGAATACATATTTCCCACAGACGAAAATGCCAGATCCTACTGGACCCTCATGGCACAATCTTCTGCAGAAAGAAAGTTAGTGGCCATACGTGAAGCAGGGAAGATGGAAAAACCAGATGCCTTGAGCCTGATGAAGCTTGGATATACAGAAGACGAAGCCGAGTGCGCGCTCCGATCCATAAAGCATTACCCCGGTTTCGACCTGAATGCGTTGAGAGAGGCCATCGTGGGATCCGGATCATCACTCCAGGTTAGTCAGTCCCTGACGAATGCCAAGGGACTCATTCTTGAACTGATCAAGGGATCTTCGGATCCCAAGGGATGCAAGTATGATGATATCGTCTCGGCAATGGAAAAGGAAGGCTTGGACCGTGGGGCTGTGGACGAGGCGCTCAATCTGCTTGGCACTGAAGGCGATATATACGAGGTGTCGCTGAAGAGGTTCAAGGCCATATGAAGGTCTCCGTGACCGAGTCAGTCAAGAAGAAACTGGAAAGTGAAATCAGATATTTTGAAGCCAGGAAAAGAAATGACGAGGAAGAGGTAGCCAGGCTTAGAGAAGTGGTGGACAACAACTCCGAAAGACACCACGTGCTCAGCGAGGATTATGAAGCGTCGGAGGTACTCGTGGACACGCTAAGGGAGCTTGTAAAATAGATGGACCAGAACTCCCGGCTGAAGAAGATACTTCATCTATCTGCGGAAGAGGAAAGGGAACTGAAGGAAAACCCCGGTCGGTATGAAGACCTTGTCAGCAGGCTGATGGAAGCATACGAGGTCTCTTCCGGTGTCCTCTCCGAGAGACTCAAGCTGGAGTCCAGGTATGCCATTTTGAATTTCGAAATTTACCAGACTTTCTCAGAGGTCCACAAGAATGCACTGGTAATCAGCGCACTGTTTTCGGAAACCAAGATGAAGAAACTGGACCTGGGAAAGGAAGCGGTGGACAAGATTAACGTGATACTTGACAGGTACCTGTTTGTCGAGAGATTCGAGCAGATGTTCCACCGTTAGCTGGACCTTGTGACTCAATGGTCATATCCTGACGTGAATAGATCGGGTCGGCAATGAATACGGTCAGGAATGCCAGTTCAATTTCTGGTCCCTTGCCGCACGAACTTCATCAATTCTTCCAATCGCGGTATTGAAGGGGTGTTCAGAAAGCTGATCTGCCGGTTCGTGGGCTGCCAGTTCAAGAAGGTCACAGTATCTGTCAAGGTCCTGCTTGCTCACCGTCTCGGTTGGCTCAATCATCATCGATTCCTTCACGATCAGGGGGAAGTATACGGTCGGGGGATGCATTCCCTTGTCCAGAACATACTTGGCGATATCCAGTGCCCGCCTTCCAGTTGATGAGGAGGAGATGACAAGCTCGTGCATCTTCTCCTTCTTGAAAGGGATGCCATAAGTTCCGGCAAGCCTGGCAGAAATGTAATTGGTGTCAAGAACCGCAATCTTGCTGTTCATCCCGAGTCCGTCGCCGCCGCTTTTCGTTATGTATGACCATGCCCTCAGGAGCACGCCAAATGATCCGTAGAATGACGAAACCTTCCCTATGGTATTCTTCAGGGAATAATCCAGGTTGTATCTATCTCCGGTTCTTCTAACCACAGGCACCGGGAGATAATCCTGGAGGTGTTTCCTCACTGCAATGGGGCCGGAACCCGGACCTCCTCCCCCATGGGGGGTTGCAAAGGTCTTGTGCAGATTGAAGTGCACAATGTCGAATCCCATAAGTCCCGGCGAGGTTTGACCGAGAATTGCGTTAAGGTTAGCGCCGTCATAGTAAAGGAGCGCACCCTTTTCATGCAGTATGCTTGAAATTTCGAATATGTTATGTTCAAATATTCCCAGAGTGTTGGGATTCGTTATCATTAGCGCTGCAGTGTGGTCCGAGACGACCTTCCTTAGCGCCTCAACATCAACAGTGCCGTCTGGGCCGGACGCCACTTCAACAACGTTAAAACCTCCCATGGCTGCGGAAGCAGGATTTGTCCCGTGCGCGGTGTCCGGAATGATGATATCGGTCCTGGAATCCAGTTGCCCTTTGTCCTGGAAATACTTCCGCACAATCAGTATACCAGAGAATTCGCCATGCGCACCCGCCAGTGGCTGCAGGGACACTGCGTCCATATCAGATATTTCTTTCAGGTATTCCTGGAGTTCATACATTACCCTCAGGTTTCCCTGCACAAGTCCTTCCGACGCTAGGGGGTGAGAGTCCCTGAATGATGGAAACGACGATACCAGATCGGCATATTTCGGGTTGAACTTCATCGTGCAGGACCCAAGGGGATAGAAACCCACGTCCACGCCATAATTCATCTGGGAAAGGCGGGTGAAGTGTCTCACAACGTCGTATTCCGCGATATCCGGCATTTCTATGTTGTTCCTCCTGAGCGATTCCGGGATTCTGGACTCAGCATCGCCATAGTCGCCCGGAATTTCGTACGTGGTTCCTGAAGCGAACTCCCTGAGGAAGGGTTCGTCGTAAGTGGCTTGCCTGTAACTCAAAGTATCGCCTCCAGTCCCGAAACGAGACGCTCAATATCCCTGGTTCCGGTCTTCTCTGTAACGCTGAAGAAGAAAACGTTCTCCATTTTTTCTGAAAGGCCCTGTGTCAGGGAAGACAGCGGAATTCCGCCAAGGATCTTATGCTTGAGGAGTACTGGTTGCAAGGAATCGGGCTTGCTGATGACAACCGGAACGTCAGAAAAAAGAGTGCCGGATACGGGAACCGATCCCCGGCTCTTGCTTGCAAGCCGCGTCCGGAGCCTGTTTGAATTCTCCATCGTCATCAGTGCGGCTTTCCGGAGCCCCCTCCTGCCAAGTATGGAAAGGTATGCAACCGAAGCCACAGCCATTAGAGCCTGATTGGAGCATATATTACTGGTCGCCTTCTCCCTCCTTATGTGCTGCTCCCTGGTCTGCAGCGTCATCACAAACGCTCTCTTTCCGTTGACGTCAACGGATTCTCCTATGATTCGGCCGGGCGACTTCCTTACCAGCTCTTTCCGGAATGCCATCACGCCAAGGAATGGCCCGCCAAAGTTCTGATGGATACCAAGCTGCTGGCCCTCCATAACCGCGATGTCTGTGCCATACCCGCCCGGAGGAATCACGGCACCAAGGCTGATAGGATCAACAAACGCGATGAGCAGTGCGTCCCTCTTGATCTCCTGTACCTTCGGGACGTTTGGGTCCAGAACTCCCAGGCCATTGGGATTCTCCACCACAATGCATGAGGTGTCCTTATCGATCTTATTCTTCAAATCCTCAAGATCGAGATATCCCGTTTTCTTGTCGATTGCGTACCTCTCCACGGAAACCGGCAATCCTTCCACGTAGGAATTGATCACCGAAACTCTGGAATCGTACAGGGTCTCTGGAATGAGGATTTTTCGCTTCTCATTGACTCTGTGGGCCATCCGGATGGCCTCTGCAAGTGCGGTTACACCGTCATACATCGAGGAGTTGGAAACGTCCATCTCCGTGAGGTCGCACATCACGCTCTGATACTCGAATAGAGCCTGCAGGATACCCTGGGAGACCTCGGGCTGGTACGGAGTATATGATGTGATGAACTCCCCCCGGGAGATTACGTGGTCCACTGAAGTTGGTACGATGCGATCATAGACGCCGCATCCCATGAAGTTGGTAAATTCTGTCCACTTGTTCTCCGATGCTATTTCCTGCGCTTTCTTGATCAATTCGAACTCAGGAATGTGCTCCGGCAAACGCAGAGACTTTTTCCTAAGAGAGCCGGGAATTTCCGAAAACAGCGAATCCAATGAAGGCTTGCCTATTTCTTTGAGCATTGCTGGAATATCCTCAGGAGAAGGCATGCGAGGATAACCCTCACAGATTAAAGTTAATTATGTGCAGTTTAGAGTGAGTATTGTTTGTAGTTTACAGACTTCCGCGAGCCATCGATCTCCGGGGCACCGTGCAGAAATCATTGCCGCAATTAGCCCAATCACCAGCTCACAACGTCGAGACATTCCCCTGGAGATGTATCACATAACCTTCCGCAAAACACATTGCAAACGCATGGACAGACCGTGCCGTCCAGAATCACGGTTTAACAGCAAAAAAGTTGGCTGATCGTCTCCATGCCAAATTATTCCGCCGCCGGGCTTCTGCTCGTGTTGGATATAGCATTCTTGTGAGATTCACTGTTGAAACTGGTCACTCCCAGTTCTCTTGCCTGAGGTGCTTTTTCGGTCTCTTGAGTGCTTCCCATCTCCTAAGGTGCAGGAGCAACTCATCGATTATCCGGTAATCGTCATTAAATTTCAAAATTGCAATGTAGAATAGAATGTCGCAGATTATCATTAACAGAGAAACTCCCAGCAAAAATTCCAGACCCTCATACAGACCTACAACGATCGGAGGGACCCCAATGATCAAAAATATAAGCGCAGTGTGGGCATTCCGCCTGTAACCGCCTTGTAATGTCTTGTGAGATCTATGGGAATTCTTCTTGTCTTACGTGATTGCTTGATCAATTTGGAAAGGCCGTCGTGATCAGGTAGTTTCTCTGTCGCTCTTTCCACCACCTTAAGACTGCACTGAATACATGAATGATCCGGTGCGCGCACACTGCATTCTAGAATCCTGAAAGCGCAGATATGGATAGAATAAAAGAAAATAAAAAAAGAAAATTGATTCTAATGGATTAAAAACCGCAAGATTACTTGCGGTACTTTACCTTGCTGGATGCCCTGAAGACGAATTTCTTCTTTGCGGGTACGTCTATGATCCTCTTCGTCTGTGGGTTCCTAGCCTTTCTTGCGCTCTGGTGCCTTCTCTCGAAGATACCAAATCCGGCCAAATTGATTTTTTGGCCCCTGTCTGTCTCCGATATCACAGTGTCCAGGAACTTCTTGATGACGTCCCTGGCCGCTCTCTGCGTTGTGTTCGTCTTCTTCGACACCGTTTTCGATATCTCGCTTATTCCAACCATGGGTTTCCCCAATGATAATACACATAATGGTATTAAAATATTTCTATTCGACTATTTCTGGAGGCAACAAAACTGTAGCCGCTGGCTATATCCAAAATAGAATAAAAATTGTAAGATAAATCAATAGCCAGATAATATTCAGTAAAATTCGTATTCCGCAGTAATGGGAGTGAATCAGGTTCGGAATGCTCCTACTCACTCCAAAGGTTGCTACTGGATTTCATGCTGCGCTGCCTGACCCAGAATGTGTTGATATGACGCAAATCGGCTAATTAATGAGTCTTCCTTCAGACCCCGTTAGCCGCACGGTATTTCATGGCTCTTCGGTCGATTAATGCAAGCGCGTCACACAGACTTGGGGAAGTGTCGCATTCAACCTTCCCACTGGCCAAGGGACTCTTTCGCCCAGAAATGAATTACACTCTCGGGGAATGAAGTTCTCTTTTAAGGGGATTCGGTCCAGGCGATCACCCTAACTTTTCTATATCATCCAAATATCAAAGCATGTGAAACTCATAGAGAATTGGTTCTCCGAGCGCTACTCCGAAAACCTTGAACTTTCCTTTAGAGTGAAGGATCTCCTCCTGTCGGTAAAGACGGACTACCAGCGGATCGATGTTTTCGATACCTACGATTTCGGAAAGCTCTTGACCATAGACGGCACGGTTCAGATGACTGAATATGACGAGTTCGTTTACCACGAAATGATTACTTCAGTACCGCTTGCCTGCCTCCACAGCGCGTCGGCGTCAAGGGCACTTGTCATAGGAGGAGGTGACGGAGGAACTGCCCGGAGACTTGTTAACCTGGGATTCAAGAACATAGTGAACGTGGAAATAGACAACCATGTGGTAGAGGTTGCGAAGAGGTTCTTTCCAGATCTTACCTCAGTCTTTGGAGATGGAAGCGCGAAGCTCGTCATAGGCGACGGGATAGAATTCGTGAAGAACTGTACTGACAAGTTTGACGTTGTAATAGTGGATTCCACCGATCCGGAAGGGCCGGCCCAGGGTCTGTTCTCGACTGAATTTTACCGCAATATTTCAAGAATCCTTACCGAAGGCGGCATAATGGTAACCCAATCTGGTTCACCGTATTACCAGCCCCACGCACTGAAGCTTGCCGTGAGCGGAATGAAACCGGTGTTCAGGGAAGTGAAAACGTATCTGGCTTTTATCCCGACTTACCCCAGTGGCCTCTGGTCCTTCACCCTTGGGGGAGATTCAGTTTCAGTTGATGGTAATAGGACACCTCCCAGCGGAAAATACTTCAATGATGACGTCCTGGAAGGCTGTTTCCGCCTGCCGGAGTTCATAAAGAAACTAATCGCGGAGGCTACCTGACGTTCCAGCGCTCCTTGGCGCTGTCCAGGTCCTCCCTAAAGGTTCCCCCGAGCTTCTTCGAAATGCGGTTAAGCTCCTTGATGTTCTTCACGAAATTCTGTTTGCTGTCACTTCTTATGAGCCTGTAGAAGGATTTCGTATCCCTGAGGACAGCATAGGTTTCATAAGCGAAAACCGCTGCCAGGACGAAGCTCAGGGCAAAGATCCAGTATACCCAGTCTCCCAGGGATGAAAGAGTGAGAGAATCCTGAATTAACGTCTGGTTGTGTATAACCTCATCATTGAAGCTCACGATGAAAAATACCGCGCTGACACACGCAACAGTCAGATAGATGGGAAACTGAAACTCCTTGATTTTATCAAACATCTGGAGCCTTAATCATATCGGATGCTATTGTATTTTATTCTCTTCCAGGTACCCGATGAGTTTCCGTATGGCAATTGCCCTATGCGATATCCCGTTCTTCTCCTCTGCCGTCATCTCTGCCAGCGTTCTCTCCTCGCCTTTCGGTATGAATACGGGATCGAACCCGAACCCGTTGCCGCCTCTCTCGTCAGACGATATTGTCCCTTCAAGCTTACCATCGAACTGGATATTCTTGCCTCCGTGATGCAGTGTCACTACGGTCAGGAAATAGGCGTCTCGCTTAAGACCTCCAACCTGCCTTATCAGGCCAGCTGGACCTATGGTTTCGTATGCATATTTGGCGTATGGTCCCGGAAACCCTTTGAGCGCTTGGCAATAGAGTCCCGTGTCCTCCAGAAAAAAGGTTCCGTGAACCGTTTTCGCCATGTCCTGGCAGCTTCTGAGCGATATCTCATAATTGTCGTTACCCTGAATTTCGCTGTATTTCGCTTTCTTCCAGGAGATTCCTATTCCGTGTTTCCGCATTTCCAGATCAATCTCCCTGAATTTTCCCTCATTGCTGGTGACAAGCCATATCATACATATCTCCTCCTTTTCTTTATCTTCATGAAGGTCTCCAGAATAATCCCGCCCTCAGGAAAGGCCCCAGAGTATGACCTGAGGAAATCTTCCCACAGACCAGGAATCCGACCGTGAGCGCTGTGCATTGACTCTTCCAGCGTAACCAGATCGGCAGCCATGTCCTCTGGATCCGCACCAATCCTGCCCATGCTTGGGTCGATCAGGTAGATTCCGTCTGCGACCATCAGGTTGCTGGTAGTGAGGTCGCCGTGGGATACCGAGTTAGCGTGCATCTTTCCTATGACAGATCCCAGCACATCAATACCGCCCTGGAGTTTTTCATTTCCTATGAGGAAATCCCTGAGCGTTTTTCCCTCAATCTCCCTGGTTATTGCGCTGAATGACTGAACGTCCACATCGAGGAGTTGCGGCGTCCTGACACCGATGACCTCCAGCCTTGCGAGCACCGAACACTCGTTTCTCAACCTTGAGTTCCTTATGGACCTATCAAGGATCGGGATTCTGTACGCCTTCGGGAGCCTCAGTTTCCTGATTGCTTTTCGGCCAAAGTATTCCATTCGTTCAAGTTTGCTCTCGGAACCAACCATTGCTTCGCTGGACGGTTCCCATGAACTGATCCATGGGGCGTCCACCTCATCGACCCTGAAATTCTGTGAAATGGACGTTTCCGAAATGGACTGCCGGATGCCGGAATTAAACATCATCATCCCCGCTTGACCTATCATCGATCCATTGTCCATGCAGTATTCCGCTGGCGTCGACGCAACTTTCACCGCGGTTTCCCTTCCCATCAGCTCAACCATCTTCCTCAGTCGCCCGTTCATTGCAACTCCACCAGTCAGGAGGATCTCGTCCTTTCCCAGGTGCACCAAGGCCCTTTCAAGCACTTCCACCAGCATGGAGAATGAATATTCCTGCACGCTAAAACAAACGTCCTCCAACCTCTCACCGTTCCTGAGGTGCTGCATGGCCGCAGTAAGTATCCCGGAAAACGAGGTATCCATCCCCTTAACCGAATATGGCAAGTCAAGGAGCTTGTTTCCCTCCTGAGCCTTTTCCTCGATCACTGGACCGCCCGGAAACGGTATGCCTGCAAATCTTGCGAGCTTATCGAGCATGTTGCCTATGCCGATATCCTGCGTCTCGCCGAACACCCGGTACCTTCCATTGCTGTGCGCTATTATCTGCGTGTTCCCCCCGGAAACGTACAGAACCAGGGGATCGGTTACCTTTCCCAATCGCCTTCCGATCTCGATGTGCCCCAGGCAGTGGTTTACGCCCACTACCGGCTTAGAGTTGGATATTGCGATCGATCTGGCAGCAGTCGCTGCAACCCTTAGACATGGACCGAGTCCAGGTCCTTGACTGAATGCGACAAGGTCTATGTCGCTCATCCTTAATGCAGCCTTTTCCAGAGATTCCCGGATGACAAGGTCAGCAACCTCAAAATGGTGCAGCGCAGCCTCCTTCGGGTGAATTCCACCGGATTTTGGAGATATTATGCTTTTGGAATTAGAGACGATCTCGAGGTCGTTCACTACCCCTGCGCCAAAAGTATGAGAGGTCCCCTCGATTCCCAGTACCTGCACCAGACTGAATGTCGTGAATGATTAAAAAGAAGGATGCCGCCTGTTTCTCCCGTGCCCGCTGAGATACAATTATTAACGACGTTCCCATAACCGCACACTCGATTTACAAAGAAATTGTGGTGTCTGCAGATGGCAAAGTCAGTTGTAGTGATTTCGGACCCTAAGACAGGCAAGTCATACTCAAGAGAGATAACGCCGGAGAACATGAGTGCCCTGTCTGGAAGAAAGGTGGGAGATGAGGTGGATGGAATATTCTTCGATCTGCCCGGATACAAGATGAAAGTAACGGGAGGGTCCACATCAGATGGTTTTCCCATGCGAAAGGATCTGCAAGGAGCAGGCAAGAGAAGGCTGCTGATAACCTATCCTTTTGGGAAGAGGAAAAAAGACGGCCTCCGAAGAAGGCTTACCGTAAGGGGATCGCAAATATCTTCTGACAATGCGCAAATAAACGTCAAGGTAACGCAGTATGGTCCCACTGCTATCGATGAAACAGCCAAGGAAACGCAGTAATGGAACCCCAACCCTCAGTAAACATTGGTATGGTTGGCCATGTTGACCATGGCAAGAGCACTCTCACCAAAGCCATAACGGGAATAAAACCCGACATACATTCCGAGGAGATCAAGAGAGGCATCTCCATAAAACTTGGTTATGCTGACACTCCCGTTTACGTATGCCTCGGTGAGAACGGAGAGAAGAGATATGGCAGGGAAGGGACCGGGGATCAGTGCAAGCTTTCGCGGGTAATTTCAATAGTGGACGCTCCTGGGCATGAAACTCTAATGGCAACCATGCTCTCCGGGTCTTCCATTATGAATGGGGCTCTTCTGGTTATTGCCGCAAACGAGAAGTGCCCGCAGCCGCAGACTCGGGAGCACCTCATCGCACTGGAAATCATGGGTATTAGGCACATTATTGTGGTGCAGAACAAGATTGATCTGGTGACTCGAGAGGGCGCCCAGAAGAACTACCAGCAGATCAAGGATTTCCTCAAGGGAAGCATTGCAGAAGACGCACCAATTATCCCCGTAAGCGCGTTCCACAACATCAATGTGGATATACTCCTTCAGGCCATCGAGGAGTTTATTCCAGCACCTAAGTTTGACCGGAAAGCATCTCCCTCAATGTTCGTTGCCCGTTCTTTTGACGTAAACAGGCCCGGCGCACATCCGGAAGACCTTAGAGGCGGAGTCCTTGGAGGATCCCTAATCAGCGGAGCTCTTTCTCTGGGAGACGAGGTTGAGATTTCCCCCGGCTTACAGATCACAAAAGGCAACAAGCAGGTCTGGGAAAACCTCACCACAACCATTGTCTCGCTCATGTCCGGAAATAACAGCTACGACGAAATTCATCCCGGTGGTCTTGCTGCTGTTGGCACAAGACTGGACCCGTTCCTTACAAAGAGCGATTCCCTTACCGGAAGGGTGGTTGGAAAGGTCGGCAAGGTTCCCAGCGCGGTGTTTGAAATGACGCTTGACTCGCACCTGCTGAAGAGGGTTGTGGGGAGCGAAGAAGAGACAAAGGTGGAACCCGTTAGAAGCAAGGAAAACATCATGCTTACTGCCGGTACTGCTAACACCGTGGGGTCTGTCACCAACGCAAGAGACGGATCTATAGAACTCTCTCTAAAGTATCCAGTTGCGGCCGAAATTGGTCAGAGAATCGCCATCGGAAGGCGCATTGCAAACAGGTGGAGACTAATAGGCTACGGCACTATTATTTCTCTCCCCGCATAGTCGCAGTTGTCTCTCAGCAAGCAGGTTTCGCAGATTGGCTTGGATTTGCAATTATCCTTTGCAAGATTGACAATCATCGCGTGAAGATTCCTGAGTCTGTTGACATCGCCACCGAGCGCCGAAACAAAGACGCTCTCCACGTGATCGGGTCTCTTTTCACCAGTTTCGAATCCCAGTCTTCCCAGCATACGCCACGTGTACTTGTCCATGACAAATACCGGCAGGTGAAGCGCATAAAGGAGGATGGAACTGAGCGTCTCCCGGCCAATTCCCTTGATCCCTGAAAAAAATTCTCTGGCTTTTTCCATGGTAATCCGTCTGGTCATCAATTCAAGCGTGCCATAATCTTCGCATACTTTCCCGCAAACGGTGGTCAGCCTCTCAGCCTTCTGGTTGTAGAAGCCAGAACTGCGGATCAGGACTGCCAGTTTCTCCCTGCCTGATTCGGAAATGCTGCAGCACGACAGCATTCCGTTAATTCTGAGTGACGCGATGCATGTTTCAACATTCCTCCACGATGTGTTCTGTGTCAGGATTGCCCCTATGAGGACCTCGTCCGCAGACTCGGCGGGCCACCATTTCAGGTCCCCGTATTTCCTGAAGAGTGCAGCCTCCAGTTGCCGGACATCCGTCGCGCCCAGTTCTTTCATCCTGGCATGTGGAGGCCGCCGACCAAGATGATAATTTTCCGTGTCTCCCTGCAGGCCCGATTTCAATGACCCGCACCCTGCCACTTGATGAACTGCCAATTCCCTTCAGGACTTGTAAGCTCCCTGATACTAAACCGTGTGCATCTGCGGAATCTTTTTTTTATACCTTTGTGGAATTCCGGCGCAATGAGTGAATTCGACGCCATTATTGTGGGTGCCGGACCAGCAGGCTCTTCAGCCGCCATTAAACTTGCATCTTCGGGTCTCACTACGCTACTTGTGGAGAAAGCTGATCCACCTGGAAGCAAGAATGTTTCCGGCGGGATAATGTGGGGAAACGAGTTGGGAGGTGTTCTACCAGATTGGGAGAAGGACGCACCCCTGGAAAGATACGTGATCTCCAAGGGAACCGGGCTCCTGACATCAGATTCGCTTATTTCGGTAGATTTCCGCTCACGGAAATTTGAAAGCAGGAAAACGGGATATTCGGTGCTCAGGGCAAAATTCGACCAGTACCTCGCCAACAAGGCAAAATCCAAGGGGGCTACCCTGGTGACAGGAGTGACCGTAGACGGCCTGGCCTTGAAGGACGGAAAGGTGGCTGGGGTAATTCAGGAGGGTGATGAGATCACCGCCGACACAGTGATCCTCGCGGAAGGCGTGAACCCGCGCGTTGCTATTTCCTCCGGCCTGAGGCCGGAAATCGGGGACAAGGATGTTGCGATAGGAGTTAAACAGGTCGTTAAGCTGTCGGAAGCCACTATAAACGAGAGGTTCAATATCCGGGGAAACAGCGGTTTTGCAGGGGAATACGTCCTCGGGTTCCTGAAGAATGGGGTAAAAGCCGGAGGGTTCCTTTACACGAACAAGGAAACCATTTCAGTTGGTGCAGTTATCAATGTTGGAACACTGAGAGCCGATAATGAAACCCACTCCTTTGAGATAATGGATCAGTTCGTCAACCATCCATTTATTTCACCATATCTTGAAGGGGGAAAGATGGAAGAATACAGCGCACATCTTGTCTGTGAAGGGGGAATCGGATCGGTCCCAAAGATCTATGGTGACGGTTACCTGATTGCGGGAGATGCCGCCGGGTTCTCGTACAGCAATGGTCTAATTATCCAGGGAATCAACTACGCCATCACCTCCGGAATTGCCGCTGCTGATACGGTAATCGAGGCAAAATCCAAATCAAACTTTTCGTCGGGAATGCTCCGGGGATATGAGGACAGGCTTCAGGGAAAGTATGTGTTGAAAGACCTGAAGAAATTCAGGGGGATCGAGGAAGTTACCTGGAGTAACCTTGCTCATAAGGCGCTTCCGGACATCGCGGAAGAAACCCTGTTCAACCTTTTCTATGAAGAAGGAATTCCGAAGCGTCATCTTATGGAAATTGTGCTCAGCGCGACCAAGAAGTCTGGTGTGAAGAAGACCGACATGATTCTTGAGGCATACAGGACAATGAGGAGGATGTAAATGGAAATTGAAGAGAAGCTCTCCGTTCTTAATTACAAGACTGACAAGGGATTCGAGCACATCACTGTTACACCAGATATTTGCGAAGTGTGCCCGGATTACTTCTGCACTTTCGCGTGCCCTGCGAAGTGCTATACAGTCATGGAGGGGAAACTTAATTTCAAGTACGAAGACTGCGTGGAGTGTGGAACCTGCCTGTTTGCCTGCTCACATGGGTCTGTCAAGTGGAATAATGTGAAAGGCGGCCACGGCGTCAAGTACAAGTATGGGTGATATGAAATGGCAATCAAGATTATTGTGATGATGAAGCAGGTACCAGACGCGGAGGAAATATTCATTGATCCCGTGAAATTCACGCTTAATAGAGCACAAGCCCGGGGGATCATCAATCCCTCGGACGAAAACGCACTGGAGTGCGCCCTCAAGATAAAGGACCAGACTGGAGCAGAAATCACGGTCCTTTCAATGGGCCCACCCGCAGCCGAAAGTGCGATCATTGAATGCATGGGAAGAGGCGCAGATCGCGGGGTGCTTGTCACGGACAGGGTATTCGCTGCCGCAGATACTTATGCCACATCACTGACCCTGGCTGCTTCCGTGAAGAACCTTGGCGAGTTCGATCTGATTATTGCAGGAGAGAGCACGACTGACTCTGGAACCGGCCACGTAGGACCGGGAGTCGCAGAGTTCCTGGGCATTGACCAGGCCACTTACTGCACTTCATTGCACATCGAAAATGATGCTCTCGTTGCGGAGAGGGATCTTGAGGACGGAACCGAGGTCGTGAGCATCGGGCTCCCTGCACTCGCAACTGTACTCATCAGCTCCAACATCCCGCGGAGGGCAAAGCTCCGGCTCAAAATTGATGCATTAAGGAAAGGCATCGAGAAATGGGATCATGACACGCTGAAATTGCCCCCTGAATGGGTCGGCATAAAGGGTTCCCCCACCGTGGTGGGTGCTCTTAAGATCCCGGAAGAACGAAAACGCGCCGCAAAGCGCATTACTGTGGATCAGCTCGGCGAACTGGTGAAAGAGCTCGGCGGTATGGGACTGATAAAAACTGAGGAGGAAGAAGCATGACCGATCTGGTAGGATGCATTGCCCCGGAGAAACTCGAGGAATACAGGAACGTGTTCGTATATCTGGAGAACAGGAACGGAAAGATCAGCCGTGGTGCCCTTGAAATGCTTGGAAAGGGGAAGGAAATCTCCGTAAAGCTCAACGAGAAGGTTGTCGGAATTGCCATAGGCCAGGATCTGAAGGCCGTGGCCGATGAGGCAGCGTCATTTGGATGCGACCTGATACTTGGCGCAGAACTCTCGGATTTCAACGGATTTTCAAGCGTTGCGTACACGAACATAATTTCAGATTTCATTTTCGAGCAGAAGCCCAATATTTTCCTCATCTCGGGCAGCAGGGAAGGCCGCGACCTGGTTTCCAGGATTGCCGTGAAGTGCAAGACCGGAGTTGCAGCAGATTGCATAGAATTGGACGGTGACCCGACAAACAGGCTCCTAATAGCATGGAGACCTTCGTTTGGGGACAAGACTATCGATCAGATACTGTGCAGGAAGCACAGGCCGCAGATGATAACTTCAAGGCCGGGAAGCTACAAGTTGCCCGAGAAAGTTGAGAAACCCGATTGCGAAACCAGGATTAAGAAGGTGAAAGTGGGAAAACTGGTGGCAAAGCACAAGATCCTTGAATTCAAGCCCAAGACGAGGCTTGACCTTACCTCATCCAAGATAATCGTTTCTGGAGGTCTCGGCATCGGCGGGCCAAAGGGCTTCGAACCCATAAGGAAGCTGGCAAAGGAATTGGAAGGCGAAGTCGGCGCGTCGAGGCCTGTCGTAGACCTGGGCTGGATTCCTTATGAACATCAGGTTGGACAAACGGGCCAGACGGTCAGGCCGAAGCTTTACATCGCTGCGGGTATCTCCGGAAAGATTCAGCACATCGTTGGCATGAAGGCCAGTGAAACCATAATTGCAATCAACACTGATCCAGACGCTCCAATTGTCAAGTACTCCGATTATTTCATCAATGCCGATGCGGGGAAAGCTGTCGCAAAGCTTGCTGACGAAATAAGGAAGTACAAGAAAGCTCACCTGGTTGAGGCTGACTCTGAACAAACAGCGTAGAATCCGTTAGTGAATACACGCCTGTGGAAAGTGCAACGGCCCGGAACTCTCAAAAGTAAGTCTACGGGTTGCCACTCCATGAAGCAGGAACCCCGATGCTTTAGCAAGGGGATGATGCCAGATCCGCCAATACTCAGCAGACAGCGTTTCTAGGCATATTCAGCGATCGTTTTCCCCCGCAGTTGCTTTTAGGATGCGCGTCGGGCTAGACCGGTTGATTCCTTGCCAGCCATTCCGCGAAATACGTTATCACCATGTCGGCCCCGCCCCTGAATATCGAAACGATTGCTTCATTTATGGAGCCCGGAGGAAGGAGTCCCGAGTTCACCCCGTTCATTATCATCGAGTATTCGGCACTCACACTGTATGCTGCAATGGGTACATCAAAGCGTGATCTGGCCCTGGCCAGGACATCCAGGTAAAACAGGGCTGGCTTGACCATTATTATGTCCGCGCCCTCGCTTATGTCCAGTTCCATTTCTCGTAGAGCTTCCCTGACGTTCCTTGGGTCCATCTGGTAAGACTTCCTGTCCCCGAATGCAGGCTTTGAATCTGCAGCCTCCCTGAAAGGAGAATACAGCGTGGAGGCGTACTTTGCGCTGTATGCCAATATCATCACTTCATTGTAGCCTGCATCATCCAGGGCTAATCGTATGGCAGCAACCTGACCGTCAACCATTCCGCTGGGTGCCACTATCCTTGCACCGGCCTCCGCATAACTCAGTGCAATCTTCTTGTAAGATTCAAGGGTTTCGTCGTTGCTCACCCCGTTTCCGTTAAGGATTCCACAGTGTCCGGAATCAGTATATTCACACATGCACAGGTCCGGTATGACAACGAGCTTGTTGAGCGTGCCTGCCGCCCTAATGGACTTCTGCACGATTCCCCGGGGATTGTAAGCCTCGGTGCCGTCATGGTCTTTCCTGGAAGGAATTCCGAATAAGATCGCTGCCCGAATGCCTGAATCCTCAAGCGATGCCAGGTATCCGGGCAGAGTATCCAGACCGTATCGCGAAATTCCCGGCATGGATGACACGGGCCTGGTTCCCGTCAAGTTCTCATCCACAAATACTGGCATTATGAGCTTATCTACGGAAAGAACAGTCTCGCTGAATAGATCCCTTACTGTTTCCGAATACCTGTGCCTGCGCATTCTTGTAACTGGAAACATAAATCCTAAATGGTCTCAGGCAATTAAACGATGAGCACTGATAACTTGTCTAGATGGTACAAGCTGCGGCTCGTGGCTGAAGTTCTCCTAGAACCGGCTTTCGTCGAGTCCGTAAGTAATGGAGTGGGTCTGGAAGCGTATCTGGACGGACTTAAGGAAAATGTGTCCGGCAGAAATGCCCGCGGCGATAGGGAAGAGATACATTTTGATGTGAACTCAAACCGGGTTTCAGTCATTCTCTCCGTATTTTCCATGAACCGGAGTGAAGCTGTGAAATCAGGAATACTCAGGCTGGCCGATGTTGCCGGTGAGATGATTCGCGACAACGTTCTTGGAACCGACAAAATAAAGTTTCCGCAGATAAAGAAGATTGGAATTTCCGGAATAGAAGAATTAGACTATGATGGAGAACTTTAGCTCGGGCCACTTCTCGTCGTCCAGTCCAACAGAAGTAACAAAATGATTCACCGCATTTGAGTTTATCATAACGTAGCCGTTTATGTCATGAACGTGAACCGTGAAGGATGCATAATGGTAAATCTTCTTGTATTCCTCATCGTCTGCAATTATCACGATTATCCCGGTTGGCCTGACACCGTTGATTATCGTTGAGAGGTCTCCAAAGAATGATTCCCCATAGGTAAACCTGAGAAAATCAGTAGAAAATACGTAAGTATAGGGTTTCTTTGAGTGCGTCAGGTAGTAGTCCAGAACCTCCTTGGGAAAGTCCTCTATCATGCTCCTTCCGCCGATGTTGATTACGAACGGACTGGTCTTGTCGGTCCTCTCCGCAGTTATGTAGTTCTTTAGCCACTCGGGATCCATGGTGTTTACAAAAATCTTGGAGGATTCATAGCTGCTGGACGAAATGTCAATAACACCGCGACCGTTGGAGACGTTATACTTTATGAGGCTGTTCTTCAGCGCATTCACGTAGCTGTCCACCATGTTGGACTTGGTCTCGCGGTGGAACATAACCACGGAACCCAGCGGGACTTTATCAGAAAGGGTTGGCAGAACTTTGGACAATTCCTGCGAACCGAGCGAGACCTCAAACTGTCTCTCATCCGCCTTTCTTACGTTCCTGACCCGCTGGTTCGGGTATGTGATCATGTCTCTTCTGAAGGAGTGGAACCTTCCATTCTCCAGAGAGTAAAGATATGTAGGGCTGGATCCGATTGACACTCCCCTTAGCTTAAGGATGGTCACATCCCTTATGAGGAAATTATTGTCCATTGAGTAATTCATCTGCACCACGCCGTCAGAGTAATAGTCCAATGGCGAAGGCTGATCCGACTCCTGTATCAGGATAAGGTTGGCTCCAGACTTTTCCGCGAGGTCTTTCTGAATTATGGAAAATAGAAGGCTGGGATCGAGGTCGTACTTCTCGGCTAGAGCCTCAATAGAATCCAGTACCACTATAGGGCCCTTGTCTATGTTCTCACCGACAAAGTTGTACATCGATTCAAGTTCGGGAAGTATTTCCTCTATGTTCAGCACCAAGCCGGGCTCGCCGCCAAATGCATAGCTCTTTGAAACCTTGCCTTCCTCGATCATCCTCTCAAGCTTGTTCAGATTCTCCTTTACCACTTCATTGAGAGCGTCCTTGTTTCTTCGTCTCACCTTTGAACCTGAGGAGACGTCTGAGATCCACGGAAACTTCTCTCTTAAGGGATCGTTGGAACTCCTGGTTCCCACATAATAGACGGGGGCCTTCTCCTTTAACCAGTCCAGCAACTCAAGCGCAAAGGTTGTTTTCCCAGCACCCGGCTTCCCCTTTATAGTCAATGAATTACCAAAGGGCTGCTTCATGAACTCGCCAAATATTTCAAGAAGGATGTCGCTTATCATTAGTTCACTTTACGCTACTATTACTCAGGGATACACCTTATTGATTTAACTATTTTTGCTTCGCTATTTCAGCACCCCAATATTATTGTGGTTTCGGGGGAGGTACCTGCCTGCAAACCCGCAAATTGACGGTGCCTGAAATCCCCGAAACCCAAACTGCTTACTTCTTCGTGCCCCCAGACAATATGATCCCTTTCTTCTTCAGAATCAGCAAGGATGCCACAATAACTACCACGGCGAAAACGAGTATTATCATGATAATCATGAAGCCTGGGCCCACTGGAGAAGAAGACTTCTGCGTGAACGATACCGACTTGCTGATCGTGACGCCGTTAACGGACACGTTTCCTGAGGTCACATTGGAAGCAAAGTTAGGTATTCCCGTGATAGTGTAATCATAGGTTCCGTTTGGTTCCGTGAACGTTATTGTCGTGTTTGTAGAAGAGATGGTCTGTCCTCCGAGAGTAACGGACCAGTTAGTTCCGGCGGGAAGTCCTGCTTCGGTAAAGGTTATCGTGTGCACTACCTCAGTGAACTTCACGGATACCTGTGCCGGAGATGCCCCGTTCACCGTAACAGATCCACTGTATGATCCGGG
>JAMDBT010000024.1 GCA_023487205.1 Thermoplasmatota archaeon
CGGGTCAAAAAGGATAAATTTGAGATATAAAAAATTGTGGCGACGGCAAGATTAGAAGACCCTAATCTTTCCGTCAACAAACTGCTGTGTAAGATCGGATATGTGTTCAAGCCTCTCGTCCGCGATGCGCCTGATGTTTGAGCTGTGCTTGGAAACATCCGCATTGTCCTTGTAGATTACCTGGATGCTCGCAACATGGGGGTCGCTGATGTTTCTCCCAATTTGCGACACGATTCGGACAAGTACCTCTTCCACATCGCCTCCCGACTCCTTGTAGACGTCGTTTGCGATTATGTTGGCGAGTACGTTGTACAGCTTTCCCACGTGCGTTACAGGATTCTTTCCGGCTGCAGCTTCCATGCTCATTGCCTTGAATGGTGTGATAATCCCGTTGACCCTGTTGCCTCTACCCACGGATCCGTCGTCGCCGTTTTCCATTGATAAACCGGTAACGGTAAGGTACCTGACTGACTCCTCCCTGACGTCGCCGGTGTTAACGAACACACTTACTTCTTTTCCGGTTATCTTGGAAGCGTGATCTTTCACTTTCGATACAAGGCTCTCTTTCACTGAGTAATACTCATCATCATTCTTCACGTACTTGTCCACGTATGCAGCGGCTATTGTGAGATTGATCTTATCTTTCTGCCTGAATCCCATGACCTTTATGTCGTACCCGATTGCAGGGAGTGTTTTCTTCAGAGGCCCGTTGATGTATTCCTCCGTGGACAGAACGAGCTTCTCCGTATCGCTGAAGGGAGCAAATCCAACCCCAAACGAGGTATCGTTCGCTTTCTGCTTGCGGGTGTCGTAAAGACCGGTAAGGTCCACAGAACCATGGCCAATTCTAGAATCAATCATCACGTCCGAGTCCAGGTCCAGGTGCTTGAAATTCTCCCTGAGAAAGTTTTTCGTTGCCTTTATGGCAAGTGCCTTGCACGGAATCCTGTCGCCGTTCACAGTGGTGGTAGCCCTTCCGCTCAGAAGGATATAGGCCGGCTCAAGCACTTTTCCTCCTCCGAATTTAGGTGCAGATTGACCGCCAACCAACTCAACCTGGTCCGTGTTATGGTGAAGTATCCTTCCATACTCCTCGAGATAATACTTGCTCAGCGCCCTGCTGACTGCTTCTGCAATTCCGTCGCTCACACTGTCTGGATGGCCGATTCCCTTTCTCTCCACAAGCTCTACTTCTTTCTTGTGAGTGGGGACCTGCTTTATCGATTCAATAGAAATATTCCTGTCCATTGTTTTATCGTCCGATGGATTAGAGAATTAAGTTAAATGTTTCGTCACGGGAACCAATAAATTACCATTACCCCAAAATGATTACCAGAGGTAATTGCATTTCTTGCGTTAACATTTTAGCACTTAGCAAATAACCTCATCCAATGAGGTCTATAGTAAGCGTTTCCGACAAGGATGGCCTGGTTGAGTTTTTTGGTGGAATCATGCCAAGAATAAGCGAATTATATGCCTCTTCCGGAACGCAGAAATTCCTCCTGGGATCAGGCATTCCAGCGAAGAACGTATCCGAACTCACTGGTTGCGAGTCACTTCTGCATGGGAGGGTCAAGACGTTACATCCCGCCGTATTCGCGGGAATTCTTTCTCCACGGGACAAGGTGTCCAATGCGCAGATGCAGGAATTTCGCTTCAAGGAATTTGATCTGGTGGTTTCCAACCTTTACCCGTTTGATCAGTTTGCGCACGGTGACGACGTTGGTGAAATGGTTGAAAACATCGACATCGGAGGTGTATCCCTAATCAGGGCTGCTGCGAAGAATTTCAAGTTCGTTACCGTCCTTGTGGACCGGCGTGATTATCCGTCAGTAATGAAGGAAATCTCCGATAGCGGGAACGCATCAGAAGAAACAAGGAAGAGACTGGCGGTTAAGGCCTTCTCCACAACTGCACGGTACGACGCGTTGATAACCGAGTCCCTGAACAGGGTGCTGATCGGCAAGCACGTGCCTGCCGTACCGGATCTTTCAGGAGCAGTTGAACTGAGGTACGGAGAGAATCCCGACCAGTTTGCGATTATGGTTCCTGACGGATCCGCGAAGGGTATTCCCGGCGCTTTCAAGATGAGCGGGAAGGAACTCTCATACAACAACATAGTAGACGCAGATGCCGCAATGGAAACGGTTCTGGAGTTTGCAAATCCCGCGACAGTCATAGTGAAACATGGAACGCCGTGCGGTGCCTCCGAGGCATCCACATTGAAGGATTCATACCTGCATGCGCTGGCAGGCGATACCGAATCCGCGTACGGTTCGGTAATTGCAATGAATCGGAATGTTGACGATGAAACAGCGGAAGAGTTGCTTGACCTATTCATTGAAGTCCTGGTGGCGCCAGGATATGATGAATCCTCGTTCAACACTCTTCGTAAAAAGAAGAAGAACCTTAGAATTCTTAAGGCAAGGATGGAACCGGACACCTCAATGAGGATAAGATCGATTTCACATGGAATCCTCTCTCAATCCCCAACTTCGTCTGCATTCACAAATCTTGCCCACGCCGCTGGACCTGATGCAACCGAAACTCAGATGAGAAACATGCTGTTCGCCTGGAAAGTGGTTTCACACTGCAGATCGAACGCCATAGTTCTCGCTAACGGAACATCAACAGTGGGAATCGGCGCGGGACAGACGTCCAGAGTGGAGGCGTTGCGGATTGCAGCCAGGAAAGCAGAGAGCAGAGTTAAAGGATCGGCAATGGCATCTGACGGTTATTTGCCGTTCAGCGATTCGGTGACTATCGCTGCAGAATCCGGGATTTCTGCAATAATTCAGCCGGGCGGGTCCATCAGGGACCCGGAGGTCATAGCGAAGGCAAACGACCTTTCTATTCCAATGTATTTCACCGGAAAGCGCGTTTTCCTCCACTAGATCAGTAACCTAGAGGGACATCGATATAACGACAGAGAAAAGGAATCCCAGGATAACTCCGGAGTTTATGAACGGCAGCCCCGGGGCAGGTTTTCTCGCAAACGCAAAGAGAATGATCATGCCTATGACCGCTCCCACAATGGGCAGCACAACAAACGGAAATATGGCGAAATTTCCCAATCTGGCAGAGGATACGACCATGATGCTGGGCAGGGCTATGTCTCCGTATCCCAGCAGCATGGTTTCCGTCCCTTTCCTGCCCTGCTCGATGGAGACATCCTTCATCTTTATCCCTCTCCTCTCCGGGATAAAGAACAGCATGGGCATCCCGCTCTTGATGGAAGTATCTGCGAGATCAACCATGTGTTTTGTCCTGTATACCGCAATATAATCGTACACTGCAAAAATGGAAAGGAGAGCCACCGAGAACCACGCATTCAGGGTAATTCCCCATATCGCCGAAAGGCCCACGGAAAGCAGGATGCCCAGTGCGTCGACTACGTACCACTCTGGACGGAATATTAACGCCCACGCCATGTACACGGGAATCGCAAACCAGATGCCGTAAAGCATAGTATATGCAACCAGATCAGACAGAGGAACCACGTAGTTCAGCCCGTTCACAATCAGGAAGGAGAGGGGCAGGGAGACCACGAAAACAACGTAAATAGATATTATGATGAAGACCGCCCTGATGATTCGCATCCCCCTCTTCCTTGCGAAATACAGGATTCCGGCCGAAAAAATAAGGGTCAGGACAAGAAAAAGCACGATGTAAAGTGTGCTTTGAGTATTCGAGGAGGCCCCCTGAACGCCTTCCTGCGTATTCAGGACCCACGAGACGAGGATCGCGAGGAGAGACGTGGCAACGAATATGGAGATGGCTATTAACTCAGGTAGCCTTCGCATTCCTGCTTGCCTTCCCCGTTTTCTTCTTGACTTTCGTCTTCTTCTTGTTGAACTCACAGTCCATCTTGGGACAGAATTTCCAGCGCCTTTTTCCCCTGATTGCATATATTGTGGGCGCCCCACAGTGATCGCACTTCTCCCCCGACGGCGATATCATCCCCATCTGTGGAAGCGGGTAGGTCACCGTGCATTTTGGATAGTTTGAACATCCAAGGAACCGTTTGCCGTACCTTGACTGCCGCACCACAAGGTTTCCGCCGTCAGACGGGCATGCTCCAACTATGTCCCTCTTCCGATTGCTCTCGCACTCTCTGTCCAGGCACCTGGTCTCCGGGGACTGGCCACGCCTTATGATCTTTATTTTTGGAAGGCCGCAAACGTTGCACGCTTCCCCTGTGTTCTGTATGAGCCCTACGGCCCTGAAAATGGTATTTGTCCTGCACCCTTCCGTGGTGCACGAAACCTTGTAAAGCTCCCTATCCCGTGCCAGGGATAACAATCCTCCATCAAGCGGACACGATCCGAATGGCTCTCCTCCAACAATGCTTTTCTTGACCCTGTCCCTAATTTCTGACTCATTCTTCTTCAGGTCGGAGAGAACCACACGCAGCATTTCTTTTGATTCTCCTACGACTTTCTCGACAGTTAGCTGGCTGGCAGCAACCCTGTCCATGTCCTCCTCAAGCCTCGCGGTCATATCAGGCTCTGAGATCTTGGAGTCGACCGTGAGGAGCGCATCCACCAGTCCAATTCCGAGAGGAGTTGGTCTCACAGGATTCCCCTCTATGAAGCCGCGGACCTGTAGCTTATCAATGATGTCATGCCTGGTGCTCTTTGTTCCCAGTCTCAAATCCTCCATTTTCTTGAGCAATCCCGAGAGGTCGTATCTTGGCGGGGGCTTGGTCTGATCCTCATTCATCTCCACCGCCTTTACCTGCACAATCTCGCCGGGTTCCAGGTCCGGAATCTTTTCCTCCCTGACAGTTCTGTACGGGTATACTTCAAGCCACCCTTTTTCAAGAACCAAGGTTCCGGAACACTTGAAGCTGTTTCCTCCCACATCTATCAACGCGGACTTCACCTCTTTGGTTCCTTCCCTGTGCAACGTTGCGAAGAAACGCCTCGCAATAAGCTCGTAGACCCTTGCATACTCGCCCTTCAGGGACCCCTTAGCCGGAACCGATACAGGATATATAGGAGGGTGATCGGTGGTCTCCGTTTTCCCTCTGGAAGGCCAGATTTTCTCGAACGACAGGATTTCGTCGGCAATGCTTCCAAATTCTCCCTTGGAAAGTTTGTTAAGAACAGACTTAAGAGAGATGCTCCTGGGATATGTGGTGTTGTCGGTTCTTGGATAACTGATAAATCCCCTCACATAGAGGGACTCTGCCACGCTCATGGCCCTGCCGGGCCGTATCCCCATCCTCGATGCGTCCCTGAGGAATTCCGTAGTATTGAACGGAGGCGGGCGGTATATCTTTTCGTCGTGTTTTTCGAATTCTTTCACGGTTCCGGTTTTGACATTGGAGGAATCGAATAGTTTCTGGGCCTGCTTCCTGTCAAAAACTGGGTTATTTTCGTGTTCGCCGTGGAAATCGAAGCTTTTGTGGAAGGTGGCAGAAATCTTCCAGAAAGTTTCCGGGACGAAATTTCTTATTTCCTTTTCACGTTTGACGATCAGGGCAAGCGTAGGAGTCTGAACCCTTCCAATCGAGATGAAATTCTTTCCCAGCCGTTTCGTTGCCAGCGAGAAGAACCTGGTAAGTACCGCTCCCCAAACAAGGTCTATTTCTTCCCTAGCCCTGGCCGATCCCGCAAGGTTATGGTCTACCGATATCAGATCGTCAAAAGATTTCCTGATTTCGTCCCCTGTCAGCGTGCTGAACTTCGCCCGCAGCACCTTTTCGTTCAGGGTGTCCGAGACAGATCCGTTGCCTATAATCTCCAGCGCCTCAACGCCAATCAATTCGCCTTCCCTGTCGTAGTCAGTTGCCACGATGATTCTTTCAGCGTCCTTTCCAAAATTAACCAGGGTATTGAACGCCCTGCTGTTCTTCACGTTCTTCACCGTTTCCGCAGTAAGCAGATTTTCAAGCGGAGTGCCAGACCAATTGGAGTAATCCTTTGGAAAATCCAGTTCCACTATATGCCCGCTGAGGGGAACCACCACGTTCTTCGAGCCGTCTTTCTCGAAGGATAGAAAGTTGAGTCCACCTGCCCTGGAAGCTTTGGCTTTGCCATCAGAGAGAAAATACGAGATTCTTCGCCCGGCGTCTGCCTTTTCAGTGATTATGAGAGTAGTTCGCAAAACCCTGTCCGTGCTCACGAGGTTTTTCTATGATAAAATATTTCCTTTGCCCTTCTGGATAATGGTGTATTGATTCAGTCTGCGTTCACAACCCTGGGAACCGAAGGGTAATGTAATACATACAATGAGATATTTCCCGGATATTCGTTGCCCAGGATCTCCAATTCCAGACCATAGGTTCCGTTGCTTATCAGCGCCTGGACCCAGGAAAATATGTATTGAGCTTGCGCAGAATCGACAAGCACGAACTTTGCAGGATTCGTGCTGTTATATGGAAAGAACGCTGGTTGCCCGGGTGTGCTTGGGTGATCGTAGAAAGAGTACGCAAATGGATCATTTGCAACCAGTGTGAACAGGTTGTCGGAAGCGATGACCGTGGAATTGTGGCCGGGGATAAGCCCCTGAATCTCGCCGGCATACCTGGCCTGGGTGGGGATCCCGTAAGATAACTTGTACCCGGAAAATCCATTGCCGCTATCGTTGGCAGGATTCAGCGGGGAAGCCACCAGGTTGAGGGCAATCATGGAAATGACCATCAGGCTGACCGATCTGGAAAGTACCTTTTTGGGATCCAAACTCCTCCTGAAATAGCGAACCAGAATGAAGGAAACCAGAATTGCAGTTACAAGAGATAACACGATTCCGGTAGTCAGTCCCAGCGCGGTTCGCGGTACCTGTATGGACCCGTACCCAAGGAGAAAGGCGGATCCAGAGAAGCCGAGGACGGACATTAGGCTCAGGAATTTTACTGAGACCTCAGGCCCTCTCCGCAGCATGCTTCTGATTCCAAGGGCTACGGAGGGTGCAAGAACGCTCATTGTGACAAAACCGTACTGGTTTCCGAACGTTCCGTAAGACGGGTAAACGAGTATGGTTTCGTACATCCACGCAAACGTCAGGAGAAGGTGCTTCTTCTCCAGCACAGGAATGAACAGAACAAGCGAATATGCAGAAAGCCAGATGCCAACGGAATACAGACTGCGGCCAGGGGAGAAATCAGCCGGGAACCACTCCGCATGCAGGCGCTGGTCAATCAATGATACCGCGCTCTGATTGCCGAGATACTGTGGCACCAGGATCCTCTGTGTATAGAGAAGCAGCGAGTACATGGCCACCGACAAGATTGCCAACAGAATATACAAGATTCCATTGTTGTCGACCAGCCACTTCAGGTTTTTCGTGAACCTTGGCCTCGTCTCTGCATACAGATAAAGGAGCACGCTCGATGCTATAAAGGGGAAGACCTGCTGTGTCAGGGATCCCAGGATCAAAATCAGGATGGACAGAACGATGCGTCTGTCAAGCATAAGATAGAAGAAGAGAAATGTAAAAAGCGGCAAGAACGAAAGCCAGTGAAAATCATACATCGTTGCGCTAATAAGAAATGCGCCTGAACTGTAGGAAACCGCCAGAAGAAAAGAATACCTGGCATCGCCAATGATGCGGTTTGACAGAAAAAATAGTGCAATCACAGAACCGGAAACTGCCGCATCTTGCACCACAAACAGCGTTAAAGGTGTTGGATAAAGGCCGTAGATATACGAGAACGGCATCGCCAGAAAATGGCTGTTTACTTCAAGGATTGACATGGCACCAAACCTCTTGTAGTCGCTTGACTCGAACAGCAAGTAACCATGCGTATTGGTCCACATTGCCTGCATGTTGATTCCAAGGTCTCCGTTGAGCGTATAGAAATCCAGGACTCTTAACATGGATAGGGAAACAAGGACTGCGAAAAGAGCGGTAGAATAGGTTGCGATCGGCAGGAAGCGTATCCTTCCGCGAATTTCAGGCAATTCTGTCCCGGAAGGGTCTGATTTTATCTGAAATTTCTTCAACTTATGGTGCATTATACGTACATCAGAATTAAAAGTTCCAGTTGGAGTGAAGGAGGGACTCGTAGAGGATTTATCGATCATTGCGATCAATAATGCCGGGGAAAGAAAAGTTGGGAAACCATGAAGACAATTAAATCAAGAGGGAGGGAAGTGGATCTTGAAGTTACCGACACGGTCTATGACCCCGCGGAAGACACGCGATTGATGATGGATTCCATCTTTCCGGGCGGGAGCATGCTTGAAGTGGGATGCGGGTCCGGAGCGGTCTCGATTCTCTGTTCACTTCTTGGGTCAAAGGTGGACGCTGTCGACATAAACCCGGATGCAGTTGCCTTGACGCTAAGGAACGCAGATCTGAACGGAGTTAAGTTAAATGCCTGGGTTTCTGACCTTTTTGCATCAGTTTCCGGGAAATACGATACAATTGTGTTCAATCCTCCCTACCTTCCGACCGATGATAAGATCCCGGGAGCGGAGCAGTGGAACGGGGGACCTGATGGATTTGGTGTCGTCAGACGGTTTCTGGGGGCAGCTCCGAAATTTCTGAATAATTATGGTGACATTTTCCTCATTCTTTCTTCCCTGACCAATATTCCTTCGCTGGTCACAGAATTCAGCAATCTAAGGTTCACACTCGCGGGTCAGAACTCCTTCCCCGGCGAGACCATATTCTGTTTCCGGATAGAGGCGGTAACTACCC
>JAMDBT010000037.1 GCA_023487205.1 Thermoplasmatota archaeon
CAACACGGGGAACGAGTCCTGTGACACAATCGGCGAAGGAACACATAAATAGGCACCTAAAATCCCCCAACTTTCCCTGGAGAATACACATGGAAAGACTGGTTATTGCGCTGGGAGGGAATGCCCTCCAGTTCGGCAAGGAAAGATCGTACGCGGAACAGCTGTCTCGCGCAAATTCCGCTTTCAAGAATATGGCCCCAGTAATATCCGCAAGAGAAACTGTGATCACGCACGGAAACGGTCCGCAGGTGGGCGACATACTCCTGCAGAATGAGGCGACAAAAAAGGAAGTCCCACAAATGCCCCTTGATGCATGCGGGAGCATGAGCCAGGGCCTCATTGCACAGATACTTACAACCGCTTCCTATAACTCGCTTTCCGGCATCAACAGGCCTGCAGTGCAGATATTCACCAGAACAATTGTAAGCGCTTCAGATCCTGCCTTCGCCGATCCCTCCAAGTTCATAGGACCGACGTACAGGAAGGAAGAGGCTGACGAACTGCTCAGAGTAAGAGGGTGGAAGATGAAGGAGCAGAATGGCAAGGGTTGGAGGAGAGTGGTGGCTTCTCCGGAACCGGTGGACATCCTGGAGTGGAAAACCGTGGTCGACTTGCTGGAAAATAACTATCTGCCAATATGCACAGGTGGCGGCGGAACTCCCATGGTGATTGAGGGTGGGCAGCTTAAGGGGGTGGAGGCAGTCATAGACAAGGACCTGGCCTCCTCTTTGCTTGCAAACAAGATAGGCGCGGAGGAATTCGTGATCCTGACCGATGTCGAGAACGTCTATGTGGATTACATGCAAGAGTCACAGAGGTCCATATCCACTACCACGGTGCGGGAGATGGAGGAGTACTTTAAACAGGGCAAGTTCCAGGCAGGAAGCATGGGTCCAAAGGTGAAGGCTGCCTTGAATTTCCTCAGGAAAGGGGGAAAGGAGGTCGTGATAACCTCACTGGAAAAGGCCAAGCAGGGAGTTATTGGAGGGACGGGCACCCATATTTTCAGGAATTGATCCTGGACCACTTCTTACCGTTCTTTTGCAATTTTCCTATCCTGTGAATCTGGTCAAGGACCCTTTCCATATTGACGTCACCAACGTTCAACCCGAATCTGGATTGCAATTCCTTGGAAATTTCACCCGTCGACATGCTCTGGTCAAGGAATTTTGACGAAAGGTTGTAAATATCCTCGTGGACGTTCCAAGGGAATATGAACCAGGTCCAGTTTTCCTTGGTGACCTTTTCCGCGTAGAAATCTGGAGCAAAAGACGAATGGTCTATGTGGAGCATGGTTGCAGTCCTTAAGGCTGACGGGCCCAGTGTAGAAATGAAGTCTCGAGCCAGCTTCATGCTTCCGCCAGTATCGATTATGTCATCAACCACCAGCACTTTCCTTCCCTTCACATTCAGGTCAGTGGTCTTCTGGATTGTTGCGGTTCCATTTCTTGTTGCCGTTATCCCCCAGTGTTCCGTCTTGACGGCATACAGGTCTTTCACGAACAGTGAATCTGAAAGAATTCTTGACGGGACAAGACCTCCACGCGCGAGTCCTATGATTGCCTCCGGCTTAAAGGAATCTGCAACAAGCTTCAGGTAAATTTCGTCGCACCATTTGTCAATTTCTTGCCATGATACAAAACGTGCCTTGAAATCCATTGGTTCCCGTAAGGATCGGACTACATATTAATATCTGCGAGGGACCTGCAAAGCTGCACGCTAGGCAGCGTTGCATCAAAAAAAGGCGTGCATGGATCAGCAAGAAAGTCCGCAGAATTCTCTATAGACCCAAAAGTCAAATATTCCGACCCGAATACGGTGGCATGGCAGGAATAGACCCCGCATATATTTATCTGGCTGGATTTATATTCTTTATACTGCTGATACTGCTGCTTTCAGGGATTCATATCCTGAAAGAGTGGGAAAGGGCAGTCGTCCTTACACTGGGAAGATTTGCAGGCATTAAGGGTCCAGGCGTCATCTTTGTAATGCCCATAATTGCCAAGATAACAAGAATATCCACCAGGATTCAGACCGTAGCGTTCAAGACAGAGGCATCGTTCACCAAGGATAACGTTCCTGTGAACATCGACGCAGTTATGTATTTCCAGATCGTGGATCCTCAAAAATCCATCCTTAACATCGAGAACTTTGCTGTCGGTACCAACCTGGCAGCCCAGACAACCATAAGGGAAGTCGTGGGAAAGTCGTCGTTTGATGACGTATTGTCTGAAAGAGAGAAAATCGCCGTATCCGCGAGAGAAATAATCGACGAAAAGACGGAGCACTGGGGAATAAAGGTGTCTGCTGTTGAAATAAGGGATGTGATTGTGCCCCAGAACCTGCAGGACGCCATGTCAAGACAGGCATCTGCAGAGAGGGAGAGAAGATCAAGAGTTACCCTCGCGCTGGCAGAGGTCGAGGCTGCACAGAAAATGGTTGACGCCGCAAACCAGTACAAGGATAACCCCATCGCGTTCCAGCTCAGGTGGATGAACATTCTTTACGAAATTGGTCTCGAGGGCAAGGGGACCCTGATGATGATACCCATCCAGACTCTGGAGGGTGGTCAATTCAGCGAAAAGAGTCTCTCAACCCTTGGTCTAAAGTACGTCCAGGACTTTGCTCAGCAGAAACAAGGAACTGAAACTACCGGGGCAAAGCCTTCCTAAGGATTCTGTTCCTTAAGGTAAGCTGCAAGATCGACTATAGCTTGTGGGGGGAGATTCTCTCCCCGTATTCCCTTCATTTCTTCCGGCACTTTCCCGAAAATTTTCGCAAGCGTTTTTCGTCTGTTTGAAAATATCCGCTTCACGACTTCTTCAAGGAATTTCCTGTCTGCTGCTAGAATCAAATTCTTGGGCATCAGCGTTAGAACCACCGAATCCACCTCGGGAACTGGATCAAATTCATTACGCGAAACAAAGAACTCACGCACCGCGACAAACTGAAACCAGGTGCTGACCGATAATCTGGAATAGTCCCTGGATCCGGGAACTGCAACCATCCTCTCTCCGAATTCCTTCTGAACCATTATGACGGCCCTGGTGAATTGGAAATGGGGAAGCCTGAAAATTATCTTGGAGGAGACGGAATAGGGGATGTTTCCGAACACGAAATCGAATCCCCCGGGGGGAAATTCCTCAAAAGTCTGCTTCACCGGGACGAATTGCCCCGACTTGACGAATCCTGAAAATCTGTTCAATAGATAGGAAAAGTGCCTGTGATCAGGTTCCAGTCCGGTTACCTTCGAACCTCCGGAGAGGAGCAAATCCGTGACGATCCCCTCGCCACAGCCAATTTCCAGGACACTCTTTCCCCGGATTTCGCCGAGAAGGCTGACTTCCCTTTCCGCGATTTTCCTGTTCCTCAGAAAAACCTGGCCATACTTTGTGGCAAAATGCGGGGAAGTGGTCATTTGGAGACAAACATCTTGTATTTCTCGTTCCTGTCCCCAAGTTCCTGAATTATCCTGTCCGCGATCATCTTCTGCGGATTGTGGAGAGCCTTCACCCTTTCCGTCAGGTCTGCAAAGGATTTGAACGGCCTCTTCTTCCTTTCTTCCAGTACCAGCCACATGGTCTTGTTTCCAAGTCCCGGAAGCAGTTCAAGAGAGTGCATCCGCATGTTGATAGGCTGTGCCCGGTTGAAGAAATCCAGGAATCTTTCCTCATGCTGTCCAACGATCTGCTCAAGAACTGCCGGTAACTCGTTCAGGGCGGCGTTGGTCAGTTCTTTTTCGGATATTCTGCGTTTCACCGAAACTATCTTGGTCCTCAGGTCCGGGTTTGCACCTATGTAGATCTTTTCCCCAACTGTAATCTGAATATTCTGCCGGGGGATAAGTTCAAACAGCTTGAACTCGTCTTCGCCTATTCCCAGAACAATGGGGGTCTTCCTGAAATTGCGGTCGTCCGGCCTACCTTGTGGGAGAAAGTCTAACGCCACAGTATATTCTTCCATGGAAATCCCTCCCTAGGAAGTATTGGAAACTAGGTAGTCAAGAATTTGAGTCAACTCTTTGTCGTCCTTGATGACAGAGTAGTTTGAAAGTATCGAGGTAATTTCCTCTTTTGAAGCAGGTGACAGATCCACAAGTTTTACCGCTACTCTCTCGTCGAGACCAAACTGCTGCACCAGTTCCTTCTTAGACTTCTTTCCGTCCTGGCTGCCAATCTTTACTCGTTCCACATATGATAGACTGTCGCCCTCTATGGCGTTGGGCTCCCTCCTTGCCGAAAGGATTCCGAAAACTTCGTGGATTGAAAGATACTGCTTTTTCATGCGAATGTTCACCCTTAGCTGTTTTCCCAATTAAAATTTAACTATATGGCAGCAGTTCTGATCCTCTTCAGATGAACAGGGGCAACCACCAGTCTCTTCTTAACGCTTCCGACGTGAATGTCAAGCAGGTAGCACCTTCCCTGTTTCCCTGCGATAATTCCTGTATACCCCTGGAAATTATGAAAAGGCATTCCAGAGTGGACGGAGGGCTCGATCGATATGGCTGCGCTCTCCCCGACTTCGAATGACTGGAGGACCCTGCTGATCGCAGGAGCGCCTTTTTCCTTAATTCTCTTGGTCAGCTTCATTCTCGAGCCGGATCTTGGCCCGTGTGACATTTTCGTCGTTATTTTCACCTCTGTGTATTTCCATTACGTCCAGTTCGACCACCCTGATCCCTATGCTGCATTGCGAACTTAGGCTTGGCGCAGTTCTGCCACCATCGCCGTTCAGGAATTCCTTGATGTAAGTTCCCGCCTGAGCGGTGACTCTCACCACGGCCCCGTTCTGATCCGCATTCAGGAGTTCCAGATTGATTATCTTTCTCTCCCGCACCAGGTCCGATCTTCTGGAGGACACCCTTAATGGAGTCCTCTGATAAATAACTTTTCCGGTCAGGGCACTCACAGCGGAGGCGAGGGCTCCACTGTCCACAGGCGAATCGAATGAGATCCTGGCAACATAAGTCTTGTTATGGTTCTCCCCCTTTAGATCTTTCACTGCGGAACAATCGCAAACGGAGAGACCGAAAATCTCCACGCCCTTTCCCGATCCGTTGACGTCAGACTCCAGTTTTTTAGTGTCAGGCATCCTTCGCCTGGGCTCGTAAGCCTCGACAATGAATTTCCTTCCGTTTCCCAGCATCCTAACATCCACATCTTCCCTTCCCGCGCCGTGAAGGAAGAAGTTGCCCGAATCCAGCATCGCTTTCAGGGGTTCGCCGATTATCTCCTCTACCGAGTCCCCAGGCTTGTCCATGTGTATCCATCTTGTCTGGGGCAGGTCTCTCCGGAATTTACGATAGCATCCGGAAATACAGACGCTGGCGGACTTTACCTTGATTGCGTCATACCTGAGGTCCACATGGATTGTGAGATCAGGCCTAGAAAATTCAGCGGGCTTTCCGGTGATTGAGGATACAATCTTGCCGCATTCCCTGTTGAATTCTTTCTTTATGCTCTCCCCCAGCCCACCGAAGGAATCTTGCAGTTCCTTCTCGAATTCCAGAATGCTTTCGTCGAATGTGGACCCCAGGAGAAACGTGGAGTATTCAAATTTGCTAAGCTCGCCGCTGACCGCTGTTGCATAGCTGCCCAGTCGCCCGAAGAGTCCGCGGCATATCCTGCAGGAATTATCCGATTCAGGCAGGCTGACTTGCCGTCCAAGTACTGAATATGCGAAAATAGCAAGGTTGCCCCTCACGTCGTTGCTGAATCCAGAGCCCAATCTAGCAAAGATTCTACCAAAGCAGCGCGCACAGATTCCCCCGGGAACCCGCGAGGCAAGGTCACTCATCTACTTCGTCTGGACTAACGCGCTTCTATAACTTTTTCGATGTTTGGCCTGTCCTTGACGAATACCCTGGATCCGCATTCACACTCTATCTCTGCGGTTCCGTAGGATTTCTCAAGGGGCCTGCTGCATCTTATGCATCTATACACTTGTTGTTTCCTCCACTACCGCAACAGCGTACTCAGGAGTGTATGATCCGCCAGCGAACTTGTGACCGCAGTGGGAACATTCCCAGATGCCTGAAGCAACCCTCCGGACCTTTTTCTGTTTGCATGAGGTGCAGACGTAGCGTGCGATTTTCTGTTTATAGATCTCGTTCCACGCCTTTCTGACAGTGACTCCATAGCGTGACCCGAATCTTCCTGCCGCTCCAACCTTTAACGTTCTTCTGCTCACCGAATCACCTGAGATACTTTTCCCGCAATTCCTTGCCAAGATTAAAAGACATGGATATTGCTCCCTTGATCTGATCCATTGACAGCGATCCGACACTTCCCTTCTGCATCGCCCTCAATTTCCCGTCCTCCGAAGTAGTCACGGTAATCCTTGCCCCAGAGACTTGCTCTTCCTCAAGATCAGGATCCGGAACTAGGGTTCCGTCTATGTCTACGAAGGTGACTGAAACTGGTGTGCAAGTTATTGGCAACTGGAAATCCTTCTGCCCAATGGTTGAGCCTGGCACGATTGCCGTCTTAAGGGCAGCAACTGACGCAAGACTGCAGGCATCGATTAAATTGCCATCGAAATCAAGCACGTCGATGTCGATAAAGACGATCCACACCTTCTTGGCAGGTTCTATGACAAGGCCTTTCAGGTCAATCATCTTGCTTTCCCTGATTCCCCGGTCCACCACTCTGGCCAGTTCGATCGCGTTCTCGTTTGGAGGTCCGGATTCGAAAGTGGGGAATGCCATCGGGAGCAACTCAACATTTGTAGTCAGGACACCCTGGTTTGGAGTGTCCGGAAACGGTTCTCCCTCCTCTATCTTAACTCCCGCCAGGACTCTCGTCTTGCCGATTTGAACCATGGCGGAACCGGGAGCCTTGGTAACGAAGCCTGTCTGAACAGTTATGGGACGGAATGTGTTGAGATCTCTGCCGTCATTTCTCTTCTGGGACTTAATCTGTCTGAGTATTGTACTTCTCTTAATCTCGGAGAGAACTCCGAGTTCATCTCTGGGCATTTCACTCGCCTCCTGCTATTGCTTCAGAGTATTTTGTGGTAAGTGCTTCCCTCTGCAGCTGGTTAATCCTCTTTGTGGCCCTCATAATCATGTCAGTGGCCTGGTTAAACTCATCCTCGCTCAGGTCGCCGTCCATCTGCATGAGCACAACTTTTCCTGATTTCGCAAGTACAGCAACGGGAAGATCGGCCTGACCGAAATTGTCCTCCTCCTTGCATAGGTCGAGGACGATGTGACCATCTACCTTTCCGGCTGTGCATCCAACAACGAAGTCCCTCATGGGTATTCCAGCAGCCGCAATAGCAACGGAAGCTGCCGTGAGGCCAGCAATTCTGGTGCCTGCATCCGCCTGGAGGACCTCAATGGTAACGTCAATCTGAGCCCTGGGGAATTTTTCCACCATTATGGACGAGGTCAGTGCCTCTGAGATTACCTTGGAAATCTCCATGGACCTCCTGTCCGGGCCAGGTCTTTTCCGCTCGTCAACGGAAAATGCCGCCATATTGTACCTTGCTTTCACAATAGCCCTGTTTATGTCCTGTGTGTGCTTGGGGTAAGCCTCTCTTGGTCCATAGACCGCGACCATAATCTTGTTGCCACCCCATTCGATCATCGCAGATCCGTCTGCCCTGTTCAGGACATCTGTCTCTATCTTTATTGGCCTTAGCTCTTCGACCGTTCTTCCATCTATTCTCGTTCCGTCTTCGTTAAACAACTTTATGTCTGATTCAGTTCCCACCAGTATCACCTACCTTACTCTTCAAGAACTCCGCAACCCTGTCCGTCAACCCTGTGGTGTGCGCTTCGTTGCTGACCAGATGCAGCGCCTCAGAGGCCACAAGCACGTCTTCCTCCTTCCCGTCTATCCAAATGAGCCCGTTCTGCCCCACCATAATCCTGGTCTTTGTGCTATCCTTGACCAGATTAACCATGGCTCCACCCTTCCCTATTATGCGGGGAACTTTGGGTGGCGGAATGGAGATAACGCTTCCTCCTTCCAGCAGCCTCAGGCCGACATCCTTGAGAGTTAGCCAACTTTCCTTGATCTCGTTCAGCGTCATGACCTTCGCATACACGTAGTCACCCACGTGCAGGTACCGCTTCAGCTCACCTGGATTCACCCTCCAGGGAGTATCGTTCATGTGCATGAGCGAGGTGTATGGTGAATTGATGTCAATTATCCACATGGAAGGTCCGATTTCAATGACCTTTCCAACGACCTTGTCGTTCCTGCGGGGCATGTATGCTCCGGAAAAGGAAACAATGTCCACGAACTCCTCTCCGGACTGCACCAGTCCGAAGTACTCCGATGAGTACTCGTTTTCACCACTCTTGAATAGCCCATTTCTGGGCTTAAGACCGCCAAGATCGACAATGTCTCCCGGCAGCACAATAGTCCTGTTACCAGCCAAT
>JAMDBT010000052.1 GCA_023487205.1 Thermoplasmatota archaeon
GGACTTCCCTCAAAGGAAACCTTCTTATTTTCTCAAGGGATGAATATCTGTCCACCCCTGAAACGGGAAGGCACTCCCTTGAGGAGAAAGACGGTTAAGATGGACTGTTCGTAGGAACACATTGGTTCCAGCGGCATGTTCTCCGTGAGGAGAAGGGATGAATGCGTCAAGCCTTCTGCTGAAATCAGGCTGCCGAGGCGTGAAATAGTCAATAGCCCTCTGACCCTCGCAAGGAAAGTCAACCAGCCAATCGTTGCGGTCCGATGAATCCATGTCCACGGACATGGGGGAGACCAGCAACAAGCCCACTCCTTCAGGGGTGGGTAGTTGACATACTCACGTACAAGATTCTGGGATATGCTAATGTGTAAAGATCAAGCCAATCTTGAGTCGAACTCGCTCAACTGTATATGCATTTGGCGTCTGGTATCTTCAAGTCTCTTAACTCTTGGATGAACCCATCAATATTCTCTTCGGTCGGTATCTCATTTCTTTGCAGGGAGATAGAAGAGTGCTTAACATCACAAGTGACAAGAGAGGAAAGAGTCTTTTCCATAACAGCAGAATGCGGTGAATAAGTGTTTCATTGCTAGTATTAATGTTTGACGTCTTAACTTCTTCACAGGCCAATAACTGCAGCGCGTTAGTGTTGAACTCTTGATCCTGTGAATATCCTATAATTGATTGAACTTTTTCACGAATTGCCTGAACGATCTCTAAAATTTCCTGTTCATCACCAGATTTCAAGTCCCACTTTGCTATGGCGAAAATAAACCGTAATCCCTTCCGTAAATGCAGTTACTTGATAAATGCTTAAAATCACCGTTCTTCTAAAGCATATTCTGTGCACTACATTTTGTGTGCGATGAGAAGCATCAAAGAAAGCAGCAGCGTACTGTGAACTCTGTCAAAGTGATCTTCCCGCCTTTCGCCGCGATAGCCTCATGCCCAAATATTATTCCGCCGTATTTATTGTACTCTAATGGGTCGGCCAGAGTGCCTTGCCTCCAAACCAGCCAATTTCCACAGATCGCGAGCGTTGTCGGGTTTCTTGGCTACTCTCTACCCTTGTTGAGGTTCACCCTCAGCCTCAAAGCCAAGTCCAAGCCCCCTTCTGCAGTGGAGAAAATACCTCCAGTCTCAATTGGCTCTTCTTCCGAGTAGACATCATATGAAAAAGTTGAGAAATGTAGTCTCCCGCCTCAGTGGTGGGAATGAAAGTAGTTTCTACCAGCCTATCCTTTAACACTCGCAGAAAGACAGCTAACCTTGGAATCCTGGCTTCATTTCCCATCCTTCTACCCTCCATGAATGTTGCTATGTTTGTTCTGGATTCGTATATGAAATCCTCTTCCGAAAGTGTAGGAAACGGGATACCCAATCTTTGTTTCGAATAAATGATCGTCCTGGCACCGCCATCTGCGGAATTCCTCAAATCTGCCTCGCCAAGTATCTCAGCACCGGATCCTGCCGCAGTCAGCATGGGGTGGTCGGACGTATTTTCGCTGGAAAGATCCAGGGATACCTGAACGATTGAAATCGGCGTTTCTGCATTCAGCCTGTCAAGCATACTCACTATACCGGGAGATTTGCCCATATACGCAATCCTTGCACGCCCATTTATTCCGAACAGCGTAGCCAGATGGACCTCTAAATCGTCCTGGACGCTCCGGTGAAATCTGAATGACACAAACAGTTCCTGGCCACTGAGGTAGGAATTTGTAGCTACAACCGACGGCAGATCCATGATTTCCGAAACAATGGAAAAGTGCTTCACATTATTTATCCGCTCCGTGATTGTCAGGTAGGTTCTCTTTTCCATTCCCGCAGGATTTGCCATTATTGCTGAAATGTCCTGTTTCCTCAACTGATCTCTTGGGTAGTCGATCTGCAGCATGGTCTTGTCTGACTCGCTGAAAATGTAAGCGGGAGCCGGCTTTTCCATTCTTGAGGCCATCCTGAACCAGGGTGATTCCTGATGCAATGCAAGGACGCACATTTTGTCCAGCTTTCTGTCCACCTCGGAGATCAGCAAAGACGACTTCGCCTCCAAACAAAGGTCATTCCTGGTATTGCTTTCATATCCATCTCAAGTCTTGACGAAGAGTAATCTGCTGAAGATTTAAGCTTGAGTGATCCCGATCTACCTTTCAAGGAACGTTTCCGGGTAAACAAAGGATTGAATGCCTTTGCGCCAAACGCGACGGATGTAATCGCCATGGGAAAATTTGCTATCAGGCTGGGCCTTACGATAAAGGATATCATAAGTACCGTACACATTTTCCCCTCATTCTCGGAGGGAATATAACTCGCGCCCCAGACCTTCATAAGAGACTTATCAAAGATCAGTTACTGCGTTGAATAAAAGATCCTTAAGCGCAATACTGCTACGCATTCCTGAAAGCGGATTGTGGCTCGCCAGCAGGATGGCTGGGTCCGTTCGTTCAGTCGCGTCAGGGTTAAGAAATTATGCCGGGAAGTTCCGTTCCTACAGCAATTTCCAATTCCCTGAGGAATACCACTTAAATATGAATCAGAGCGATCCAGCACTCAGTCCAGGATAATTCCTAACATAAGCATGTCCACATACCTGTCATAGAATAGAAAATGTTCCTTTCTAACACCCTCGAGCAAAAATCCCGCCTTTTCCAGCACTCTCGCAGACGCATGATTGGTGGACATTACGCTGGTGTAAAGTCTATGCAGTTTCATCTCATTACGACAGTAACCCACTATGAGATTCGTTGCCCTTGTGGCAGCGCCTTTTCCCCTGTGCATAGCACCGATCCAGTACCCGATATGGGCGTTCCTGTCATCATAATTGATCTGGCTAATACCTATTACGCCGACCATGTCCCTGCCTGACATTATTCTGAAGTCTATGGCGAACGGTCTGCTCCCATCGAACCTGTTCTTTGTGATAAAGGTCTCTGCATCTTCCTGTCGATATGGGTAGGGAAACGCGTGCGCACCAATGTTGTCATACACGGACTTGTCGTTCGCAAGTCTTGCGAGTATCGGTGCCCAATCCAGGGTGATGGGGCTCACGAGTTCGATGATACCGTCGGATATCGTTATTTCAGTCAACGGTGAGTCAAGGCTTCACTCCTATTAAGGCATCAGCTTAACCAGCTGGCTGGGGAAGGAGGTCCGATCCTTCTCGCATCCAGGTAACAAAACCCGTTCTATGCCAGTAGTACACTCGCCAGTTTTATTTAGCTCGTCGGAATTGAACACAGTGACCAAGACCTGCGGAAACTGTGGCAAATCCAACAGGGAAAGTGCGACATATTGCGCGTATTGCGGCTCCGGACTCGATGACAAGAACGGATCAGAATCTTTGCGTACCCGAAGAAAAGGAGCAGAAGGGATTGATCCAGGAGTCTTTCTGAAGTGGGGGGGCATCATAACCGGCGCATCCCTCGTACTGGCAGCAATTTCTACCATACTGTATTTTCTGTTTGCCGCAGGAAACGCCCCTACAGTCAGCCCGGCCTTCCTTTCTGCAATTTTAGGAATAGTATCTTCCATCGTGCTCGTATTGATTGGCTTTTCTGTGCTACGAATCTCAAAGTCGATGGAATTTCCTGAAAATTTCCTGCCGTTTGGGTACCTGATCTTTTTTTTCTTCGTGCTTGACGGCACCGGCTTCCTGGTCAATGGGCTTATCTCTGCGGGGATCTCCATGGTGATCGGCGCTCTGCTGATTCTTGTGACTGCGTATGCATCTGCCCTGAAAACCTTCCCATCTAGAGTTTCAACTCCCGTGTTAGGAATCCTTGGAACCTTGCTGGTATTCACCGCTTATGTTGGCGTTCTACCAAGCCCAGGCTATGGTGGGATTATTCCACAAATTATCGTTTCCGGATCCGGACTGAACATTCTTCTTCCCCAGGCTGTCTATTCTGTATTTGGGTTCATGGGTGCATATCCGTACCTTGGGTTGATAGCCGCCCTGACCGTGCTTCTCGCGACGCTTTTCAAGAGTTTCGATCTATCGAGGCCTGTTAAGGACATCGTTTCTTCGGTTTTCGCTGCAGGGCTGGTCATCTTTTCAATCGGGGAAATCCTCAGTGGATACCTTGCAGCCATTGAAGCTTCCGCGTCCCAGAATGCAAGCTATTATGCTGGTTCAAGCTACCAGTATCTGATTCAGGGTTTCCTGTACGCGACAATCGTGGCTGGCATCTTGTTCGCGATTGGGGGATTCTTCCTTCTCCTGGGTTCATTTATTTACGCTGCATACAAAGCATCGGATACTTTGGTTCCCGAATGAAATTTCGGCGTACATTATTTATGAATTGTGGAAATCCGGTTTCATGAACAGACCTAAAATATCTGTCATTGGCGCAGGAAATGTCGGTGCATCCGTGGCTCAGTTTCTTGCCGCAAAGGAACTTGGAGACGTATATCTTTTTGATATTGTCGAGGGTGTCCCGGAGGGCAAGGCTCTCGATATGTATGAGGGGAACCCGCACTGGGGATCAGATTCTCACGTTGCAGGCTTTAACACCAAGGACGAGTCAGCCTATTCGAACCTTTCCGGATCTGATGTTGTCGTCGTTCCAGCAGGCCTTGCCAGAAAGCCCGGCATGAGCAGGGACGATCTGCTTGCGAAGAACGTGGACGTGATTAAGGGAGTTGGGCTTAATATCAAGAAGTACGCACCTAATGCCATCATCGTGGTGGTGACGAACCCGGCTGATATAATGGCTTATGCAATGCAGAAAGTCACTGGATTCAGCCCGGAGAAGATTATGGGTCTCGGGGGTGCACTGGACAGTGCCAGATTCAGGGCTTTCCTATCCATGGAACTGGGAGTCTCAGTTCAGGATATCAACGCCTTTGTAATCGGCGGCCACGGAGACGATATGGTGCCTTTTATCCGGTATTCCAGCGTTGGTGGAATTCCCATAACAAAACTCCTTTCGAAGGAAAAGATTGATCAGATCGTCAACAGGACCAGGATGGGGGGCGGGGAAATCGTGAACTTCCTGAAAACAGGCAGTGCTTACTATGCTCCTGGAATTTCAATTACCGCCATGGTGGAGTCCATCATCCAAGACAAGAAACGCATAATTCCAAGTGCAGCGTTTCTTTCCGGCGCTCACGGGAAGCACTACGGCGCCAGCGGAATTTACATAGGCCTTCCCATTAGAATCGGTTCCAAGGGGGTCGAGCACGTCTACGACATCGACTTCACCGATGAGGAGCTCTCATTGTGGAAGAAGACCGTCGAGTCCGTAAAGGAAAACTGCAATAAGGTCGATGCTTTTCTAAAGTAGTCGATTCTTATTCACTTGCCTCTGGTCAAGTAGCTCCTGTAGAAATCTGGCAGAGACGAATACTCCAGCGGGTCCCTGCTGTCTGCCAGCATAAATCCACGAAGCCTCAGGAGGCATGAATCGCATTTCCCGCATGCCTTGCTTCCCCCCTCGTAGCATGACCATGTCAGTTTGTAAGGGACTCCAATCGAGAGCCCTTTCCTTATTATCTCATCCTTGGTCAGCTTGATCAAGGGGGCCATTATCCTGATTTTGGCGCCGCCATTCCTGTGCGTTCCAAGATTCAGTGATTCCTCCATGGCGTTGAAGTATTCCTGCCTGCAGTCCGGATATCCGGAATAGTCCAGCGAATTGGCACCGATAAATACGGTTGAGGACCCGGAGGATTCGGCCAATCCAAACGCGATAGATAGAAACACTGAATTCCTCGCCGGGACGTAACTGCTTGGAATCCTATCGGTAATGTCCTCAATCTTTCTATGTTCAACCGGAACATCACCGTCGGTGAGGGAACTCCCACCCACCTTTCCCAGGTCAACGGACACCGTTACCTGTTTTACGCCATAGTGTTTCGCAATACTGGCTGCGCTTTCTAACTCCCTGGAATGCCTCTGTCCGTAGCTGAAACTCAGCGCCAGGGGAGAGTGCCCCTGACTGAGGGCAATACCAAGAACGGTAGAAGAGTCCAGTCCCCCAGAAAGAAGAACTACCGAATCATTCCTACCTGTGGATTTCAACCCAAGCCCCCATCCCAGGGCCCTCGTCGATCGACAATTCGATCCTGCTGACGTTTTCATTCGGTGAAAGCCTTTCCCACAGTTTGCTGCCAACTTGCTTGGCAAGGGCCTCGCTCGAGGAAGTGGTGTCATTCAGGTAATAGACGTCGGGAAGGAAAAAAGAGAATTTCTTTCCCTGGTATTCCACAATTACCTGGTTCCCCTCCTCTCGATGGCTGGAAATTCCATCCACTATGGGGACTATGACTCTATGATCAATGGGGCCAATGATTTCAAGAATAATCCTCCTGAGTTCCAGAAAATCAACTATGAACGAATCCTTCACTACGCCGTGCACCCTCGCACGAACCCCGTAGTCATGCCCGTGAAGTCGGGAACATTTATCATGCGAAGGAATGAAATGAGCTGCGGCAAACCTGACCTCAGTCTTCCAGCCGTCCAGTTCAAGGAACATGAATCTGTATTGAAACGGGGCAAATAATACTGATTTAGTCAGATCTGTATCCTTCCGCAAATCCCTCCCTTCGCAGGTGTACAGTCCATAAAGGCATCATACGACTGCATCTGCCAACAATATAGAAAATGGAAAAAGAAAAAGGGGAGATCAATGCCCCCCCGGGTTCTGGGGTTAAGGTCTTACTTTGAAGCGTTTCCTGCTGGAACGCTGTTGACCTCGGTGATCGCTTCATCGGATGCCTCCTCAAGGGAAACATCCTTGGTCTCTTTGAGGAAGAGTGAAAGCGCCATTCCTCCCAGGGAGGTTACTGCCAGCATTATCATCAGGGGCTTAATCCCATAAGCCACAAGAAGTCCAGCAAAGGTGAAGGTGGTTATTGCAGCGCCGACCTTTCCCATGGCAGCCGATATCCCGTGTCCTGTTGTCCTGAACTTCACCGGGTAGAGTTCAGCCGGTACCACGAAGGTCGTGGTGTTTGGCCCGAAATCAATGAAGAAGAACGACAGAGAATAAAGAATCAGCGCGAGACCAGGGGCTATGGTGAAACCGGTAAGTTTTGATCCGTTCGTTACCATCACAGAAGCAAGGGTCAGGTAAATCACAGCCATCATGAGGAATCCCACTATTTGGATCCTCTTCCTTCCGAGGCGATCCATTGCTCCTACAGCCGTAAAGTATCCAAAGAATCCGACAATGAACGGAAGTCCTGCAAGCACCACCTCTCCCACAAGCGTACTGGAAGAGATGAACTGCCCTGTTATTGCTCCCGAGTAGAGACCTGTGCCGTAGAACGCCATGTCAAGCAGGAACCAGGAGCCTGCAGTGACTACGAGCATCTTTCCGTAGTTTGTGAGGAACGAGCCTAGGGATGTCAAACTCGCTATGCCCCCAACCTTCAGGTCCGCGTTCGGGTTCGTGACCTTCATCGCCTTCTTCGCTTCTTCCGAATTGCCTTTCACAAGAGCGGAATATCTTGGCGTCTCTGGTAGCTTGCGCCTCATGTAAAGCACTGCCAGTGCAGGAATAGCGCCGAATCCAAGCATAAATCTCCAGGCCATTTCTGGCGCGAATATCGAAACCGAGATTATTCCGATTGCCACTGCAACCACGGATCCTATCCCCTGGTTTGCGAATACCAGGGAAAGCAGCTTCCCTCGGTCTTTCTTGTTGGAGTATTCGCTCATTATAGTTGCACTGACCGGGTAGTCTCCCCCTATGCCGAATCCTAGGATGAACCTGAATATAAGAAGTTCAGTGTAACTCGTCGCAAACGCGCTCAGGATCGCCCCGATCGCAAGTATTGCAGCTTCTATCCCGTATACTCTCTTCCTGCCAAGCAAGTCCGCCAGCCTCCCGAACGTCAACTGCCCAAATACTGCAGCTATAATCGCCGAGGACGCAAGCAACCCGGCACCGAAATATGGGTTTCCGGCAGAGACCCGGAAACTGGTACCGAAGTTTCCCTCAAGCAGGATCAGGACTATACCGATGATGAAAAGATCGTAGGCATCGGTGAAGAATCCCATTCCTGCCGTGAACCACACCTTGAGATGACCCAAGTTCAATGGCACACTGTCTGTGTCACTAAACATTTCGTGTTCTGTCACGCTTCTATTATGACCGGTCCACATATGAATATTCCTAGATTAGAATATATAGTCATATTGTCTCTACTGTATCTATATATAATAGTTAACCGCGCTCTGGAGCACAGGTTCCAATTTTTAAGTAATGCCCAGGGGGCTCGAAGATTGCTCGGATATCGAAATGTCCTGACCTTCAGGAAATAGATCTCATTCTCCCTCTTACGGGGTTGCTGAAAAGATAGAATATGCGGGTCCTTCAGAATGATCAACCCTTTCTTCTCCCCATCATCATGGAGAATCAAGTTAAGCAACCCCGGTCAGGGGGAGATGCATGTTCAGAAATGAGCGGGAATTGCCAACTTTCTTATAACAGCCACCGATCGTCCTGCACGTAGGGCGCGTGGCCCAGTCCGGATATGGCAACAGCCTCCTAAGCTGTAGATCGGGGGTCCGAATCCCCCCGCGCCCGTGTGGAACGTGAACTATGTTCCTGTACGAAGGAAGAAACGCTTCAATAACCGGATAAATTACCACGAATCCTATCCTTTTAACCTTGATGTGATTTCAAACTTTCAAAGCGGGAACTTTTATTAACAGTTGTTTGCTGCAACACCAGCGGATCTAATCTATGGTTCACCGGTTAACTGGTTTTCGTCATTTGGAATTCAAACCACGGGTAGGATCCATTCGGTTGCGCAGAGGCATTTATCAGGTTGGAAGAGTGAATTGGTGGTTTGATGGAAGTTTTTAACGAGGAACTGTTGAAAGGCCTGGACATGCAGTGCCATATTTCGTTTCTGCTGAACAGCGCCATGGAAAAATCATCTGCGGAACTGGGCATAGGGATTGTCGGATTTGTTGTAATGGACGAGAACATACGGATGATTACCTATTTCAAGAATTCTGAAAAGTCCACAAAGTTCCAGGCAGTAATGAATAGCCTCAACGGCGTGCGGCTCAACGAGGTGTGGTACGTCGAGTCTGAAGAAAAGGAGGTTACAGGTTTTGTAAGGAAGATAGTCAAATTCAGTTCCGTCGTAATTGGCAAGGGTTTCTTGCTTAATGGACGGACCCACTTGTCCTTCAGGTTCCACCGATCTGACCTTGACGGTATTTCCGAGTCTCTGCTTGATTCGTCAGGTCAGTTGAAGGAGATGAGGGTAGAGTATCTTGGAAATTCATTTGGTTCGGAGTATCCGGTGAGCTTTGGTAAGTTTGGTCTGCCGCTGCAGAAGCTTACACTGACGGCCAAGCCGCCCAAGAGGGAAATGACTCCGGATTCAAATCCGCTGGGGCAGGAATGGGTTAGAGAGGTCAGGTACTGTTGTACCACCACTGTAGATGGAATCTATTACCTGACTGCGGGAAGGAGGCTTGGAAAGGGATTCAATACAATCTCCGAAGAGAATGGAATTTACCAGGCACTGACTCAGAACGAGCTACTTGCTTTTCTTAGGGAAAAGACCTCAGGCAGTAAGGCCCTGCCGGGAGGGGAATTACACTACCTTCAGGACGGACAGTTTAAGATAGAATTTACCATCCTTTCAGTCATGAACCCCGAGTTTATGGGGATAATCAGGGAAATGAGAGATAAGTTCCCGGATTGGCATGTGGGTGTTGGACAAGCAAGAACAAACTCTCTCTGGGATGGCGAAGCGGTTTCGTAAGGCACGACATCGCAGAACGATGTGTGCGCCCGCAAAGGAATATCTGGTTGGATTGCTTGTGAGTCGTTCGTGCATCAACGCAATCTTATGACGTCTTTCGGGTGGCGACGACTTCCGGTAATGCCTCCGGTATGTATTTCCTGAACTTGCCCTTGAACTTATGAAGATTTTCGAGGTTGTCGAACCATTTCCTATGAAGTCGATTCTGTTCAACAACAATGGCAAACCATGTTTCCAGGATCTCCCTATCCATGCTATAACTCAAGATACAAACTGCCCAGGTCGGCATAAGACTGACGTTTCTTGCTCTTGTTAAAGGTGTACACTGACCCCAAAAGTGCAAAAAAGGGCTCCCCTGCACCCAGGACGATGTTCGCCAGCAGTCCTGAACTGATCATCGAGTTGACCCTCCCTTATTATACTAAAGCAATCCTCTCTCCGATGGTGGACATGGTCTTGGCGACCAGTGGATGGTGCAGGTCCATCCCGTACACCTGTTCATATAAAGCCGAAACTAACTTGCGCACAGAATTTCCACTCAGGCTTGATGTTGATCCGAGAGGATATGCGAAAAGAAGCATATCCGTTGGCTTGGTGCCGTCAAGCGGGGGCAGAAGGTATTTCATACCTTTCAGCATTTTCGCTCCCGATCTCCTGTAGAACGTGATCCTCCTCTTTCTCTGATTAACGTTATCGCCACTGGAGGGGTCCTCAACCTCCAGAACCACGGATTTACCACTTGACACTACCTTGTGCGTCAGCATTTCAATGAAGGACATTCCGATGCCCTTGCCTCGCATATCCTTGCTGACAGCCATTGTAGTCCAGTAGGAGGTAATCCATACCGGATAACGGAAAAACGAGGCTCATGAATACCACCTTCCCCCCTCCTTTCCTACCCAGAGATGTTCACTTCCGGTTGTCACTCTCTTCTCAATAACTCTTCTGAGCTGTCTCTCACGGGAAGGAAATGCCTCCTCATAGATCCGCATTGCGGCGTCGAAATCCTTCTTCGCCTCTTTGAATGAAATCCCAGATTCCTTCAGTGGGAAATAATCCAACTCACTGCTCCATTCTGGGTGCAAGAAGGAACGAGCCTGTCATATCTCCCTGTCTGCCGAACTTGAAATCAATAATCATAGGATAATCGTCCTTGAAGCTGATCTTTATTTCTTCGGCCGACGCCAGGGAGCGCATGAATCTCAGCAGGTATTCCAGGGGATAGAGGCTCTTAACGGTTCCCTTGCAACTGATCTCCTTCAGCATGTCCTTGGGGAGGCGCATTTCAGACTCTTCGGTATCAGAGAATGATCTGGCAGAAAAATCATCTGCCGACAAAGTGAATCTTATCGCATCCGAAACGTCCTCTGCCGCCTTCAGTCCTCTCTCCGCGTCCGTTTTCATGAGAACGACGAAGGAGTCTGAGCTAATATGTGGAATCTTTGGGGTTGTGACAGACGAGTTGTCAAGGAGATTTATCTTCTTGTTTATGGTGCCAATCTCGAAAGACAGTTTGCCGTTTTCCTTGCTGACAGATATGTCGTCTTGGTCCTTGGCAACCTTCAACACGCTCTTGAGTCTCTCCACGTCCACAGCCATTTCGTCTTCGCCTTCCACCGAAAACTCGGTGAAGGACTGCTTTGGAAGCTCAAGGCTAATCATCGCAACATGCGCAGGATCCACGGCTTTCACAGAAATCCCGTCTGGGGACACTTGTAGCTTGACCTCGGTTACAACGGTGTTAAGGAGGTCGGTTATCTCTTTCAGGTTCTTAACGGGCAAAGTTATCCTCATTTGTCTTCACACTCCGGAAATCAGCGGGTTGCAGATGATCCTCAGATCATTACATAATACTTTTCATCAGCGTTGGGAACTCGCATTTTATGCACTCTGGACAATGCTAGAAAAAGAATGAGAGGCTCACACCCGGTTCCATCCTTCCGGCTCTTTATTTCCCTGGGGAGCGGGTTCAACCTGATTACCACGATATTCCCCCCTGCTAATGCTCCTGAACAGCATTGTCAATAGAATGAGTGCGATAGCCGCGGGTATCCAGAGGATAATAATGTAAAGCAAGAACGAGTTATTGAGTGCCGGATTATTCTCCATATAGATTATGACAGATTCGAATATGGCGGCGACTAGAAGTTCTAGCCCGACAAACGCGTAAATCTTCACAAATCTTATCAGCCGTGCCTTAAGAAGCGGTCCCCGCTTGGCCAGCGCGTAAATGAGGAAGATGCTGTTTGCTGCAGCAATCGCATACGCAGGCAGTTCGAGCCACGTATGCGGCAATAGGGCAAGAGATACAAAAACAACCCAGCCGGGATAATTCAGGGCAGCCGCTTCAGCTGACAACTCCAGAGCGGTTGCAATCATTGAAAATATGAAAAAGATCGGGCCAATTATGGGTATAGTCAATATCGTAGCGATCTTGAAGTTGTTCGTGAAGATGGAGACGACATCCCCCGCAATGGAACTAGACGCCGCATTTTGCTGACTGTGGCTTAATGAGTTGTAAATGCTCTGGTTGGCTATGGCCATACTTGTAATTACGGCCAGTATCAGGATTTCAAGAATGAACAGGACCCAAAAAAGCATACCAATCGGGAAACCTTGCTTGTTCGGTTTGTAGTGATTCTCCACCTAGTGCGAATGAAACGTGATAATTAAGGTTGATCTATGAAAATTCTTCGGAAACCAAGACGCATTTGGCAACACACATTCTTGTCAAACCGCCCAGAATAGGCTGTGATTGCCGTCCACCACAGTTAAGTACGATCAGGTCTATGGAAGCTCCATGGATAACGACTACGGCAGAAGAGTCCTGATGCAGGTGGCAATTGTTGTCGCTGCACTTATGGTCGCCGTGATTTCATATTACCTGTTTGATAACTATTACGCACACATTCTGGGACCGAACCTTAGCAGGTTTGTGTATGCTGCCATTGTTTCCCTCTTCATCTATGCTGCAGTGAGAGTCGTAGTTGCCGGCGTGGAGAGATTCCTGCTCAGGTTCATGGACGTTTCCAGGGCCCATCCTTTCGTGTTCTTGGTTTCCCTGGTAGGATATGTCATCCTTGCGCTTGCGGTTCTGTGGGCTATTGGAATCAACGTAACTTCGGTGGTCCTAGGCGGAACCTTCCTTTCGCTGATAATCGGACTTGCGGCACAGAGCGTACTGGCAAACATGTTCGCAGGACTGATGATCATTGTGTCAAGACCGTTCAGGGTCGGACAGCAAGTGGGAATACTGGCGTGGCAATACGGGATAGCACTTCCATCTTATCCTCCGAAATTCTTTTCGAAAGACGAGATACGTCCTTCCTACAACGGAAAGGTGGTTTCTGTCTCGATCAATTATACAACAATAGAAGAAGAATCCGGAAATCTTGTCAGGATCGCAAACAGTGTGTTGTTGCAGGCATCTGTCACCATAAGGGGGAAATATCAGATGGTAAGGGCCCGATATGAAATTCCAAAGTCTTTGCAATTTTCCACAATTAGCAGGGAAATTGCGGGTAGAGTCGCGGAAATAAAGGGCTGCCAGGAAGCTCCGGTCGTTACGATAGATGAGACGGCCATCAATACTTACGTGATATCAATTCTGGGGAAGTTCGAAACTAAGAGCACTGACGTAACCAGGAGTGAAATTCTGAGAAGAGTTATGGATTACGTGGAACCATTGAAAGGAAAGACTGACTGACCCGGTCTGCGATTCCAAGATAGGACTAGAGGCCCGCGTAGTAGGCCTCATCGTACGGTTCAGGTCTAAGACCCTTTCTCTCCCGTATTTTTCTGGACACTTCAGACTGCAGTTCAGGCGGGACCCTCTGGTATCCATGGTTCTCGGAGCTCCAGAGCACCTTTCCGCCTGTTGCTCCTCTTATTGAGGATGCGAACCCAAACATTCCAGCGACAGGAACCCGTGACTCGATCATCATGTCGTCACCCTCCTGTTTCATTTCCTCCACCACTCCCCTTCTCTGCTGTAGCTCATTCGTTACAGATCCCATTAGCTCAATGGGCACATTCACGAACACTTTCTGTACCGGTTCCAGCAGGACCCTGTAAGCCTGGCACATGGCACCGTAAATGGAGTTTCTGCCAGCGGGAATTACCTGTGCCGGACCCCTATGGATGCTGTCCTCGTGCAGCTTTGCATCTTCGAGGCTCACTTTCAGCCCATACACCCTTTCGTTAGCCAGCGGGCCTTTCGCGCAGACCTCAAGGAACGACTCAATCAGCAGTTCCATGGTCTCATCAAGATACTGGATTCCCTTTGTGATATCGAGCATCACATTGGTCCCTTCCACGCAGATCAGCCCTCTTGCCTCTTCACGCGAAAAGCCTGCTTTCTGCAGCAAATCTATCAGCGCCTTCTTATCCTTGAACTTTGATCCCTGGGGTACGCGGTTGTCCTTGATCAGTTCTATAACTGATTCCTGAAGCGGTTCCACCATGAAATAAAATTTGTTGTGCTTGTTGGGAGATTTTCCCTCGAAGGGGCCGCCTTTACCATCTACTGTCTCCCTGTACACCACAATGGGATCGGACGTGTTCACCTCGAGCTTATAGTCATTCTTTACCCTGTAGAGAGTAACCTCCAGATGCAGTTCCCCCATTCCGGAGATAAGGTGTTCCCCTGTTTCTTGGTTAATATCCACCTGAATGGACGGATCAGCCTTGGACACGTTTCTCAAGACGTCTATAAGCTTCGGCAAATCCGCAGTATGTTTTGCTTCAATAGCCAGAGTAACCACTGGATCAGTGTAATGTACCATGGGCTCGAAAGGTTCCATATCGGCACCGGACGAGACCGACGACCCCGCCATAGCGGACTTTAGCCCTATCATCGCGGCAATGTTTCCTGCAGTGACCTGTTCCACCTGAATCCTGTCCGGCCCGACCATAAAAGCCAGGACCTGGATCTTGAATTTGGAACTTCCAGCTCCGGATATATAGACTTCCGTTCCCTTCTTGATGGTTCCGCTGAAAACTCTTCCAACGGCTATTTCGCCAGCATGCGGGTCTATAATCATTTTCGTGACCATCATGCTCACCGGTCCTTTCGGATCACACTCGCGCATTGATTTCCCAAGGGACGATTCCAGGTCTCCTTTCCAAATCTGCTGAATCCTGTATTCCTGTGCCTCTCGAGGATCCGGCAGATGCCTTATGACCATGTCGAGAATGACTTTGTGCAGTTGCGTTTTCTTTGCAAGATCCTTCTGCTTTCCATTCCTGACCAATTCGACGATATCCTTGAACGATACCTTCGTGGTCTCCATGGCGTGGGCGGAGATGGCCCAGTTGTTAAAGGCGGAACCAAATGCAACCTTTCCGCCCTGAACGCTTACCTGCCAGTCTTTTCTGAACTCATCTGCAGAATACTTGGAAATAAGTCTATTGACATCCGTAATAATCTTCACGAATCTCTTTTGCATTTCGTCAGGGTTCAGTTTGAGTTCATTGATCAGCCTGTCAACCTTGTTGATAAATAGAACAGGATGAACCCTTTCCCTGAGTGCCTGTCTTATTACAGTCTCAGTCTGAGGCATGACGCCTTCCACGGAATCCACCACTATTACTGCCCCGTCTACAGCTCTCATGGCCCTGGTTACGTCCCCGCCGAAGTCAACGTGACCCGGCGTATCGATGAGGTTTATCAGGTAGTCCGTCCCTTCGAAACTATGTACCATAGATGCAACTGCTGCGTTGATGGTGATCCCTCTTGCCTGTTCCTGTTCATCGAAGTCAAGCATTAGCTGCTTGCCGGCAAGTTCCTCGCTCATCATCCCTGCGCCAGCGATAAGGTTGTCACTGAGCGTTGTCTTTCCATGGTCTATGTGGGCCGCAATACCGATGTTCCTGATTTTGGTGTGGTCGCCCATGATGGATATCGCTTTGGCTATATTGTCCTCTTTTCGCCCCATTTCAACTCACCTCAAAAAAATGGATCAACTCTTGATCTGGATTTCTATCTGCACACCATCCGGGATCGGGATTCTCATAAGCTGCCTGAGAATTCTTTCGTCTGCATCAACATCAATTAGGCGCTTATGGATTCTCATCTCCCACCTGTCCCAAGTTGCAGATCCTTCCCCATCAGGGCTCTTCCTGACAGGTACAAAAAGTCTCTTGGTTGGAAGGGGGACAGGTCCGTGGATCTCTACCCCGGTTTTCTTTGCAATCCCTTTGATCTCCTCACAGACGTTATCGACGATTTTGTGTTCCGTTCCGCTTAGCGAGATCCTAGCTCTGTAGGAGGCCACCAAGTCACCTATTTCTTCACTACTTCAATACACTGACCAGCGGCCACTGTCTGGCCGGAGTCACGTATTGCAAATCTAGCGAGCTGTGGAAAATCGGAGAATTTCTCGATGACCAGAGGTTTATCTGGTATGACCTTCACAATCGCAACGTCTCCCGTTTTGATGTAGTCTGGCTTCTCCTGCTTGGTAGTTCCATCTGCGGGATTCAGTGTCTTCACAATCTCCTCGAACCTGCAGGCAACCTGCGAAGTGTGTATGTGGAAGACAGGCTTGTAGCCATTTGCAATGACGCTGGGGTGGTTAAGGACCACGATTTGGGCTGAGAACTCACTTACGACAGTGGGAGGTGAACTGACGCTGCCACATACGTCGCCCCTTCTGATATCATTCTTAGCTATTCCCCTGACGTTAAACCCAACGTTGTCTCCTGGTTCAGCAGAAGGCATATTCTCGTGGTGCATCTCAATGCTCTTGACTTCTCCCTGCTTGTCAGCAGGAAGGAATATGACTTTGTCTCCAACCTTCATTACCCCGGTTTCAATCCTTCCAACCGGTACTGTTCCAATTCCTGTGATAGAATAGACGTCCTGTATTGGCAGCCTAAGCGGCTTAGTCGTAGGCTTTTCAGGTACCTTCAGTTCATCAAGTGCCTGTAGAAGGGTCGATCCCTTGTACCAGGCCATATTAGGACTCGCCTTGGTAATATTGTCTCCCTTGTACCCGCTTATCGGGATAATGGGCACGTCCTTAAATCCGATGGAGGCAAGGAACTTTTCAACTTCCGCCTTGACCTTCTTGAATCGCTCTTCGCTGTAAGGTGGCTGGGTGGAATCCATCTTGTTTGCAGCCACAATCAACTGCCTTACGCCGAGTGTTCTGGCAAGGAAACCATGTTCCCTTGTCTGCGCCATTATGCCTTCTCCATCCTTGAATGAAATCACAAGGATAGCCGCGTCAGCCTGGCTTGTTCCAGTTATCATGTTTTTCACAAAGTCCCTGTGTCCAGGGGCGTCAATGATTGTGAAATAGAACTTGTCAGTTTCAAACTTCTTATGGTTGAGGTCTATGGTAACTCCTCTTTCCCTTTCTTCCTTGAGTCTGTCCATGACCCAGGCGAACTCAAAAGTTGCCTTTCCCTTCTCAGTTGCTTCCTTCCTGTACTCTTCAATGATATGGGGAGGTACCTCTCCATGCTCAAACATGAGTCTTCCCACCAGGGTAGACTTTCCATGATCTACGTGTCCGATTGTTATCAGATTAATGTGCGGCTTATTTGATGCCATTTTTTCACCGATTTCTCCACATTGTTAGCCTATATATGGATTTTCCCAGCAATAGGGAAATTCCTAGGGTTAACCCCAAGCAAGCCCCGCTATTTATTTCTTTGCTGGAAGATTCAAAGGAAATCGTTCTGCACGCTGTACTGTCCCATCGGGCGCACAGGTCAATAGGAGTACTTTCCAGTAATGGTTGATGAACTAGTGTATCTGAAGCTGATGGGGTTGCAGAGCAACTCCCATGCTGTGTAGTACTGGGTTTAGGCGTAGTAATTACCGTAACTCCGAGAAAGGGCCCGAAGCCTGAGGAAGGAATATTGTCAACGCCCGTCTCAGTGGAATGCGCAGGTTCTTTTTTGGCAATTGTATAATGTTGTAGAACGGAGTGCACTTATGCTTCTGAACGTACATGTGATACCGCATGGAGACGAACTAATAGAACTCCCGGACAATGACAGTAGGAGACTAAATTCTGCGATTGTGAATATTTCCAGACTGGAAAGTGCTGACACAATAGTGGTGTTGTCTCCGCACGGGATGCGCCTGGACCAATTCGGGACCATTGCAATGACCCAGTATGTTGGAGGGAACCTCAAACTTCGGGGGCACTACATAAAGAGAAAATACCCCAACGACCGGGATCTGGCCGAATCCATTTCCGCAATGTCGGGAGATCTTTTCAAGAAATCTTTCTTCATCACGTCATCAGGCGAGGCATCGGTGTTTCCGCTTGATTTCGGCACCCTGATCCCAATTTCGTTTTTCCGCCCGAAACATCTGATCGTCATCGGACAGCCGCGGATCGATAACAGGAACAAGCTGGTTGAAGGCGGTAGAGGTCTCTTTAAAGCGATTGACAGTATTAGCCGCAAAGTCTCGGTCATTTTCAGTTGCGATCAGGCCCACACACACTCGGATGCCGGCCCGTACGGTTTTTCTCCCGAAGCAGAGAATTATGATCGCCTGGCCAGGGAATTTCTGGGTTCCGGAAAGAGCGAAATTATTGAAAATATCAGGGAGAAGTGCGTGCTGGATGCAAAACCGGACAGCTATTGGAATCTGCTGATTCTTGATGGTCTCCTCAAGGAGTCCGGCAGGAGACTGAGATTCCTCGACTATTACGTTGCCAAGTACTTCGGAATGATGGTTGCAACCTCGCTCCAGGCGTAAGAATGGATAGAAGTGGGAAATGTTATTTGGAACGGCTTCCATCACTCCCATATGGACTTTCTCGATGAACTGAGGTCGCTCAAGGACCAATTCAAATTCAAGGGGAAATTCGATCTGCACATTTCGGATTTCACAAGGATCGTTTACGTTGGAATGGGAGGATCTGCGATTGCGGGGAGAATATTTTCCGAAATATTTGATGAAAAGGAGTTTCTTGTGCTGGGTGACGGGAGTCTTCCACAATATCTGGGAAAAGAGTCACTGCTTATCGCAGGTAGCTATTCAGGCTCCACCGAGGAAACCCTGTCGGCCGTCAAGCAGGCCAAATCAAGAAATATGACTGTATTTGGTTTGGGCACCGGCGGACCACTGGAGAAACTGTGTGACCAGTGGGTGTCGATCCCGGCCGGATTCCAGCCAAGGAGTTCCATAGGGTTCTTCATCACAGCTCTTGCAAGGACTTTTCTTCGGGAAACAAAGGATCTGGAAGAGGCGTCCAGAGTTGTTGAAGGACTCGACTCAAACAGCAAATTCCTCAGCAAGATTGTCGACAGGATATTTTCAGGCAAGAAGACTCCCGTTGTGTATTCATTCCTCCCATATTCCTCGGTTGCGTACAGGTGGCGTACCCAGTTCAACGAGAATGCGAAAGTCATTGCGATGTCGCATGTTTTTCCGGAACTGGATCATAACGAAATAGTAGGGCTCTGGAAAACCTATGGTAAGGAAAACCTCTTCTTCATCGTTGCAGGCAAGCCGGAAGATAAACGGCTGGAAAAGAGGATCTCAGTAACGATGGAAATGACCAATACAGAATACACCATTGTAGAGCAGAGGGGGGAGAGCCTGCTGGCGAGAGCCATGTATTTGGTTCATTGCGGGGACTACCTGTCGTATTATCTGGCACTCAGGAGAAAGATAGATCCGGAAGACGTGTCGATTATCACTGAACTGAAGCGTTCTCTTGCTTAGTGCGGTTCATCCTCACTATTGAAGAATTCCCGGGCGGAAGGAGGGCATCAAGCTCGTCTTTCTTTACGTCCAACAACTTGGCAATGGTAGCTACAACCGAATTTCTCTTCTCAGTACCAGGTCTCAGAGTGACTGAGATACTGTCCACGGCAATTACTCCTGAGGGGGATATCATTGGTATGCTCCCGTCCCGTATCTTTGCGAAGCCAATCTCAAGTTCCAGTGGGAGGTTGAAAAGGTAATTCCTCCTTCCTCTTACAATCCACGATCCAGTGGAAACGTATTCACCAGACTCTGGTGTCTTGCTTACCTGTTCAGGAAATACCCAGTACGCACTTCCAGATGCTATACCTGCCGACCAGGCCCTGGACATCGAAAGCGAGAAGACACATGCCTCCCTGATGCTGGTCTCTCCAGGCTTCCTAGGAGGATCAGCTTTCAGCACTGTACTGGGGGCTCCGTACAGGTCTGCGTGTATGTACAGGTCCCCCGGTGCCATGTGCTTCTTTACGACCGTTTCGTTTGTCTTTCTATCCCTGCCTGAAATAACCAGGAATCCTTCGGACGTGAAAAACCAGCGAAATGACTCAAACCATTGCTTGGATCTTTTCACCTCAGGTCTAGCCTGAGTAATCGTAGACTCAAGCATCGATCTTGACAGCGCTTCCCTGGCGCCAGATGCCTTGTCCCTGTACGATTTTGATTGGTTGAAAAGACTTTCTGCATTTGCGCCAGCACTCATCTCGTAGGAAAGCTCCAGATCAGTTTCCAGGTATCTGACGGACACGGTTCTATGTCCCCTGTCCACCTTTAAGTCGGTGAATTCGCTACCACTGCCCGGCTTAACTTCTGTCCCTGCAGGGCCCACGGAGGACAGGAGCTTCGAAAACTTGTCAATTTGCGACATGACCAGAGACCCCTTTCTAGCTAGTTCCTCAGATAGCTTTTCAAACTCCTGTATGCTCTTTTGCTGGGATCTGATCCTTCTTTCCAGTGAGGTCTCCTGGGGCTGGGAGTAGGGAAATTGTTGAAAGTAATATGCATAGCCCTCGTTGAGGGATTCAAAGATCCTGTCAGGATCCGTCGCGAGATGGGTGAGCCTTACGGGAGAGACAATGGTCTGGGCGGAATAGAAATACGCCTTTTTCTCCAATGCCTCAGCCAATATCGAGTGGAACAGTTCCACAATTGAGGGGGAAGAATCAGCCATCTCCCTTGAGGGAGATTCCTTTCGCAAGCCGGACCTGAAGATCAATTCCTCGCTTACTTCGCCGCCAAGGTTCATCCTGGTTGCCAGGGTCTGGACCAGAGATGCCTTGCTCTCTGAAAGGACCTTTGCCACCGCCTCGGGATTCATATTCAATGGATCAGTGGGTGAAGGTGGGCTGTATGGCTCGCCCTTCACGATTTTCCTGTTCCTCCACTCTCTCTGGACTAGCGCCCACTGGATTGCATTGCCTTCGGTGACGATCAGATTTCCTTCCCTGAAAAGTTCCAGAATGATGGAATTCCCCGTGCCAAGCGAAATCCGGACAACACGATCGAAGTTGATCTGTTCAATACCCGTTATCCTTTTCTCTGAAAGCATCTTTCTCAGCAAAGTGGCCAGGCCGGAGGACTGGGATGGTAGAAGGGGGTCATAGAAGGCGATGCCTCGTTCAAGTGAAATATACAGCCCCACTCTCTTGAGATCCTGCCTGTACAGCTGAAAATAGAATTCCTTCGCACCTACCTGGTAAATTTTCTTGATGAAGCATCCCACAATTCGATCCCTATAAGTTTCCACAAATGCGTAGAAATCAAGAGAGGATTGCTTCATCTGCATAGAGGTGTATTATTGCGCATGTCTTTAAAGGCGCGGCATGATAACAGGAAACGACTTTAGCTGCTTTCCTGGATGGCCCGGCAAACGACCCCCTGCTCATGGAAATAAGGACCAGGCTGGAAGATCGGGGAATTGCCACAGGTGATCTCGCGGACCTGCAAAACTCAACGTACTCGCAAACTGCAGCCAAAGAAGAACGGAGAATTGGTATTTCAACCGGGCCTGGCTGCTATCGAACCCTTTCCATGTGCATGTCGCCCGGGGCGCTGCTATCGGCAGCAGCCTGCATTAATCCGGTATTCAGCGATTCTATCAAGAAGGACCTCCACAGGATTGAGATTCCGTTAATGCTTGTCAGTGGAAATGACGACGAAAGCATGGAATGCATTTCGGCAACAAGCTATCACGACCTGGTGGAGAATTCCTTCCACCTGAGGATCAGGTCTGTCAGTTCAGACCTGGCCAAACGGTCGGACTTCATAATCAGCTCATTTGCCAAATTCCTGATTGATCAGATCGGGGAGAAGATGTAGGGTATCCAATAAAACGACAAGGGCATATACTGCGCCATGTAGGATAACCCGAGAAATGACAGGTGCAGGGCAATATCACCATAAACGTTCCTTCTGAAGTAATAGATGATGCCGTACAGGATTCCCATGGAGAAGGTATCCAGCAGGTCCAGCAGGTTATATGGCCACGGATAGCCTGCCTGCTCGAAGACAGTAAACGAGGAATAGAATAGCGTAAATGCAAGTGCCTGCGCCAGCACTGCCTTTTCCTTTCCCACATATCCGGTCAGCTTGCGCTGTATTACAAACCTGAAATTGATCTCATCCAGGTATGCAGGGAAATAGAGCAGGAGCTGGTATGTATCCTGCCTGAAAACAGCGAATATCAAAATCCAGGCAGCGACTGCAATCATAAGTATCGCCATGTCTTTGGAAGCCACCAGGTCGGTAAGCGACTTTCTCAGGTCCGAATCAGTTAATGAAACGTAGCCAGCGAAAAGGACGATGAACACCAGGTAGAGTATGTAGATACTTGCAGCGTTCGCAACGCTTCCGGACGTCGCAAGATAGACGAAAACGAAGTACAGGATGAATGCTGCAGCTTCTCCAAGAACGAAAACCAGGATCATCCTACGCTGTGGCGCCATGAACGTCTCCTTCACGTATATGGTATCCAAGTATGGATGCGACAGTGACAAGCCACAATATCGGGATCGCCAGTTCAGTCATCACAACTGCAAAGGTGAACTGTGAAAGCAGGGAAAACTGTGGCCAGATTGGGTTTGGTGATACCACAGAGTAGTAAAAGATGAATAGCCCCAGGAGCGGGAACATCATGGCAACAGTCTCCATGTATATGCCAGACAATCTTTTTCCAACCAGGATCAGGCCGATGCCTCCAGCGAGCCCGCCCAGGATGGATGCGAGGTCCATCACAAGGTAAACGAGGAACTTGTTGAACGCCAACGCAGAAAAAAAGGGGAAAAACCATGCGAGCATGGAAACCATGGATAATGCAAGCAAAGCGAATCCCGCACCCGGCCTGTTACTGTCACGGAGAACCGGATGGATAGCTGAAAATCCTCCAAGGAATCCTCCGAAATACATAACAAGCGCTAGACCGTAGAAATAGAATATGGAGTATTCCAGGCCAAGAAGTGCGCCCAGAAATGAAACGGTCATTGTAATCACGAGAAGAGCCACTGAAGGAATTCTCACACCGGACGCAATCCGCAGGAGTATAATGATCAATCCGCTCCTGTTTTTCAATGCTCCCAAGAACAATATGTTGCCCACCAGAACGAGAATAACAGCTTCCCCAATCAGGGGAAGGACCAGGATTCCCACGAGAAGCGAGGAGATCGCAGGAGCCGCTGCCACGATGCCCTCGCACTGGCAGCTCAACGCCACCACCGACCCGCTGAGAGTTGGTGTCGAGAGACCCCTGATTCGGGTCCCATCACCGGCATGAACAATTCTCCAGATAAGGTAGAAATTCTCTGGGATCAGGTAAGCAAGGATGACAAGAATCACGACATACTGAAAGCTGAAGGTCAGCACTGCGTACTTGCCGTAGAGAATAATTGCTGACGCGAACAGAAGCGAAACTCCGGCAGGCGCTTCATCGTCATAGATTGACCCAACTAGGAAAAGGTTAGGTCCAGAAGTGATGGAAGTTGCCTCTATTCTAAGCAGGCTGGACACAAAGAACATAAACAAGAGAAACGACACCGATACGATCCACCTGTTGCGCAATCCCCTCTCCTGCCTTGCGACTATCCAAAGCTGCAGGAAGGCGAGAGCCGCGAGGGGGACCGTAGCAAACGCAGATCCCGCGTATAATATGGCGAGAGTGATCCACATGGTAAACGACGCAGCGGAAAGATAAGTCCTGGACTTCCACTCTTTGGGCAAGAGTGGAAAAATCCCGGCGAACCCGACAAGAGCCAGGAACAGAAGATACTCCAGCTTAACGTACGGTTCTATGAAGATTCCACCCATGAATAGAAAGATAGTCGATATTGCAAGGAGCAGTTCAACTAAAGAGAAATGAAGGAAGTTCAATGATCGTTCATTCAAACAACCACCACGCAAATGCCCAGTAACAGCAGCATGAGGTAGTAGTTGGAAAAGTGAAACGTTTTCCTGTAAACATCAACAGAATACTTTGATTGGTACTGCATCAGCGTATAGTAAAGCAGGAATACATTAAGAATAATGGCGAGGGCGTAAAAGACCATTCCTACGTTGATAATCTGCCCCTCTCCGGCCAGATAGAGAAGAACTGGAACCATTGTGTAAAGGATCAGGATTGCGGAATTCAGGGAGATGTAGTTTGCTGTGGCCTCGGGGGACTTTGTGGAGGGCAACATGGGCACGCCAGCTGCGGTGTAATCGGTTTTGTTCCCTGATGCAAGGCTCCAGAAATGCGTTGGAGTCCATATGAAAACAAGGAAAGCAATATAGAGGGAAGTCACAGAGACCGAATTCGTGACTGCCGACCATCCGGCAAGTGCAGGAAACCCACCTGCAATGCCTCCAATGACAATATTCCACGTAGTCCTCCTCTTAAGTAATATGGTATAAAGGAAGAGATATGACAGAAATCCCGAGAGGATGAATACCGCTGTGATCAGGTTAATGAGAAACCAGGATATGAAAAAGGAGGCGACCATCATAGCAGTGCCAAGGAAGTAAAGAAACCTCTCCCTGGACGAAATCATAGACTCCCTGCTTCTGGTCCTCCTCATCACCACGTCAATGTCCCTGTCGTACAGGTTATTGAATAGTCCCGCAGACATGGATGCTAATGCGCCGGTAAGTATCAGGACAGGAAAGGCATACAACCTCAAAAGAAAACCGGGCGCAGATAGGAATCCAGCAGCAGCGACGAGCAACACCAGCAGTGTTATCTCGCCCTTCAGAAGTTTCCAGGCTTCCCTAAACTTCATTTTTCCCAGCAGAGTTCAGAATCAAGGGTGAGTATATTGGCATAACTGATGCTATTGCAGGGGCGGTCGTTCCTTTCGATCCGGTCACTGTTATTCTCCCGATTGCCGTGTTCGGGTGGTAGTAGTCCCAGTAGGTGTAATTCCCCGTCTGATTAAACAAATAATAGCCTGATGAAGAAGCATTTCCATTCGTCACTTCGGCTACCTTTACCGCCAGGGTTGAATTGTATGAGTTTCCGTAGTTCACTTCAAGGGTATGGTTAAGATTGTCAGTGTTGACAATTGTGAAGTTGACGAGGTCCCCCGCGCTAACGGACAATGTCGGATTAGTGGTGCTATTCTGGTTCCATACAAAATTGGCTGCGCTCAGGGAATAGTTTACGATATTGACATAGGTGAAAAGGTGATGGTAGGTAGAGGAGCTAAACCCGTCATACAGGGTGAATGCCTGGGCCACGGAAGGCACATAGACCACGGTCTCATTGGAGCTGTTTGTTCCAACAATGGTGATGTTGGTCTTTGATGGCGAGTACCCTTTTGCCAACAGAACGTCATAGCTGATCTTGGCCGAATCGTTGATCCCGATACGGAGAAGCGATCCATTTTTCACCAGGATTGAGCTATTCAGATTCCCGTTAAGGTCCAGCCCGTTTGACGTGACTGTCAGGATTATGGAATTGATCCCGATGACCACGAATATGTGGCCCTCCGTTGCATTGGCATAGTTGGGGTCCCAGTATGTGTACTCCCCCGTGACATTAAAGTATGCAGTGAAGTTTGACGTAGCTCCTACCTTTGTGGAAAGTGATGAAGGCTTGAGCAGCACTTCATTGTATGACGACTCATTGCTCCCGGGAGCTATATAGAAGCCGTGCTGGTTTCCATCTTCCTGGATAATGGTGAAGTTCACCAGCGTACCCAGTCTGAAGTATAAGACAGGGTTGACCGCGCCGTGGCTGTAGTTCCAGCCGTTCGAGTCTGCGTACAGGGTCTGGTTTGCATTTGCGCTCATGTTTGCGGGAGGCGTTGGGAGACTGAAAGTGGGCAGTGAGTTATTCACCCAAAGGTGCCCAATCATTGTCTGGGGATGTACGACGCACCAGTACGTGTACTCGCCGAGTGTATCAAAGTAAGCCTGGGCAAAAGATACATGACCTGTGGTGGTAGTTATGTCTGACGTGGAAAGTAGCGTGTCGCTGGTCGAAGAAATAGACGAACCCTGCGCAATAGTAAGGGTGTGGGGCTGATTGTCTTCCTCAATCACGGTAAAATTAACCACAGTACCAGGAAGGACGACGATTGTCGGATTCACTTTCAAACCTGACTGTACCGGTAGCCCTTTCTGGTTCGAGTTCCATCCATTTGCATCCGCGTATAGCGTTACGTTGACGTAATGCGCGGGGTGTGCTGGTATGCCTGGCAAGGAATATGCCGGCGATGTAGGAACAGAGAGTTCCAAGCCCAGGGCGATTCCAGCCACCAGAAGTATTGCGATTACAAATATGGGGCCGGTTGCAGCAGATTTTTCAGCCATGGATAATCACCTTCCGCCTGAACCCGCGACTTCGGCCGCAGGCACCATCTCAAGGGCATTCTCAAGGCCGAGCGTGGGATGCTTCAGCCAGCTGGTAGCAATGTTATACAGGAAGATCAACTGGCCGATTCCGATAATAATTCCGCCAAAAATCGACACATCCTGATAAGTCTGGAAAATTGGAAGGTATCCGGCTACTGCTCTTGGCATTCCAACCAGTCCACCCAGTGTCCACGCACCTGCCATGATAAGCGATCCAATGGCGGTAAAGTAAAAGTGCAACCTCGCAAGGAAGACATTATAGGTTCTGCCGTTGCTGATCGTTGGGAATATCATATAAAAGGCAGCAAACGAAATACCAGTGGTGATCCCCATGAAGATGAAATGGAAATGTCCGGTGACAAAATAGGTACCGTGAACAAGCTGGTTAACTCCCTGGTTGACTTGCATCACTCCTGTTACGCCGCCAATTATGAAGTCTACAATTCCATTGATTACAAACAGCATAGGAGTCGTAATTCTTATCTTATCCGCAGACCACAGCGATGCTACGAAGTTGAACACCGTTATGGCGGAGGGCACAACCACAGCAAAAGAAGTGATTGAAAAGAACAGGTCCCAGTATATCCCAAGTCCGGAGTTAAGAAGATGGTGCCCCCATACAACTTCACTTAGCAGGAGGAGGAGCCCAAGTCCGATGACGGCTGATCCGTAACTGTAAATCGGCTTTCCCGTGAACCTGGGAATTATTTCGTAGATCAGGCCGAAATAGGGAAGTACGGCCACGTAAACAATTGGGTGCCCCCAAAACCAGAATAGTATGGTGAACAGCAAAACCTGATGAGTTGGGCCTGTGAAGAAGATGGGGTTGAAGTAGTCATAGAAAAGCATCCCGAGGCCGACCATCAATGGGGGGGCAGAAAACACAATCATTAGTGCGGTGAAAAGTACCGACCATGAGAAGATGCTCATATTGGTCCACTTTACTTCTGGACCGCGGTCTTTCCAAATCATCAGGATGACGACTATGCTGGTGATCATGACCCCTAGAAATACCATCTCCAACCCGATGACTGCGAGCCATTCCAGCAGGCCCGCCTGGTTTGGGCCAAGCTGGAGTGAAAGCGGGGGATAGAAATACCACCTTCCTGCGGTTCTGGAATAAATGATCAAAACCCCACCAAGGAACCAGAGCCAGAAGCCAGCGGAAGAATATGTACCACGCGTGTCCCTGGCAACCTTGAGGTGTGACGGAAGCAGGTAATATGCGAAGGCAAACGCGCTTCCTACCGCCCACATATATATCATAAGTGTTGCGTGTTCAGAAAGCAGAACATTATATTCGTCCGGAGAAAGCAGGTAGGGATTTGGTACAGTCAGGTTCAACCGCATCGTCAGGCCGAAAGTCCCGGCTATGAAGAAGAAGAATATGCTGGCGATCAGGTACCTGATTCCGATACTCTTTGCATCATCATTCAGAAATGCAGATACTGACAGTAGCCTTGGTCTGGAACCAAGCGTGTCCCTCATAAATTGCTTTGGGTTTTCGTAGCCGGCGGTCTCGGCTGCCCCCCCGATCTCAGATTTCCTGTTTAAAATGTAATAGAAGGTTAGGAAAATAATCAGTAATATGACTGAAAGCGCAACAGAAAGATCAACCATCAGATTGAAATAATCCTGCACCTCTAGGCCACCACCTGAAGAGTCCCCGTCATCTTGTAGTGGTATTCACCGCAGTATTCTACGCACTCAAAGAAATATGACCCTGTCCCGGAGGGACGAAAAACCACTGTGTTATTGTTGCCAGGAACGGCATACGCCTGTATGTCCATTTGCGGAATGTACAGGTCGTGTATCACATCAGTGGAATTCACGATGAGTGCAATTGTGGTATTCACAGGAACAGATAGAAAATCGTGGGTTACCGTGCCATTAGGATAAGTGAAAGTCCAAACCCACTGGCTTCCTGTCACGTGTATGACGTAAGCGCCCGCCGGGATGCTCCCATTCTCCTGTGCGACCGAACTGGAAATATCAGAAATAAGCGCTGCATTAAGTATGGCGGACCCAACCAATATGGCTACTACGGCCGATATGAAGATCAACTCCTTCCTGATCTTATCTTTCACTTGAAGTCAACCCCGCTTTCGCGCACTCCCTTTGTCCACACCGGATACACGAGGAGCGCAATTGTAAAGAAAGCAGCAGCAACGCCGGTGGCCATGAATGGCGGTGTCAGTGAGGCAGTATAATTTCCGGGATATCCGTTGAAGAAGGTGGAAAAGAATGCATAAAACTCGAAATCAAATAAAATCCAGACAACAACTGTAGCAACAAAAATCGCCACAACCACGTTGCGTTCATTGCTCATATGCTGTGTGATAGAAGCAGATTATTTAATTTTCACCCACTTTTGTTTTATTAGAAGAACGATTTGCTAATCACTTTGCTGCAGATCACCAGTTAGAGATATGGTATGAAATCCTGCGCGGAAAGGTTTCCCAAAAGCAGCACTCAGTACCGTTCCTTTCGTGAACACGACATTCAACCAGCAGCAAGGGGTGATTTCTTTTAGTCTTTCCATATTGTAACGGTCCATCCACTCTGTATGATTAATATTACATATCAAGTTACCATCTGAGTCCGGAATGGTGAATTACCTCATTCTATTGCTATTAATTTTGCTGGCGTGGATTCTCGCCCTTGCGTTACTCGCCCCTTTCATCTCAAAATCAAAGAATTTCTCATTCTTCGGGCCAGCCCTGATGCTCAAGGTCACAAAGAACAGGAAGATTCTGGATAGGTTCGCCAGGCCAGTGCCGAAAGAAGCATTCTCGAAGCTGTCAGTTGCAATTGTACTGGTTTTCTCACTGTTGGCAGTGTTGTTGCTCGTGTACGAGGCGTATCTGTCTCTTTTCATCAGGATTCAGGCATCCACTTCGCTGGGGGTTTATCTTGCCCTGCCAATAGTCAATCCCTACATTCCGGTTGTCTACGGCACTTTCGCGCTAATCTTTGCCGTGGTGATTCACGAGGTTATGCACGGAATTGTTTCCAGGAAGCACGGAATAAAGGTCAAGTCGGTGGGGGCCCTCTTTTTCATTATTCCCATTGGGGCATTCGTAGAGCCGGATCAGGATGAGATTAACGCAACCGATCCCGTTACAAGACGAAGGATATTCGCTGCCGGTCCCGCGGTTAACCTCATCATCGCCTTCGTCATTTTCATCATGCTCGCTGGAGTCATGATGCCTTCGGTTCATCCGATCCACGACGGAGTATACGTGAGCGGGGTCGATGGCGGCGGAATTGCTCAGACAGCCGGGATTGCACCGGGTGGAGAAGTGACATCCCTTGGGAACTTTACCGGCAGTCAACTGTACAATGTTGGTGTAAATACCAGTATAGTCCCGGGAACTGTAGTGAATTTCACCGAGTTTAATGGTAAATCATACACAAGGGGAACCATCCCGGCTGGCATCGTTTTTCCCGCTCTCCTTCCGGGCTATCCTGCCGAGAAGGCCAATATTCCTGCCGGGGCAATACTTTATTCTCTTGACGGGAGAACAATGTGGAACCTGACCACATTCACCAACACCCTGGATGGCATTCTTCCCGGAACCACCATACCATTGACGGTGATAAATGAGACATATTCGGGTGGTGCATGGACACAGAAGTTCAGTTCGTACAACGTCACCACAGTATCAAAGTACAATTACTATCAGCAGAATTACCCGCTCGATAACAGCCCTTCGTACAAGCACGCCAGTTTCATCGGCGTATCGTCGGACTATTCCGGTTTTCAATATGTATCGATGCCGGCACTGACGCAACTGATATTTGGAGATACTGCATTCCAGAATTTCCCCAATGGATTCTTCGAGATGCTGGCGCTTCCCTTCATTGGATATTCCCCAGTTCCTGCGGGAGTATACTCGCTGTATAGTACACCAGTGGCACCCTCCATGTTCTGGGTGACCGTCAACATCTTCTACTGGGTTTTCTGGTTGGATTTCCTGCTTGGACTGATGAACGCCCTTCCCTGGTTCGTGTTTGATGGGGGGCAGTTCTTCAAGGAAACTCTTGCCATAGTTTCCAAGCGTCGTCGATTTTCATTCCTGACCGAACAGAGGAGGAATGCCATATCCAGAGCCATTGGTATCCTTGTGTTCGCTTTGATACTCTGGGAAATAATTGTTCCAAGAGTGATCTGATGATGCTGCCACAACTATCAGGAAAGAACGTAATTCACGGTGTTTCTTTGGTATTAGGGCCTCCGTTGTTTCACAAGACTTATAATGAAGGACATATTCACCTCTGACTGCAACGATGAATAGCCGACTGGATAATCTGAAGTCCCCGATCAATTCTGAGATCAGGGAAGCTAAAGAAAGGATAGCACACAACCTCCCTCTCGCACTGAGCACGATGGAGGAACTGGTTCAGAAACTAACGCTGGAGAAGGAGTACGAGAAGGACAGGCTGATGAGAAGGGTCGCGGACGCAGATAACCTGATGAAGGCAAAAGATCGCGAGGTGTCTGTTGCCGTTAGAATGTCAAACAGGGACCTGTTACTGGCAATACTGCCTTTCCTGGACTCAGTGGATTCAGCCATATCCGCGCATCCGGATAACGACGGAATAATGACCCTGAAGGATCAGATATTGAAGATCCTGAAGGGGTACGGCCTTGAAACCATTGACGCAAAGGGAAAGAAATATGATCCGTATCAGCATGAGGCTGTAGCTGTTATCGAAGACGGGGAAGATGGTCTTGTGGTTGATGAACTTCAAAAGGGCTATAAATTAAATGATGAGGTAATAAGGACCTCTAAAGTTGCGGTTTCAAAAGGTGAAAAATAATGTCTAAAGTGATTGGAATAGATCTTGGCACGAGTAATTCTGCCGCTGCTGTTGTAATATCCGGAAAAGCCACCATAATCCCGAGCGCGGAGGGCGTTTCCGTTGGGGGAAAAGCGTTTCCCAGTTATGTCGCATTCACGAAGGATGGCCAGCTGCTTGTGGGCGAGCCCGCGAAGAGGCAGGCACTCCTGAACCCGGAAGGCACCGTGTACGCTGCCAAGAGAAAGATGGGCACTGACTATAAGTACAAGATACTGGGGAAAGAGTATACGCCTCAGCAGATCTCTGCATTCATACTGCAGAAAATCAAGAGGGATTCAGAGGCATTTCTTGGAGAACCGGTAACTGAGGCGGTCATAACAGTTCCCGCGTATTTTGACGATAATCAGAGACAGGCTACAAAGGACGCAGGGCAGATAGCGGGACTGGAAGTGAAGAGGATAATCAACGAACCAACCGCGGCATCATTATCCTACGGGATTGACAAACTGAAGGAATCAATGAAGATACTTGTCTTTGACCTTGGAGGAGGAACGCTGGACGTAACGATTATGGACTTCGGAGATGGTGTGTTCGAAGTTGTCTCAACTTCCGGCGACACCCAACTTGGAGGGACGGACATGGACGAGGCCATAATCAGGTATGTAAATGATAAGTTCAAGGCCAAGGAGAATGTGGATCTGATCTCGGACAAGTCTGCCTACATAAGGCTGAAAGATGCTGCGGAAAAAGCCAAAATAGAGCTTTCCACGACACTATCCACCGAAATCAACCTCCCCTACATTACTTCAGCGAATGGAACCCCCAAGCACATCCAGATGACCTTTACCAGGGCGGAACTGGAAAATCTGATAAAACCCATTGTGGAAAGGGCAAAGAAACCGGTCGACGACGCGCTTAGGGCTGGCAAGCTTACCGTTTCAGATCTGAACAAGATAATTCTGGTGGGGGGTCCCACGAGAATCCCCTATGTCAGGCAGTTTGTTGAAACCTACATTGGCAAGAAGGTGGAGGGCGGAGTTGACCCCATGGAATGTGTTGCAATGGGCGCAGCACTTCAGGGTGCGGTCATTTCAGGGGAGATCAGAGACATTGTCCTCTTTGACGTTACACCCCTCACGCTGGGCATTGAAACGCTTGGCGGGGTTGACACTCCTATAATTCCATCGAATACGACGATTCCAACGAAAAGGTCACAGGTATTCTCGACTGCCGCGGACATGCAGACTGCGGTGACCATACATGTGGTGCAGGGAGAGAGGCCAATGGCGAACGACAACGTTTCGCTGGGCATGTTCAACCTTGTAGGAATACCTCCCGCCCCAAGAGGCGTCCCGCAAATAGAGGTTACATTTGACATAGACGCAAACGGGATTCTGAACGTTTCCGCCGTTGACAAGGGATCTGGCAAGAGTCAGAGCATCTCCATAACTGCCAGCAACAAGCTATCGAAGGAAGAAATCGAGAAGATGAAGACTGATGCCAAGAAATTCGAGGAAGAGGACAAGAAAAAGAAAGAAGAGATTGAAACCATCAACTCCGCGGAAAACCTGGCATACCTCGCAGAGAAGACCGTCAACGATGCGGGAGATAAGGTGACTGATTCGGAGAAGACTGAAGTCAATAATGCGGTGAAGAATCTCAGAGACGCATTAGCCGCAAAGGATTTGGGTAAGATCAAAGCGGAACAGGAGTCATTATCCAAGAAGATCCAGGATATCGGAGCGAGAATGTACCAGGCTCAGCAGGCGGCGCAGTCACAGACTGCCTCTCCTGAACAAGGAAGCACGGCTTCGGAGGAAGGCCCGTCTCAGGATACGCCTCAGGATAACAAGGATGACAGCGTCATTGATGCGGATCAGACGAAATAAGCATGGCCAAGGACTACTACTCAACACTCGGGGTGCAGAAGACCGCCTCCCAGGACGAAATAAAGAAAGCATTTCGGCAACTGGGTAAGAAATTCCACCCCGACCTGAACCCAAACAACAAGAAGGAAGCAGAGGAGAAGTTCAAGGAAGTAAGCGAGGCATACGAAGTCCTTTCGGACCCGCAGAAGAGAAGCAATTACGACAGGTTTGGAACGGTTGATTTTGGCCCGGGAAGGAGTGATTTCACCTGGGACGACTTCACGCACTACTCAGAATTCAGCGACATCTTTGAACGGATTTTCGGTTCATTCGGTGGAATGGGTGGATTTGGGGATTCTTTCTTCGGCAACACCAGAAGCCGGGGACCAGATCTTGATCTGGTAGTAAGGATAAATGTCACTCTGGAAGATGTCTATTACGGTGCGAAGAAGAACATAAGGTACCGCCGGAACACTCTTTGCCACACTTGCAACGGAACGGGTGCGAAGGACGGAAAGTTGAGCTACTGCAATACCTGCGGAGGAACCGGACAGGAACGGATCACCCAGGGTAGTGGGTTCGTGAGGATGGTCACGGTCACTTCCTGCAGGAAATGTGGCGGACGCGGCAAGTTGCCAATTGAAGCCTGCAAAGACTGTAAAGGATACGGGAGCATTAGCGCAACCGAGGAAGTGGAAATAAATATACCACGAGGGGTCCCGGATAACCAGAAAATACGGTACAAGGGAAAAGGCCAGGCGCACCAGGGAAGCGTGGGAGACCTGTTTGTAATCGTAGCTGTAAATGACCAGAAGGGGATAGTACGCAACGGATCAGACCTTATTGTAAGAAAGGAGATCTCCTTTCCCGAAGCTGCCCTGGGATCAGAATCGGAGATTTCACTTTTCAAGGAAAGCATCTCACTGAAAGTTCCTGCGGGGACGCAACCCGGGGAGATTATCCGGGTCAAGGGAAGTGGCCTACCAAGGATGGGTGGAAGTACCTCCGGAGATCTTCTGGTTGAGATTTCAGTTTCAGTTCCAAAACATGTTACGGGCAAGCAGAAGGAACTTCTGCAGCAGTTTGAAGATGAGAGCGGCAAGAAAAGAATTTGGAACAAGAAATAGTCCAAAGAACCAATCAATACCGTATTGTGTGGCTGCTGAT
>JAMDBT010000053.1 GCA_023487205.1 Thermoplasmatota archaeon
TGATCAAACACGACCGAAATGCCTGTCCGCAAGTCATGGCCGATTCCAGTGCCCACCCAATTATCTTAAGCACATTTGGCGGAGACTGCACTTTAGTGACCTTGGAACTTGCATAGCACAAGAAGCACCCCTTCTCCTGTTTGCCACAGGGACACTATAATGCATTACTGAGCGAGAATGTGGTGTCACTTCCCACCACGGAAAACGTATGAATTACTTTATTACAAAACTGCGTTTAAGGTGGAAGTGAATAACGAGCGTGGGTTTCCGACGCTGAATTTGCTTCTTCCCAAACAACCGAATCAGTTCAACAACATACATTACAACTTCCGCATGATAAGGAAGGGAACCAGAGAAATGGGCATTGAAACGAGAATATTGGAAGTGAGTGATGATGCTTCGTCTAACGTTCCTCCAGACTATGGGGTTGACGTGAAGCAGGTTTCTTACGGCGACCTAGGCGCTTTCCTCGCAACCGACGAAATCTATATTGGCCTGGACGACTATCATTTTCTGGAAAGAATTAAGGAGATCAATCATGAGAAACTTCTTATCTGGGTGCACTACTTCAATGGGGCGAGCCTCTTTTTCAAGCAATATATTGATTGGCAAGAAAGTGGAAAATTCAGGAAGCTTTCCAGGCGCGTCTATAGGGATTTCTTCCCTACTCCGCTACAGCTTAGAATGCTTGGACCGTACCTTCAAGGACTGAAGAAGCGCCCAGTTTTCGCACAGAGTCTATGGACTGGACTCTTGCTTAACAGGATATACAACGCGGGCTGCAAAGGCATAGTATACAACCCCATTGATCCTGAAGAGTTTCCGTCTGGATATGAACCTGCTGACAGAACGAACGTAGTAGTCTTTCTTGGCGGTCCAGATGATACGCACCTGGAACATACAACCAACTTCCTCAAGGAAATGGGTCCGCTGTTGAGGGATCTGGAAATTCATAGCTTTGGATCAGATACATATTCACAAAGGCTTGCGGAGATGTCTGGCACCGAGATAAAGCACCACTCACGTATCACGAGAAGAGACCTGTTTGCACTTGAAAAAAGATCAGTGTTCACGATTACTCCAGTTTATGGGGGAAATTTTGAAATGGTGCCTATCGAGAGCCTCATGAACTTGACCCCGGTCATTTCATATTTACAACCATTCATGGAAGTTACTGGACTGACGGACTTGGTGGCAAACTTGCAGAATGGAAATCTAGCCCTGAAACTCGCAAGGAAATGGATGCAGAAGGGTATGGGTGATTCGTTGGAGGTCATGCGAGACAGGATCGTTTCTTCGATGAATTACGGCAAGGTGGCCAAAGACCTAGTCCACGTTACTGAGAGCGCCATTCCCGGGACATCATAAAAAAAGCTTTCCCGGCGGCGTCTGAAACTTTACTGAGGTTACGGGGATCTGACCAAGCCACGTGACGGGCAATTCCCGTTGACCGGTCCACGTGTTTCAGCTACTTACGACGTCAAGCAACAGCGACTTGATTCTAACTTCAGGAAGATGGTACCGCATGAAAAGATCGTGCCCCATTCGAGCAATCTCCTTCCACTCATCAGACTTTACGACGTACTTCTGGAATTTCTCCCTCAGGTCCTCAGGAGATCTAACAAACACAACCGATTCACCGTCCACAAAATCATGGGGGATAACAATCGGTGGTTTTGGGGTAAACAATGCAGACTTGTAACACGGTATCTCCCAGTATCGATCCGTGTCGTAACCCATCCCCCGGACTGAAATGCTGGACTTAGAGGAAGTCAAGAACTTCAGATACTCATCCCTTGGAAGCCCCCCCTTGGAAACTACGCCTTTCATTTCAGCTCCAGTCTCTTCAGTCCACCTCCTGAAAAAATCATAATAGTGATGCCTCTCGCGAATTGTCTTTGGAACAAGACAAACAAAGAGGTCAAGCTGCCTGTCGTCGTAACCTGATCCTGCAAAGCGAGGATCTGGATCAATAGTCAGTGGAAATGGCAGAAGTTTGGCGTCAGCGTCGTTCTCTGATGCTATCTTGTAAGGTAATGACAATAGGCGATTCTTTGGCAGACCTATCTTTCTGTGGACCGGTGGAAGGATCTGGGAGCCGTATATGTGCCGGACATACCACTTTGTCTTACTCGCACGCGGAACGCGCGTTATCAGTTCACGCTTGAAGTAAAATCTGATTTCTGGGCTCTTGTAGATGTTTCTCAGGAGGAAGTCGTCCTCAATGTCCAAGAAAACTTTCGTGACGTTTCCCGTGTATTTCAGGAACTTCTTGAAGTTCTCGTCATAGAACGATCTGGGGGAGAACACCACGAGATCGTAATCGTCAATCCTATCGAGCAGACACGAACTGTCAGTGGAATCCGTGAGGTCTCCATATGATCTGACGAATATCTCGGGCAGATATGTGGTAACAGAGTTTTCGCCAAGGTTGCGCACCATTCCCTTGTAGATGAAATGGTTCTTCTGAAATCCGTGTAGAAGTGCATGCACTCAATCCACCGCCTGCTTTCCATGAAGCATTTCCTTCAACTGCTCCAACGTTCGTGCTTCGGAGAATCTTTCCAGCGCCAGGACTGAAATCGCAATCTTCAGCCTTGCATACCCTTCTGGATCGGCCAACCACTTTTCATAAGAGCTAACAACGGCGTTAGCGAAGGCGGCGGTATCAAACGGAGGGATAAGAGTGCCCTGCACGTCATCCGAAAGAATATCCTCCGACCCCATTACCTTGAACGCGATGGAAGGCAGTCCGCAAAGCTGTGCCTCTGCAAGACTTATGCCGAAGTTCTCTCTCCTTGAGGGAAAAAGAAATATACTGGCTCCCGTGAACTCATCGGTTAACTCGTCCTCAGACAGGAAACCGAACCATTTGACATTTCTCGGATAAAGCGCTAGGATATTCCTGATGTAGGGCTCACCGTCGTTGCCAGATCCAACTATATGAAAAATCACATTGGGAACCTTCTGCAATACCTTCTCAATTGTTTCGCAAAGCAGATCAACGCCCTTGTGGTTGACCGCCAATCTTCCTACGAAGAGTGCTACGAACTCGTTCTTGTTCGAACCGAGGGATCTTGGTACTCGCCTAGTGTCTATGAAGGGAGGGATGCTGTAAGCTATCCCTCGAAACCCCAGGTCAACGAGGTGTCCCAAGTCCGATCTATTTTGGACCCGGGCATAGGATATGCTCATGATAAGGACTTTTCTGAATGCTCTGAAGAATACCATTAGGAACTTCTTCAGTGGGCTAGCACCCAATGGTTCCACTTCAAAGAAAATCGGGGAATGGATTCCAAGTATGAACCTGGATCCTCTAAGTTTGCACGTCAAGAGGATCAACGTGTTAAGAATCAAACCCTGATGCATCGAGTAAACCGTATTGTATCTCCTCAGTAAGAGAATGTTCCTTACGGAGTCAAGTCCAATCGGAAGGAGGTCCCTAAGAAATGTTATGCGCAATGCATTGAAGTAAACGACAGGGACCTTTCCTTCCATCAGCGAATCGATTTGTTCTTTGGTGACTCGAAGATTTACGCCATCAGCAGGAGAAAACACGGCCATTTCAAAATCATCTATTTTGGGTACCCACCCAATTATATCCTTCTCTCCACCTCCGTAACTCCGCATATCGGACCCAGCAACAATTGCTGCCCTATTCATTTAAACCCCGGACCGTTGACTGAAACTTAGATTTGCCCGTATTCATCTAACCTTGCCCCGGGGCACGAAGAACATGTTTCTTGTTCGGTTAAACCTGCTATCAGGGATGATCCAGCTCTTGTCGTTCCGCACAAGTTCGTATCCCTCCTGCGTCAGCAGCTCGTGCACCTCCTTTTCCAGTTCGATTGAGTGTGTCTCCACTATCACTCTTGGCCTGCATCTCCTGATTGTTGCAATTCCCCCCGCCAGAACCTTCACCTCATACCCCTCAACGTCTATCTTGAGGATATCCAGCCGATGCAAATCATAAGAATCGAGGGTTATGGTTTTGACGGTATGTGTCTCATAGTCGTCGCGGTACGCATCGGGATCCGCCAGCATATTTCCCACGATTGCCGCCTTATGTTCCAGGCCATCACCCAAGGCCACATCATATGTGATCGCAGATATCTGGTTGAGACGCAAATTCTCCTGCAAGACTCTGAAATTATCCTGTAGCGGTTCGAACGCGATGACCTGTGCCTTACATACCTTCCCCCAGTATACTGCATTATCGCCCCTGTGTGCTCCAACATCTGCAACGATGTCCCCACTCGCTGGCACGAACCCAGTCTCATCATAAACTCTAAACACGAATGCATCGTTGAGCTCACGGCCTTCGATACTTTCATCAAAAAGGCATCCCATGGAATTGGCGATTTCGAGCGCCTTGTTCTTGTATAGGTTCATTGTTTTCCTTGAGTACTTCCTGGAGAATAGCTCAGCAGGAAGGTTCATGCGAACGCCCATTTTCTTGAGGGCTGAGATTTTGTGGATCTTCCAGCTTATGGCACGAATACTGCGCAGCATTAGCTCCGATTCTCCTTCGTCAGTGGAAGTTCACCATGACCGACAGCTTCATCCCCATGTGTCCTAATTCGCACGACAGGGCATCTTAAACCACTTAAAAGCTTTAGATTGTGGATGATTTCTATTGACGGACAGACCCGTAACAGTGTGTAGCTTATCGACATGAAAATTTGCGTTCAGACTGGCTTGGTTATGGATCCCGGTCCTTTTCCCTCGTGTTTTTCCCTGAGAACTTGATCAGGTAGACTGACCATTCGGTAACATGGCTGTTACTTGAATAATGGTTACTGTTACTGGACCGGATAACATGGTGTTGGAAATCCTCCGTGGTATGGAACCTCGTAATCTTTGCCGTCAAAATCCTACTGGATTTTGACGCCATATAAAACTTCCGTTCAGGACTGACCCGGGATAGTTTCAGACGGCTGAACTCTTACGGCCCAAGTACAATTATATATCCGCTCTTTTTATTACGGTCGCAATTGTTCCGGTCACAGTCTCCGATCTTGATTATGCAGAGTGTCCTGAACGGCGCGATTGGACTCGTGGGACTATTTTTCATTACTCGGTATTTTCCTGTTTCCTGGGACATAATATCCTTCGGAATCGGTTTTGTCGGGATATTCACGTTCATATCCGATTTGGGATACTCCCAGGCATACATCAGGGGAATCTCGTCGGGCGAATCTGAAGCTGAAGCCAATTCCACGTATCTTTTTGTTAAGTTCGTCCTGGGCGGAATATTCATTGCGATAACCATAAGCTCTCTTTTCATCATCACTGATGTCCTCCACATCGGATTTGAATATCCGATTGAGTACTGGGTTATTCTTGGCCTTATACCCTACTATTTCTTCAGCGGTTTTGTGACATTTTTTCAGTCTTTCTATAGGGCCAAATATTCCACAGCCAGGTATGCGATACCTACCATTGCGGAAGCTCTGGCGAGAAACTCCATTTTCATACTGATAGGTGCCATAGGCGCATTCCATCTTGTATCACTCACGGATATTTTTGCCGCTGTCTTGATTTCGATAACGTACGACGCCACATACTCAGTCTTCATTTTTCTTTATTATTTATATGGGAGACCCTGGAAACTAACCAAGTTCAGTCTCAGCACCTTCAAGTCTTACACAAAGATTGCTCTGCCCATGTCCATAGTCATGGCCGTGGCGGTAATCAACGGAAATGTGGATAAAGTAATCATTCAGTTTTTCTGGCACGGCAATGCCACAGGAGGTTTCTACCTGGACCAGCGAATAGCAACGGTTCTTTCCAGCTTCGCGACTTCACTGACCATTTTCTTTCTCCCAATTCTATCCAGCTTGCACAAGAACGGCACTGCACACAAAGTCAATAATACTGTGAATGAGTTTGAGAAAATGGTCTTGATAATAGTGCTACCATTTGCTGTCACTGCTTCGCTTCTGAGTTACTACATTGTGAACATTTTTAATGCGACTTATCTTCCTTACGCCATTATTCTGGCGCCCTTATCAATCAGTGCGGTTTTTGGTGCACTGGTGGTCCCAAGCAGTAGCGCCCTCATAGCCAAAGCCAGGGCATCTTCCGTTGCGAAACTAACTTCCACTGCCGTCATCCTCAATATAGCACTCAACCTTGTCCTCATACCACCGAGCATATTTGGTATATCATATCTTTCACTGGGCGCCTTAGGCGGAGGAGTAAGCAGCTTGGTGGCAAATATCTTCCTCTACGCTGGATATCGAGTTTCATTATACCGCACCTCGAAGACCTCTTTAGATCGCACTGTGGTACTCCCGGTCTTGCCGGCAATGGTGCAGTCCATCTTTCTGCTGGCAGTGATTTATGTTTATCCACCCCTGAGGATTTATGTTCTGGTACCAGTTTCGGTCACGGGCGTATTGATTTTCATGGGAGTAACTGTTCTGACAAAGCAACTGAAATACAGAGATCTTATGGTTTTTGTAAGGAACCTTCTAAACCCATTTCATATAACCAACTCACTCAAGACGGAAAAAAGGCAGATCTGATCACCGAAGGGACTGCATACAGCGATTAGTGCATCCAGCTAACATGCAGTTGCACATTCCCTGATGCTCTATTACCCGTTTTGCCGTGTATTCCTAACTTCAACCCCGGAACGCCTGCAAACACAGTCATGGAACTTCCGATATAGGCAATACACCCAAGACTGAGAGAAAGCTGGAGCGATCATTGAATTAACTAAGGCACATTTCATTCATTGATCCCGCAGTTAAGTACTCCCCATCGTCGGTCCAGTGGAAAGGAGGAGGAACTTATAGGCAGAGATGCATGATTACGGTGTCTATGCAACTATACGTCTTGGGTACAGGAAGGAGATACAGCAGCCTCGATACCTACGCCGAAGAATTCAGCAATGCAAGCGGTTTCCCTCGGATAATGCTCAGACTCTCAAAAAACCAGATCACCTCCAAATGGGGCGACGGGACGGAAGTCGTAGATGGCAACCTTTCATTGCCTTTCACTGATTGCTGGGCATGGAACATTATCCGTGGGGCTAAGACATTCAGATCAATCACAAACAGGCTTTCGGAAGGCTACGTGCATTATACGACATTCGGACTGCCGGTGCTTAGCAATCCGGAGAAGGGAATCGTGACGATACACGACCTGTTCTTCCTGGACAAGGAAGACGAGTCGCATGGCAATATTATCAACTTGCCTGAGAAATTCCTCAGAAGGTTTCTTGAATTCAGGAATCTCATTGCTCCTTCGGCCTGGGTAAGGGATCAGCTGATCGAATACGGATTTAAGGCAGAACCAAAGGTAATTTATATGCCACCTCCTGAGGAAATCAGGTATCTAAACCAAAAAGCAGAAGCGAGGAAATTATTGCATCTGCCCCTTGACTCGAAGCTGGTCCTCTCAGTATCAAGCAGCCTTAGACGGAAGAATGTTCCAGTTGTCCGTAAGACAATGGAAATATTGGGAGATCATTTCAAATTGGTAAAAGTGGGATCGCCGGTAGAGGGCGCCATAAATTTTAGCGGCCTCACTCCTGAAGAGATTAACATCGTTTACAATGCCTGTGATGTTCTACTTTTTCCGACCCTTGGAGAAGGTTACGGGAAGCCAGTTGTGGAAGCTTTTGCCTGTGGATTGCCGGTGGTCGCATCCAATATTCCAGTCATGGTGGAGATAGCCGGAGATTCGGCCATCCTGGTCAAGCCTGATCCAGAAAACTGTGCTAAAGCAGTGAGGGAGGCAATTTCGAATAGCGACGAATACTCCAGGCTTGGACTTCTTGCATCGAAGAGGTTCTCCAGGGAGAAATTTGGGAAAGAGGTCAGGAGCTATTATTCGGCTGTGACCAAATAACTCGCTCTTCAAACCGCTAATCTGGTTCTCTTCAACAGGATGCCCAGCGGATGGGAACTAACAGGTTGCAACC